>NZ_AKJD01000048.1 GCF_000282515.1 Pseudomonas sp. GM80
GCAGTTGGATTACCTGCCTCTCTCGGAGTAATGTTCGGGCCTGTCTCACCTGATTTATCCAAGGAACTGGAAATATGCTGCGTCGCCGCATGCTGATCATGTTGGGTGTTGTGTTGCTGATCGTCCTGGTGCTGGGCGGGTACAAAGCCTTTTCGATCTACACGATGATCCAGGGCTTTTCCAAGCCGAAACCGCCGATCAGCGTCGCCGTGGCCAACGCCAGCGAACGGCCGTGGCAGATGCGCTTGCCCACCGTCGGCACGCTCAAGGCATTGCAAGGCGTCGAGCTGAGTCTGGAAGTCGCCGGCACGGTCACTGAACTCAAGTTCGAATCCGGACAGAAGGTCAAAGCCGGGCAACCGTTGCTGCAACTCGACAGCGCCGTCGAAACCGCCCTGCTGGAAACCGCCAAGGCAGACTTGGGTCTGGCGCAACTGGACTTCGGCCGTGGCGCGCAACTGGTCGACAGCCGCGCCATCTCCAAAGGCGAATTCGACCGCCTCTCCGCCGTGCTGCAAAAGAACAAAGCCACGGTCAATCAGCTCAACGCCTCGCTGGCGAAAAAACGCATTCTCGCGCCGTTCAGCGGCACCATCGGCATCCGTCAGGTCGACGTCGGCGACTACCTCGCCAGCGGCACCAAAATCGCTACGTTGCAGGATTTGAGCAGCCTCTACGCCGACTTCTACCTGCCCGAACAATCGGTGCCGAAACTGGCCATCGGCCAACCCGTACAGATCTCGGTTTCGGCTTACCCCGGGCAAAATTTCGCCGGCAAGATCAGCGCAATCAACCCGATCGTCGAAAGCACTACGCGCAACATCCTGATCCGCGCCACCTTGGCCAACCCCGACGGCAAACTGTTGCCCGGCATGTTTACCAGCCTCGAAGTGCTGTTGCCCGATCCGCAGAAACACATCGTCGTGCCGGAGAGCGCGATCACCTACACCCTCTACGGCAACTCGATCTACGTGGTCGGGCAGAAAAAGGCCGAAGACGGCAGCGTCGAAAAAGACGACAAGGGCCAACCCGTACTGATCGCCGAACGCCGCTTCATCGAAACCGGTGAACGCCGCGATGGCCTGGTGATGATCAACAAGGGCGTGCAGAACGGCGAACAAGTGGTGACGGCTGGCCAGATCAAACTGGACAACGGCGCGCACATCGCCATCAGCGACGACAAGACCCTCGGCGAGCAGAACAGTCCGCCCCGCGCCGACTGATCAAGGAAAACCCATGGCTTTTACTGATCCGTTCATCCGCCGTCCGGTGCTCGCCACCGTGGTCAGCCTGCTGATTGTGCTGCTCGGCTTTCAGGCCTGGAGCAAGTTGCCGCTGCGCCAATACCCGCAAATGGAAAACGCCCTGATCACGGTGACCACCGCCTACCCCGGGGCCAACGCCGAAACCATTCAGGGCTACATCACCCAACCGATGCAGCAGAGCCTGGCCAGCGCCGAGGGCATCGACTACATGACCTCGGTCAGTCGCCAGAACTTCTCGACGATCTCGATCTACGCACGCATCGGCGCCAACACCGACCGTTTGTTCACCGAGCTGCTGGCCAAGGCCAACGAGGTGAAAAACCAGCTGCCGCAGGATGCCGAAGACCCGGTGCTGAGCAAGGAATCCGCCGACGCTTCGGCACTGATGTACATCAGCTTCTTCAGCAAGGACTTGAGCAACCCGCAGATCACCGACTACCTGTCGCGGGTGATCCAGCCAAAACTGGCGACCCTGCCGGGCATGGCTGAAGCGGAGATTCTCGGCAATCAGGTGTTCGCCATGCGCCTGTGGCTCGACCCGATAAAACTTGCCGGTTTCGGCCTCAGCGCCGCCGACGTGACCAACGCTGTGCGTCAGTACAACTTCCTCTCCGCCGCCGGCGAAGTGAAAGGCGAGTACGTGGTGACCAGCATCAACGCCAACACTGAGCTGAAATCCGCCGAAGCCTTCGCCGCCATTCCGCTCAAGGTCAGTGGCGACAGCCGCGTGCTGCTCAGCGATGTCGCGCGGGTGGAAATGGGCGCGGAAAACTACGACTCGATCAGCTCGTTCGGCGGCACGCCATCGGTGTACATCGGCATCAAGGCGACACCGGGCGCCAACCCGCTGGACGTGATCAAGGAAGTGCGCAAGATCATGCCGGAGCTGGAAGCGCAGCTGCCGCCGAACCTCAAGAGCGAGATTGCTTACGACGCCACCCTGTTCATCCAGGCGTCCATCGACGAAGTGGTAAAAACCCTGTTCGAAGCGGTGCTGATCGTCATCGTCGTGGTGTTCCTGTTCCTTGGCGCGTTGCGCTCGGTGGTGATCCCGGTGGTGACCATTCCGCTGTCGATGATCGGCGTGATGTTCTTCATGCAGATGATGGGCTACTCGATCAACCTGCTGACGCTGCTGGCGATGGTGTTGGCCATCGGCCTGGTGGTGGACGATGCGATTGTCGTGGTGGAGAACATTCATCGGCACATCGAAGAAGGCAAAACACCGTTTGACGCTGCCCTTGAAGGCGCCCGAGAAATCGCCATGCCGGTGGTGTCGATGACCATCACGCTGGCGGCGGTGTATGCGCCGATCGGTTTTCTCACCGGCCTGACCGGGGCGCTGTTCAAGGAGTTCGCGCTGACGCTGGCCGGGGCTGTGGTGATTTCCGGGGTCGTCGCCCTGACCCTGTCGCCAATGATGTGTGCTTATCTGCTGCGCCACGAACAGAACCCCAGCGGCCTCGCCCATCGTCTCGACCGCCTCTTCGACGGCCTCAAGCGCCGCTATCAAAGCACGCTGCACGGCACGCTGAACACGCGCCCGGTGGTGCTGGTGTTTGCAGTGATCGTACTGTGCCTGATTCCGGTGTTCCTCAAGTTCACCAAATCTGAACTGGCGCCGGACGAGGATCAGGGCATCATTTTCATGATGGCCACCGCCCCGCAGCCAACCAACCTTGATTACCTGAGCACCTACACCGACGAGTTCATCAAGATCTTCAAGGAATTCCCGGAGTACTACTCCTCGTTCCAGATCAACGGCTACAACGGTGTGCAGGCCGGCATCGGCGGCTTCCTGCTCAAGCCGTGGAACGAGCGCAGCCGCACGCAGATGCAGATCCTCCCCGAGGTGCAAGGCAAACTGGGTGCGATCCCGGGATTGCAGATTTTCGGTTTCAACCTGCCCTCCCTGCCCGGCACCGGCGAAGGCTTGCCGTTCGAATTCGTGGTCAACACGGCCAACGATTACGAACTACTTTTGCAAGTGGCTGACCGGATCAAGAAGCGCGCGATGGAGTCGGGCAAGTTCGCCTTCGTCGACCTCGACCTGGCGTTCGACAAACCGGAAGTGGTGGTCGACATCGACCGCACCAAAGCGGCGCAGATGGGCGTGTCGATGCTCGATCTGGGCAGCACCCTGGCAACGCTGCTCGGCGAGGCGGAAATCAATCGCTTCACCATCGAAGGGCGCAGCTACAAGGTCATCGCCCAGGTTGAACGGCCGTACCGCGACAACCCGGACTGGCTGAACAATTACTATGTGAAAAACACCCAGGGCGAATTGCTGCCGCTGTCGACGTTGATCAAGGTCAGCGACCGTGCCCGACCGCGCCAGCTCAACCAGTTCCAGCAACTCAACGCGGCGAAGATTTCCGGGTTTCCGCTGGTGAGCATGGGCGAAGCCATCGACACGGTGTTGCAGATCGCCCGCGAAGAAGCACCGGCCGGTTTTGCTTTCGACTACGGCGGCGCCTCACGGCAGTTCGTCCAGGAAGGGAGTGCCTTGTGGGTGACGTTTGCTTTGGCGCTGGCGATCATTTTTCTGGTGCTGGCAGCGCAGTTCGAGAGCTTCCGCGATCCGCTGGTGATTCTGGTGACGGTGCCGCTGTCGATCTGCGGGGCGCTGATTCCGCTGTTCCTTGGCTGGTCGAGCATGAACATCTACACCCAGGTCGGGCTGGTGACGCTGATCGGGCTGATCAGCAAGCACGGGATCCTGATCGTCGAATTCGCCAATCAACTGCGCAAGGACAAAGGCCTGAGCGCGCGCGAGGCGGTGGAGGAAGCGGCAGCGATTCGTCTGCGGCCGGTGCTGATGACCACCGCAGCGATGGTGTTCGGCATGGTGCCGCTGATTCTGGCTACCGGTGCCGGAGCGGTCAGCCGTTTCGATATCGGTATGGTGATTGCGACGGGCATGTCGATCGGTACCTTATTTACCCTGTTCGTCCTCCCATGCATTTACACCCTGCTGGCAAAACCCGACAAAGCCTGACCCCTGTAGGAGCTGCCGCAGGCTGCGATCTTTTGATCTGAACTGTAAAACAAAATCAAAAGATCGCAGCCTGCGGCAGCTCCTACAGGGGGAACAAAAAAGGCCTCGCATCTGCGAGGCCTTTCATTTGGGCTTCAATCGATTCAACTTTGTGGCCTCATCCCTTGAGACAATCCGAACATGAACAGCAACAAATCATGGTCGGGTTTACTCGCCACGGAGGCTTTGGCCACCCGTGGTACTGCGCAGTGATCATCCGTCGTGGATGCACCGATGACTTGCATGCGGGGCTGCTCCCAAGCCGCCACCGCCAATGAAGCAACTGCCAAGGCTCCAACCAAAAACAAACCTCGTGCAATTTCTAGTTTCATCGCTATAAACCTTTGATAGCGCTGCCAAACGCCGTCTCATAAAAGTAGACGAGTTTTTTCCAGTCCGCGCCGTTGAACGACGAATGGCGGCGCAATTGCTTCATGTCATGGGCGGCCGCGCGATGGGCGGTCAGACGCTGGCGGCACTTCTCCAGATCGATCAATGCCACTTCGACCTTGGCCGACTCGCCCTCGCCCGTCACCCGTACAAAGACGTGTTTGATATAGATGCAACTGTGCTGCCAACGGCCCTTGTGCATGCGCGCAAGGTTTTCGGCGAGGTCCTTCAGTACGCGCTCGTAAACGGCTTCGCCGTATTGCGCACGACCACCCGCCGCTTCCCACTTTTCCAGTTCGTCAAAACCGTCCAGCGACTTGGTCACCAGCAGCGCACGCCACTTGTATTGCGGGTCAGGCTGCGCGCCGCAGAAAACGATTTCCGGCACGCGCACTCCCAGTTTGCTCACGCCGGTCAGCGCGTCGAGCTCACGCAATACCGTCGGGCGGCCAAACGGGTGCAGCCAGCTGCGGTAAATGTGTCCAGTCTGGCGTTTGGCATACAGCAGTTGCCCGTCACGACCGATGACTCGTTGCACACCACTTTCGCCACCACGGCGGACGTTGGGCTCTTCGACCCACTCACCCTGCTGGTTCCAGTAATAGTCAAAGCGATCCTGCGGAGCGACGTCCGTTCCTGCTGCAAATTGCACTGCCATCCCACTACCTCTTGCGTAATACGTAGACCCGCCACATGGCATAGAGCGGGATGAAATCCAGTTGTTCCTGAATGCGGAACCCTGCTTCTTCAAATTCTTTTTCAACCGTAACAGCCGGTAACACAAAACGGTTCTGGTAACCTTCCTGCCCACGCTTGGCCTCGGCCTTCTTGCGTTTCCAGGCCTTGAAATTGCCATCCACCCACAGCGAAATGATCACGCTGTCACGGGTGACGCGCTCAAATTCACGCAGAATGGCCCGTCGATGCTCGGCTTCACCGATGTGATGGAGCAAACGCATGCAGAAAATGCTGTCGACGGCGTTATCAGGCAAGGCAATGTCGAACGCAGAGGTGTGCAAGGGTTGTACCCGTTTCACCACATCGGCCGGTTGCGCCTGCATCGCGGTCTTGATCATCGACTCGGAGTTGTCCGCGCCGATGATCACCCGGTTCGGTTTTTCCGCCAGCAGTGGCCAGAAACGACCCGCACCACACGGCAAATCCAGCACCAGCCCCGGCTCACCGGCCAATGTCAGCGCCTTGCGTGCCAGTTGTTCATCACGCCAGTGAGACAAGCGACGACCGAGATTGGCTTGATGCTTTTGCAGATATTTCTGCGCATGCGTGTCGTCGTACTTTTCGGAAAAATCGAGTTTGATCGGACCGGCCATCACCAGGACTCCTGAATTACTGATGCCCCCACCTTAAGCAGGGGCGTGTCAGCATCAGGTCATCCATTTGTGAAAAAAATGTCCGGTAAACCCACAAACTATTTCAAGGTTATACAGGATTTAGACAGGTTGGCGGGAGTGGCTGGATGCCACCACTGCGTGTCAGACTTTGCCCAGATCAACCTCAAAACGACAGCCATTGGGCTCCATGGTGCTCAGGTTCACCGTCCAGCCCTGGTTCTCGCAGATGCGCTGGACCAGTGACAAGCCCAGCCCCAACCCCTCGCCGCGTTTCTCACTGCCACGGACAAATGGCTCGAACATCGCCTCGCGCTTTTCTTCGGGAATGCCCACGCCCGAATCCTCGACCACGAACCCGTGGGCATTGAGTGTCAGGCGTATGAATCCCTGCTCGGTGTAATGCAATGCATTGCGCAACAGGTTGCCCATAACCGCATTCAACAGGGTCGCGTTATAACGGGTATCCAGCGGGGTGCCCGGTTCGTAAATCAGTTTCAGGCCTTTGCTTTGAATGGGCTCGCGCCACAGGCACAGCAGACTTTCGGCCACCTGGGCAAGGTTCTGCTGAGGCGCCATGCCAGCGTCTTCATGTTGAGCGCGGGCGAGCATCAGGAAAGTCTGCACCAGCTCGCGCATCTCTTCGCTGGCACGCGCGATGCGCTGAACCTGAGAACGCCCGCGCTGGTCGATGCCGGGGTTTTCCAGCAACAATTCACAAGAACTTGCCAGCACCATCAGCGGCGTACGCAGTTCATGGCTGACGTCACTGGTAAACAGGCGCTCGCGGGTCAGTGCCTGACGCAAACGTCCCAGCGTGGCATCGAAGGCCACCGCCAACTCACCGACTTCATCAGCAGCGTAATCCGGGGCCAGTGGAGGCGCCAGTCCAAGCAACTGGTCGCGATGGCGCACTTGCCGCGCAAGACGCACCACCGGCGCCATCACTTTGCGCGCCAGCACCCAGCCGAGGAATACCGCCAGCGCCAGACTGAGCACGAAGCCCACCAGCACCACGGCAAACAGCACGCGCTCACGCTCTTCAAAATCGCTTTGATCCTGCAGCAGTACATAGCGACGACCGTCAACGATCTCGACCATCGCGTGATACGACAATTGTTCGCGGAAAACTTCGTGGAAGCCGGAATCGAGATGGCGCAGATCTTTCGGCAACTCGAAATCGCCCGGGCCGCCACTGAAATAGAACAGCTGGTCCGGTTCGGGACGATGGCTCCAGTCCGAGACGTTGTCCATCAGCAGCAGCCGCTGCAGATCGCCGCCCAGACCAGCCGAAATCAGTTTTTCCTCGACCAGGTGTACCGTCGCGACGATGCCCATGGCGAAGGCGCCGGCCACCAGTGCGCTCATCAGTGCGAAGGCAATGATGATCCGCTGGGAAAGGCTCTGTCTAAACTCCATCAGGCATCGGCCAGGCGGTAACCCACGCCATGCACGGTGTGCAGCAGTGGCTTGGCGAACGGCTTGTCGATCACCTGGCGCAACTGGTGAACGTGGCTGCGCAGGCTGTCACTGTCCGGGCAGTCATCGCCCCACAGCGCTTCTTCGAGAATTTCCCGGCGCAAGACGTGCGGGCTTTTCTGCATCAACACCGCCAGCAATTTGAGGCCGACCGGGTTGAGCTTGAGCAGTTTGCCTTCGCGCGTCACTTCGAGGGTATCGAGGTCGTAACTCAGATCGGCGACCTGCAAGGCGCGACGGCCACCGCCCTGGGCTCGGCGCATCACCGCCTCGACCCGCGCCGCGAGCTCGGACAGGGCGAACGGCTTGATCAGGTAATCGTCGGCACCGGACTTGAAGCCCTGCAAACGATCGTCGAGCTGATCGCGAGCGGTGAGCATGATCACCGGCGTGTCCCGACGGGCATCTTCGCGCAGGCGCTTGCACAGGGTGTAGCCGTCGATCCCCGGCAGCATGATGTCGAGCACGATCAAATCGTAATGCTCAGTGGCCGCCAGGTGCAGGCCCGACAGACCGTCCTGCGCGCAGTCGACGGTATAGCCTTTGAGGCCCAGATAATCGGCCAGATTGGCGAGGATGTCGCGGTTGTCTTCGACCACCAGGATTCGCATGGGCACCTCTTCCGTACACAGTAATGGCCGTCTTGGCCCGCGCAGCTTACGGCCAAGTGTGGCTCAGGGCTAGGCGTGTGTTGGGTTGTTTATCGACAAAAACGTTCATTGTTCGGCGCAACGTTTTTTTCACTTTCGGTTAACGAATCCTCGACGCCAACGGGCGCAGACTCCGCGCGGTTGCGCTCCTCAGAACCTGTTTTCCGCCCAAGGAATTGCCCATGGTGTCGACTTCTCCCCGCCCCGTCCCCAGGCCACTGAATTTCTGGCTGTGCCTGGGAATTCCCGCCGTCGCGGCCATCGTGCTGGTGCTGCTTGAACTGACCGATCTGGACATGGATCTGGCCAGACTTTTCTACGACCCGGTCGCCGGGGATTTCATCGGACGGCACAGTTACTTCCTCGAAGACATCCTGCATGACCGCGCCAAACAGGTAGTGATCGCCTTCTCGGTGTTCGCCATCTGCGGTTTCGTCGGGGCGTTTTTCATTGAGCGACTGAAACCGTTCAAGCGCGAATTGGGCTGTCTGGTGTTGTCACTGGGGCTGGCGACTTCGTTTGTCACCCCGGTGAAAGCCGTGACCGCCGTGCAGTGTCCGTGGAGTCTTGAGCAGTTTGGCGGCCATGAGACTTATAGCAAGCTGATGGAACATCGTCCGCAGACCGATAAGCCTGGTCGTTGCTGGCCGGGGGGGCATGCGGCTACGGGGTTCACCTTGTTTGCGTTGTTTTTTGTGCTGCGTGACCGTCGTCCGCGCTTGGCTAAACAGGCGTTTATCTTTGCCTTTGCGCTGGGTTCGGTGTTTTCGATCAGCCGAATGATGCAGGGCGCACACTTCTTTTCGCACAACGTGTGGACGGCGATTTTCTGTTGGCTGATTTGTCTGGGGTCGTATTACTGGGTGCTGTATCGCCCGGCGGTGAAGGCTGAGGCTGTCGTCAGAGCACAACCCGTCCGCGCCTGATCTGACGCCATCGCTGGCAAGCCAGCTCCCACAGAGTCCAAGGTGAAATACATATTGTGTGAACCTTACAAATCCCTGTGGGAGCTGGCTTGCCAGCGATGGTCGCACCTCGGTCTGAAGCCACACCAAATCGAAGGCAATAAAAAACCCCGCTGACTCGCGTCAGCGGGGTTTTGCGTTACGGGGGTAAGGCTGGCTTACATCATGCCGCCCATGCCACCCATGCCGCCCATGTCTGGCATGCCGCCGCCAGCGCCGCCGTCTTTCTTCGGCGCGTCAGCTACTGCAGCTTCGGTGGTCAGGATCAGACCGCCGATCGACGATGCCGCTTGCAGAGCGGAACGAGTCACCTTGGTTGGATCCAGGATGCCCATTTCGATCATGTCGCCGTATTCGCCAGTCGCAGCGTTGTAACCGAAGTTACCGGTGCCGTTCTTGACTTCGTTGACCACAACGCTTGGCTCGTCGCCGCTGTTGGCAGCGATCTGACGCAGCGGAGCTTCAACAGCGCGACGCAGAACAGCGATACCGACGTCCTGATCAGCGTTGTCGCCTTTCAGGTCGTTCAGGGTTTGCAGAGCGCGGATCAGCGCAACGCCACCGCCAGGTACCACGCCTTCTTCAACGGCTGCACGGGTTGCGTGCAGGGCGTCTTCAACGCGGGCTTTCTTCTCTTTCATTTCTACTTCGGAACCAGCGCCAACCTTGATTACTGCAACGCCGCCGGACAGCTTGGCCAGACGCTCTTGCAGTTTTTCACGGTCGTAGTCCGAGGAAGTTTCGGCAACCTGAGCGCGGATCTGAGCGATACGCGATTCGATGTCGCCAGCAACGCCAGCACCGTCAACGATGATGGTGTTTTCCTTGGAGATGGTCACGCGCTTGGCGCTGCCCAGGTTTTCCAGGGTGGCTGCTTCCAGGCTCAGGCCGATCTCTTCGGAGATAACGGTACCGCCGGTCAGAACAGCGATGTCCTGCAGCATGGCCTTGCGACGGTCACCGAAGCCAGGAGCCTTGACGGCTGCAACTTTAACGATGCCACGCATGTTGTTCACAACCAGAGTCGCCAGGGCTTCGCCTTCAACGTCTTCGGAAACGATCAGCAGTGGACGGCCAGCTTTGGCAACGGCTTCCAGCACTGGCAGCATTTCGCGGATGTTCGAGATCTTTTTGTCGACCAGCAGGACCAGTGGGTTGTCCAGTTCGGCAACCATGGTTTCCGGCTTGTTGACGAAGTACGGGGACAGGTAGCCACGGTCGAACTGCATGCCTTCTACAACCGACAGTTCGTTTTCCAGGCCAGTGCCTTCTTCAACGGTGATCACGCCTTCTTTACCGACTTTTTCCATGGCTTCGGCAATGATGTCGCCGATGGAGTTGTCGGAGTTGGCCGAGATGGTACCTACCTGAGCGATTGCCTTGGTATCAGCGCATGGCTTGGACAGGTTCTTCAGCTCTTTGACGATAGCGATGGTCGCTTTGTCGATACCGCGCTTCAGATCCATCGGGTTCATGCCGGCAGCGACGGCTTTCAGGCCTTCGTTGACGATCGACTGAGCCAGAACGGTGGCGGTGGTAGTACCGTCGCCCGCGTCATCGTTGGCACGGGAGGCAACGTCTTTGACCAGCTGCGCGCCCATGTTTTCGAAACGGTCTTCGAGTTCGATTTCTTTGGCGACGGAAACGCCGTCCTTGGTGATGGTCGGAGCGCCGAAGCTCTTCTCGATGATCACGTTACGGCCTTTCGGGCCCAGGGTCGCTTTTACTGCGTCAGCCAGGACGTTGACGCCCTTGAGCATTTTTTTACGGGCGGAATCGCCAAACAGAACTTCTTTAGCAGCCATGATCGATATTCCTTAAATACTTTGTAGTAGCGGGAAAATGAACGGGGGTATCAGCCTTCGATAACAGCGAGGATTTCGTTCTCGCTCATTACCAGCAGGTCTTCGCCGTCGACTTTCACAGTGTTGCTGCCGGAGTAAGGACCGAACACAACCTTATCGCCTTCCTTAACGGACAGTGCGCGCACTTCGCCGTTTTCCAGAGCTTTGCCCGGGCCTACAGCGAGAATCACACCGTGGTTGGCTTTTTCAGCAGCCGAACCTGGCAGGACGATACCGCCAGCGGTTTTCTTTTCTTCTTCGCTGCGACGGATTACGACGCGGTCATGCAGAGGACGAAGCTTCATTGTCGATCTCTCCTAATTGTGGTTTTCATCGGCCGGTGTATTCCCGGCGGGTTTAACAAATCCGGCCTGCGCCGGTTGCGGCTCGTCAAGCGAGTCGCGGAAGACTGACTGGCTCAAATGCCAGAAACCTTTCGGTGACCGATACATAAGGGCGCATAAGCTTATTACAAGGGCGAGGCTAAAAAAATTTCACCGAGGCTCGTCATAAAAGCAGCCCACAAATGAACACGGCACCCGAAGGTGCCGTGTCGATATCGCCGTTACTTGATGTCGCGGTGTTCGAACTCGCCTTCGATTACATCACCCTCGCGGCCCAGAGGCTCGCGCGGCGCAGGACCGCCACGGGGTTGCAGGTCGTCGGCGAAGGCGCGTTGGCGCATGGCCTGGTCTTCGGCACGCTGGCGCATTTTGTTTGCCAGCAGGCGGCGGGTGAATGGCAGCAACATCACCAGACCGACCACGTCGCTGATGAAGCCCGGCAGGATCAACAGGCCACCGGCCAATGCCAGCATCAGGCCCTCAAGCATGGTTTGCGCGGGCAGTTCGCCGCGATTCAGGCTTTCACGGGCACGCAGTGCCGTGGCCAGACCGGCGACGCGCAGCACGAACACGCCGAACATCGAGCCGACAATGATCAGCAGCAGGGCCGGGAAAAACCCGATAGACCCTGCCACTTTGACGAATACGAACAGCTCCAGCACCGGAAACAGCAGAAAGAGCAACAGAAAAGGGCGCATCAAAGTTTCCTCAACGCAAGAAATGCCTTGCAGTAAGCATTAGATGACGTCGCTCTTTCGTGAATTCAAGCTTCGGCCGTCGCATTTTTTGGCCAGACCTCAGCGTGAGCCAGAGAAACCAAGGCTTCGCGCACTTGTGTCGGCGTATTACAAGGCGTTGGGAACGGCAGCCAATGCAGCGCCTGACCGATACGCAGGTGCATGCCTTCGGTGTCGATCCCGGCCAGTTGCGCCGGCACGGTTTTCGGCAGACCGGCAAGATCGACGTAGTGCGCGATGGCTTTGGCGTGGTCGCTGTTCATGTGCTCGACCATGCTGATCTCAGCCTTGCCGGCGAACGGGTTGGCCAGGGTCAGTTGATCGACCCAGTGAATCGCGCCGAACCCGCCGATGTAACGATGGCGCACCGGGGTCAGCACCCAGAAATCGAAGTCGTGAGCTTTATGGTAGTTCTGCGAATCCGGGAAGTAGCGGTAGTAGCGCTCGGCAGCCGCTTCGATGGCCGCGGCGTCTTCGAGCTTTTGCGCTTCGGCGAGATAGGTCAGGCGACCAACGGCTTGCACGTCGTCGGCTTCACGCTCACCCACCAACAGCGAGCATTTCGGATCTTTCTGCAGGTTGTGGGTGTGCTGGGCGATGCGGCTGATCAGGATCAGCGGGCGGCCCTGCTCGTCCAGGCAGTACGGCACCACGGAGCCAAAGGGAAAACCGGGCATCGATTTGGAGTGAGTCGACAGCACTCCGCGGTATTCCTTGAGAAGCAATTCTCGGGCATTCTTCGCCACTTCAACGCTCAATTTATGACTCCTTAAATAGAATCCGTCGAAAAAACGGACGGGCGCCGGGGATCAAGTCCCAGTCACGCCATCGGGCAATTCTCATGTGCAGTCGCGCCCAGGCCGGTGCAGATCGGGAGTCGCTGACAATAAAAACTAATCAGACCTGCTATCGGGGCATGCGAATGCAACTCAACGACAAAGTAATCATTATCACTGGCGGTTGCCAGGGTTTGGGCCGCTCAATGGCCGAGTATTTCGCTGGCAAAGGCGCGAAACTCGCGCTGGTCGACCTCAATCAGGAAAAACTCGACGACGCGGTGGCCGCTTGCAAGGCCAAGGGCGTCGAGGCACGCAGCTACCTGTGCAACGTCGCCAATGAAGAACAGGTCGAGCACATGGTCGCTCAGGTTGCCGCCGATTTCGGTGCGATTCACGGCCTGATCAACAACGCGGGGATCCTCCGTGATGGCCTGCTGTTGAAGGTCAAGGACGGCGAGATGACCAAGATGAGCCTGGCACAGTGGCAGGCGGTGATCGACGTCAACCTGACCGGCGTGTTCCTCTGCACCCGTGAGGTGGCGGCGAAAATGGTCGAGCTGAAGAACACTGGCGCGATCATCAACATTTCGTCGATTTCGCGGGCCGGCAACGTTGGCCAGACCAACTATTCGGCGGCCAAGGCTGGCGTTGCTGCGGCGACGGTGACCTGGGCTAAAGAGCTGGCGCGTTACGGGATTCGCGTGGCGGGGATTGCGCCGGGCTTCATCGAAACCGAGATGACCTTGGGCATGAAGCCGGAAGCGCTGGAGAAGATGACCTCGGGGATTCCGCTCAAGCGCATGGGCAAGCCGGAAGAGATTGCGCATTCGGCGGCGTATATCTTCGAGAACGACTATTACACCGGCCGGATTCTGGAGATGGATGGCGGCTTGCGTATCTGAAGCAAGATCAAAAGATCGCAGCCTGCGGCAGCTCCTACATGGGATTTCTGTAGGAGCTGCCGCAGGCTGCGATCTTTTTCGATCAATCGTCGCTGATGGTGATGTTCGGCATCGCCGGCGTTGCCGCTTCCTGCAACACGATCCGCGCGCCGACGTGGCGGGCCAGTTCCTGATAGACCATGGCAATCTGGCTGTCCGGCTCGGCGATCACCGTAGGCTTGCCGCCATCGGCCTGCTCGCGGATCAGCATCGACAACGGCAGCGAGGCCAGCAGTTCGACACCGTACTGGGTCGCCAGCTTCTCGCCCCCACCCTCACCGAACAGATGCTCGGCATGCCCGCAGTTCGAGCAGATATGCACGGCCATGTTTTCCACCACGCCCAGCACTGGAATGTTGACCTTGCGGAACATTTCCACGCCTTTGCGCGCGTCGAGCAGGGCCAGATCCTGTGGAGTGGTGACGATCACAGCGCCCGCCACCGGGACTTTCTGCGCCAGGGTCAGCTGGATATCGCCGGTGCCTGGCGGCATGTCGATGACCAGATAATCCAGGTCGCCCCACGCGGTTTGCGTGACCAGTTGCAGCAACGCGCCGGAAACCATCGGGCCGCGCCAGACCATCGGCGTGTTGTCGTCAGTCAGGAACGCCATCGACATCACTTCGACACCATGCGCCTTGAGCGGCACAAACCACTTCTGATCCTTGACCTCAGGGCGGGTGCGTTCGGGGATACCGAACATGATGCCTTGGCTCGGGCCGTAGATATCGGCGTCGAGAATGCCGACCTTGGCGCCTTCACGGGCCAGCGCCAGGGCGAGGTTGGCGGCGGTGGTCGACTTGCCCACACCGCCCTTGCCCGAGGCCACGGCAACCACGTTCTTGACGTTGGCCAGCCCCGGGATCTGCGCCTGGGCCTTGTGCGCGGCGATCACGCTGTTGACTTCAACCTTGGCGATCACCACGCCGTCGAGGTTTTCGATGGCCAGTTGCAGCAATTGCGCCCAGCCACTCTTGAACAGACCGGCGGCGTAACCGATTTCCAGCTGCACATTGACGCGATCACCGACGATTTCGATGTTCTTCACGCATCCGGCGCTGACCGGGTCCTGGTTCAGGTAAGGGTCGGTGTATTGGCTGAGGACGGCTTCCACCGCTGCGCGAGTGACGGCGCTCATGGGCAACTCCGATAACAAGACTGGGAAAAGATGGCGGGTATCGTACCGTGCTGATTCATTTGAGTTCAGGAGATTTATAGCCAAACACACTCAGTTGAGCTGGAAAACCATTGTGGTGAGGGGATTTATCCCCGACCGGCTGCGCAGCAGTCGTGTAATCATTGAACACGGTATGCCTGATTTACCGAGTTGTCTGGTTTTGGGGTGGCTTCGCCACCCATCGGGGATAAATCCCCTCGCCACAAATGCACTCAAAGTACCCAGCGGCGCAGGGGTGAAAAATATGCGCCAGCGCTTTATAGTGGCCGACCTCCGTTTCATCAAGTAGCGAAGCCCCACATGTCCGAACCACGCAAGATCCTCGTCACCAGCGCCCTGCCCTACGCCAACGGTTCGATTCACCTTGGCCATATGCTGGAATATATCCAGACCGATATGTGGGTGCGCTTCCAGAAGCATCGCGGCAATCAATGCATCTATGTCTGCGCCGACGACGCCCACGGTTCGGCGATCATGCTGCGTGCGGAAAAGGAAGGCATCACCCCGGAACAACTGATCGCCAACGTGCAGGCTGAACACAGCGCCGACTTTGCCGAGTTCCTGGTTGATTTCGACAACTTCCATTCCACTCACGCCGAAGAAAACCGTGAGCTGTCGAGCCAGATCTACATCAAGCTGCGTGACGCCGGGCACATCGCCCAACGCTCGATTACCCAGTATTTCGACCCGGAAAAGAAAATGTTCCTGGCCGACCGCTTCATCAAGGGCACCTGCCCGAAATGCGGCACTGAGGACCAGTACGGCGACAACTGCGAAAAATGCGGCGCGACCTACGCCCCGACTGATCTGAAGGATCCGAAGTCGGCGATCTCTGGCGCCACCCCGGTGCTCAAGGATTCCCAGCACTTCTTCTTCAAACTGCCGGACTTCCAGGAAATGCTGCAAGCCTGGACCCGCAGCGGCACTCTGCAAGACGCCGTCGCCAACAAGATCGCCGAATGGCTGGACGCCGGCCTGCAACAGTGGGACATCTCCCGCGATGCGCCGTACTTCGGTTTCGAGATTCCGGGCGAGCCAGGCAAGTATTTCTACGTGTGGCTGGACGCGCCGATCGGCTACATGGCCAGCTTCAAGAATCTTTGCGACCGCACGCCGGATCTCGACTTCGACGCGTTCTGGGCCAAAGACTCCACCGCCGAGCTGTACCACTTCATCGGCAAGGACATCGTCAACTTCCACGCACTGTTCTGGCCAGCGATGCTCGAAGGCGCGGGCTACCGCAAGCCGACCGGCATCAACGTACACGGCTACCTGACCGTCAACGGCCAGAAGATGTCCAAGTCGCGTGGCACGTTCATCAAGGCCCGTACGTACCTCGATCACCTGTCGCCGGAATACCTGCGCTATTACTACGCGGCCAAACTGGGCCGTGGCGTCGATGACCTTGACCTGAACCTCGAAGACTTCGTGCAGAAGGTCAACTCCGACCTGGTCGGCAAAGTGGTCAACATCGCCAGCCGTTGCGCCGGTTTCATTCAGAAGGGCAACGGCGGCCTGCTGGTCGACAACAATGCCGCACCGGAGCTGACCGAGGCTTTCCTCGCCGCTGCGCCTGGCATTGCCGATGCCTACGAAGCCCGCGACTTCGCCCGCGCCATGCGTGAAACCATGGCCCTGGCCGACCGCGCCAACGCCTGGATCGCCGACAAGGCCCCATGGTCGTTGAACAAGCAGGAAGGCAAGCAGGATGAAGTCCAGGCGATTTGCGCCACCGCCATCAACCTGTTCCGCCAACTGGTGATCTTCCTCAAACCGGTGCTGCCACTGCTGGCCGCCGATGCCGAGGCGTTCCTCAACGTCGCCCCGCTGACCTGGAACGACCACACCACCCTGCTGGCCAACCACCAGCTCAACGAATTCAAGCCGTTGATGACCCGCATCGACCCGGTAAAAGTGCAAGCCATGAGCGACGCCTCGAAAGAAGACCTGACCGCCAGCCAGACCGACACCGGAGCCGCTGCCCCGGCCGGCAATGGCGAACTGGCCAAGGATCCGCTGTCGGCGGAAATCGACTTCGATGCTTTCGCCGCGATCGACCTGCGCGTCGCGCTGATCGTCAAAGCCGAACACGTGGAAGGTGCCGACAAGCTGCTGCGCCTGACACTGGACATCGGTGACGAGCAACGCAACGTGTTCTCGGGGATCAAAAGCGCCTACCCGGATCCGTCCAAGCTCGATGGTCGTCTGACCATGATGATCGCCAACCTCAAGCCACGGAAAATGAAGTTCGGTATCTCCGAAGGCATGGTGATGGCAGCCGGCCCTGGCGGTGAAGAGATCTACCTGCTGAGCCCGGACAGCGGCGCCAAGCCGGGTCAACGCATCAAGTAACACTTGGCAGTGAATCGATCCCACAGGCGTGCCCGGCATGCCTGTGGGATTTTTCATATCTGGCCGGATAATGCCTAACCTTAAGAGACAGCCGCCCGTTTCGCTGGCAAAACCATGACCGAACTTGTGCTTACGCTCATCAGTGCTGCGCTGCTCAACAACTTCGTGTTGCACTGGCCGCTGGGCGTCGATCCGCTGTTGGCGGGAAGTCGCCGGCAGGTGCATGCGCTGGGGCTGGCGACGTTGTGTCTGATGTTGATCGTCGGCGTCATCGGTTACGCGATCTGGCACTTTTTACTGGTGCCGCTGCAACTTGAGGCGCTGCGCCTGTTGGTGTTTCTGCCGTTGAGCGTCTTGTTGATCGCGCCGCTGTTGAAACTGTTGGCTCGCTGGCGGCCGAATTTGCCTTTCGAAGGGTTATGGCCGCTGTTGTTGGGCAATGCCGGCGTACTTGGACTGGCCTTGATCAATGTGCAAAACGATCAAGGCCTGCTCCACGCGACAGCGCTGAGCCTCGGCGCCGGCCTGGGTTTCTGGCTGGTGCTGAGCCTGTTCTGCGATTTGCGTGAGCGCACCGCCGACAACGACATTCCCCTGCCCTTTCGTGGCTTGCCGATCGACCTGATCGGCGCCGGATTGATCGCAGTGATTTTTCTCGGATTCAGTGGACTGATCAAAACATGAGTCTGATTCAACGCATCGACGCCCTCCTGCCGCAGACCCAATGCGGCAAGTGTGGCCATCCCGGATGCAAACCGTACGCTGAAGGCATCGCCGACGGCGAGCCGATCAACAAGTGCCCGCCCGGTGGCGACGAAACCATCGCAGCGCTGGCTGAACTGTTGAAAGTGCCGGTGCTGGAGCTCGATATCAGTCGCGGTTCGGCGCCGCCGCAGGTCGCCTATATTCGCGAAGCCGAATGCATCGGCTGCACCAAGTGCATTCAGGCCTGCCCGATCGACGCCATCGTCGGCGCGGCGAAATTGATGCACACGGTGATCATCGATGAGTGCACCGGTTGCGACCTGTGCGTCGCGCCGTGCCCCGTCGATTGCATTGAAATGCATCCTTTGCCCTTGAACACATTGCCGGTGGTCGGTGGCCTGGCCCTCAGCCTGGAAGATCAGCGCGCGCGAGCAGCCAAACGCGATCACGCGCGGCTGCGATTCGAACGACGCAATGACCGACTGCTGCGCGAAGAACAGCAAAAGCAGGCCGAGCGTGAAGCCCGCGCCAAACGCACTGCGCAGCCAGAAGCGACTACAAGCGATCCGGTGCAGGCAGCGCTGGAACGCGTGCGTGCGCAAAAAGCCGCGACGGCCGATGCCGCCCTGAAGAAAGCCAAGATCGATGTGGCGATGAGTCGTGCGCAACTGCACAAATCATTGAAAGCCTTCGGCCATCCGCCGACCTTCGAGCAGCAGGCGCAACTGATCGTGCTCCAGCAACAGTTCGAAGCGGCCGAGCAGGCGCTGGCGAAACTCGAAAGCATTGCGCCACCTGCCCCGACAGTGATCGCGCCGGCGAAAGATGCCGACCTCAAACGCGCAAAAATCCAGTTGGCCATGCGCCGTGCCGAATTGAAAAAAGCGCAAACCGCCGAAGCCGCTCCTGAACAGATCGCCGCACTGGAACAAGCACTGCGCGACGCTGAGCAGGCTTTGCACGACGCCGAAGCCACAAGCGATCAGCCTTTGCCTGACTTGGTTCGAGTAGAAAAACGCCCGATCGACAGCCAGCTTCGCCAGTTGAAAACCGAATTGGCCTACGCCCGCGCCGACCTCAACAAACTCGAACGCCGCGCCGACACGCCGGGCGACATCCTCGACAAGGCCCGCGCCCGCCTGCAAAACGCCGAGCGCCAGGTGCAAGACCATGTCGCCCCTTGAGGCACCCGACGATCGCCTGCGACAAGCGATGAAGCTTGTGCTGCTTGCCCTGCTGCCGGGGCTGCTGGTGATGTTCTGGTGGTACGGTTGGGGCGTATTGATCAACCTGGTGCTGGCCGTTGCCACGGCTATGACCGTCGAGGTGATTGTCACTCGATTGCGCCGCCAACCCTTACAGCCGACGCTGAGTGATGGCAGCGCGATCGTCAGCGCAACATTGCTCGCCGCCGCGTTGCCGCCCTATTGCCCGTGGTGGCTGACAGCGACGGCGGTGGCTGCAGGCCTGCTGTTCGGCAAGCATTTGTACGGCGGTGTCGGCAAAAATCCGTTCAATCCGGCGATGCTTGGTTTTGCCTTGGCCATGGTGATGTTCCCGCAACCGATGACCCATTGGCCGGCGCACGGCCTGGATCTTTCGGCAGCGGTTCAACAAGTGTTCAATATCGGTCAGGCGCCGGACGCCTGGGTGCAGGCCACTGCACTGGACAGTCTGCGCATCAACAAAAGCCTGACCATGGATGAACTGTTCGCCAGTCATTCGGCGTTCGGGCATTTCGGCGGTCGTGGGGTGGAATGGGTAAACCTGTCGTTTCTCGGCGGCGGGCTGTTTTTGCTACAGCGCCGCGTGATCGCCTGGCATGCACCGGTCGGCATGCTCGCCAGTCTGTTTGTGGTCAGCCTGCTGTGCTGGAACGGTTCGGGATCGGACTCGCATGGCTCGCCGCTGTTTCATCTGCTCAGCGGTGCAACCATGCTGGGCGCGTTCTTCATCATTACCGAACCGGTCTCGGGTGCCCGAAGTTCCCTCGCCCGCCTGTTGTTTGGCGTCGGCGCCGGGCTGCTGACTTACCTGATCCGCACGTGGGGCGGCTACCCTGACGGCGTGGCGTTTGCGGTGCTGCTGATGAATCTCTGCGTACCGACGCTGGAGCGTTTTGCCGCCAGCCGCCAGCCATCGGTGCAGTCATGAATCGGGCAACCCAACTGGTGACGCTGGGGCTGCTGGCACTCGTCGGTATCAGTGCAACTTATGTTGTACAGCGCATCAATACGCCGCAGATCAGCGCGCAACAGCGCTTGCTCGACAGCCGCAAACTGCTCGACGTCCTCCCCGCAGAAGCTTACGACAACCAACCTTTGGCGCAGCCGTTGGCGTTGGTCGACCTTGCGCTTGCCCACAGCACGCTGACCGGCGGTTATCGTGCGACCAAGACCGGGCAAACGGTGGCCATATTGCTGCGCAGTGAAACTCAGGGCTATGCCGGCCCACTTGAACTGCTGATCGCGATTGATGCCAACGGCAAACTGCTCGGCGTGAAAGCCCTCAGGCAAAGCGAGACGCCTTCATTGGGCGGGCCTATCGGCGACTGGCCCAACAGCTGGCTGCAGATGTTTTCCGGGAAAACCATTGGCGATCCGCCAGACGCAGGCTGGGCGTTGAAAAAGGATCAGGGCCAGTTCGATCAGATGGCCGGCGCCACCATCACCTCCCGCGCTGCGATCAATGCCATCCACGATGCCTTGCGCTACTTTGATCAGCATCGCGCGCAATTACTGGGGAGTGGCGCATGAACCGGTCAATGGCCCTGTCGAACTCAATGATGCTGGTGCTACTGCTGGGGGCCACGAATTCGTTGGCCGCAGCGCTGGGGACAATGCTGATGTTTGCCGTTGTGCTTGGCGGTTTCAGTTTGTGCATGCCCCCCCTGCGTTCGCGCATGGACGGCTCAAGAGCCTTGATGGCGAGTCTGTTGCTCGCGGCGACGTTAACCGGTTGCGCCGACCTCCTCGCCCAACGCTGGTTTCTGCCATGGCAGCAGGCTTTCGGCCTTTATGGCGGATTGATCGCGCTGCAATGCGTGGTGCTGGAACACAGCGGTTTCTTTCGCCAGCCGCTGGCACAGCGCTGCAGGTTTTGCGCACGGTCTGCCGGCTTGATGTTGCTGCTCGCCGTGCTGCGCGAACTCATCGGTCACGGCACTCTCGGCCGGGGATTGTCCGAACACTGGCACGGTCTGGTTTTATTCCGCGACGGGCTGCCTCTGGTAACCCTGGTACCCGGCGCATTCCTGCTGCTGGGGCTGTTGCTTGCCGCCCGGGAGGCGTGGACCCGCTCGAACTCAATTTCCAAGGAATCGCATCGCCCATGAATGCCGCAAAACGTCTTGAGATCTTTCGCAGACTGCATGAAGACAATCCCGAGCCGAAGACTGAACTGGCGTATTCCTCGCCTTTCGAATTGCTGATTGCGGTGATTCTCTCGGCGCAATCGACCGATGTCGGCGTCAACAAGGCCACGGCGAAACTGTTCCCGGTCGCCAATACACCGGCAGCGATTCATGCCTTGGGCGTCGAAGGGTTGTCCGAATACATCAAGACCATCGGCCTCTATAACAGCAAAGCGAAAAACGTCATCGAGACCTGCCGCTTGCTGGTCGAGCGCCACGGCAGTGAAGTGCCCCAAACGCGCGAAGAGCTGGAAGCCTTGCCCGGCGTGGGTCGCAAGACTGCCAACGTGGTGCTCAACACCGCATTTCGCCAATTGACCATGGCGGTCGACACGCACATTTTTCGCGTCAGCAACCGCACCGGCATCGCCCCGGGCAAGAATGTGGTCGAAGTTGAAAAAAAGCTGATGAAGTTTGTACCCAAGGAATTCCTGCTCGATTCCCATCACTGGCTGATTCTGCACGGACGCTACGTGTGCCTGGCGCGCAAGCCACGCTGCGGCAGCTGTCGGATCGAAGATTTGTGCGAGTACAAAGACAAAACCTCGGACGATTGACTGGCTATTAGGTTTATCGATTCGTCGATTGAAAAAATCTTTTTTACCCGCCGCTGGATTGTCGATATAAGGGGCGCCAAAGGCATTATTCGCCGGGAGTCAGCTTATGAGTAGCGACAAAGAGCAACTGGATATAGATGACGATATCGCTGCAGAAACTGATGACGCCGAACCTGTGGTCGAAGTCGCCAAGACCAATCTGAGCAAGCGCCGCACTATCGATAACATGTTGGAGGAGCGCCGTTTGCAGAAGCAATTGGCCGATTACGATTTTGATGACTGATACTTGAAAGCCTCCCGAACGGAGGCTTTTTTTTGCCTGCTACCCGCTGAAACCGATCGGCCCATGATCCTGTCGTGCGGCGAAATGATCAGACGAGCCCATTACGCTGCGCCAACTCAATCAGATCCACCAGAGATCGCGCATTAAGCTTGAGCAACAAGCGCGTCTTGTAGGTGCTGACAGTCTTGTTACTCAAAAACATGCCATCGGCGATTACCTTGTTGGTTTTACCCCGCGCCAATTGTTGCAGGACCATCATTTCTCGCCCGGAAAGTCGATCGACCATATCGGCTTCGCTGGCATTGCCCAAACTGGTACGCACTGTATGCAATGCCTGATTGGGAAAATAACTATAGCCCGACAATACCGCCTTGATCGCACTGAGCAACTCCGTCAAATCCTGCTGTTTGCAAACATAACCCGCAGCGCCCGATTGCATGCACCGCATGGAAAAGTGCCCCGGTGCCTGAGACGTCAACACCAGGACTTTCATCGGCATGGCCACTGAACTTAATCGTGCAATAACTTCCAGGCCATCAAGTTTGGGAATGCCGATGTCCAGTATCACGATGTCAGGCATTTGTTCGCGCGCCAGTTGCAACGCATCCACACCATTATCGGTTTCCGCGATGACTTCGTAGCCATGACGTTCCATCAGCATACGTACCGCAAGACGAATGACGGGGTGATCATCCACGATCAGCACTTTATTCATGGGCAGGTCCAATTTCGCTGTTCGAATTTCTAGAACCCGCACCTTAGCTCAGTCATATCGCCCGTGGCATGACGGAGTTCCCTTGCACTTGCAGCGAAAGACGTGCCCTACAGTCAATGAAGATTATTCCTACAAAAAATGCATTTGAAACGTTCAGGCAAGCGGAACTTAATGCTTGCCGGTTATTTTTCTCACCCTGTGACGTTCCTCGACATCCCGTCTGACACCCATGGAACCCTTCTCCTGCGAGCGGCCAACGGGTGCCTGTTTGCAAGCTGCAAGTCGCAAGCCGCGAAAACAACGGCGCGTCAAAAACTATGCAACAAGAAACTTCAAGACAGCAGATAGCTTTTGATACCGGCCACTGACACTAATAACATCCGTTAAACCCGGCACAAACTAACAGACAACTTAAAACAACCTGGAGCGTCACCCAATGAGAAGAAAAAACATACTGAATATAAAAAGAAAAATATCCAACCCGATGACAGTGATCGCCATATTCGCTTTTATCTCAGAGACTTCGGCTGCGGTTTCATTGCCTTTTCTGGACAATGCCGAACGGGAGATTTACATCTGGTTTCTTATCAGTTTTCCTTTTTACCTGTTACTTCTTTTCTTCATCACACTCAACTTCAACTACCGCTCTCTCTACGCCCCTTCTGACTTCGACAAGGATGACCACTTCCTGAAAGCGTTTGAGGACAACAAACCCATCGGACGCCAACGGCGCGCAGACAATTCACCCGATCCTCCCCTGGCAGGGTGCCGCGTAAACTCCCCTTGGGTCGAGTACTGTATTCAACTGTCGAAATCAACGAACACACTGTCCGTCATTGATGTGCGCCTGATGAGCACCCAGAGTGAATTCGAGCAGTTAAAGGAGGACTTTCCACTGCCCGGCAAACACTCGCCGCGCATTATTCTGTTCCTCACTGACTCGACATCAGATGGACAACTCAAGCCCGTCATACTCTGCCACATCAAACACATCAGGAAGACCGCAGGCAGCACAATCTACATGGTGTACAACGCGAGCACACAGGTGGCGACAACGCTGAGAGGACATTGACCGGCGGGTGAAAAGCTTGCAAGAAAGACACGCCAGCATTGGCGCAAGACACTGCACGAGAAAGATTCGGCAAGTGAAAGACTTTTGAACAACAACGCCCTTGCCAGAGTGACAAGGGCGTTGTTTTTATTGCGCGTCTGAAGGGATCAGAACAGCTTGCGGCCCTTGTTGGCAGCAATACGCATGCGCAGCGCGTTGAGCTTGATGAAGCCCGCCGCGTCGGCCTGGTTGTAAGCGCCGCCGTCTTCTTCGAAGGTCGCGATGTTGGAATCGAACAGCGAATCGTCGGACTTGCGGCCAGTGACGATCACGTTGCCTTTGTACAACTTCAGGCGCACAACGCCGTTCACGTTGACCTGCGAAGCGTCGATCATCTGCTGCAGCATCAGACGCTCTGGGCTCCACCAGTAACCGGTGTAGATCAGGCTGGCGTATTTCGGCATCAGCTCGTCTTTGAGGTGAGCGACTTCGCGGTCCAGGGTGATCGATTCGATGGCGCGGTGAGCGCGCAGCATGATGGTGCCACCCGGGGTTTCGTAGCAGCCACGGGACTTCATGCCGACGTAACGGTTTTCAACGATGTCGAGACGGCCGATACCGTGAGCACCACCAATCTTGTTCAGCGTCGCCAGCACGGTAGCCGGGGTCATTTCGACGCCGTCCAGCGCAACGATGTCGCCGTTACGGTAAGTCAGTTCCAGGTATTGCGCTTTGTCAGGAGCGTTCTCCGGGGAGACGGTCCATTTCCACATGTCTTCTTCGTGCTCGGTCCAGGTGTCTTCCAGCACGCCGCCTTCATAGGAGATGTGCAGCAGGTTGGCGTCCATCGAGTACGGGGACTTCTTCTTGCCGTGACGCTCGATCGGGATCGCATGCTTCTCGGCGTAGTCCATCAGCTTCTCGCGGGACAGCAGGTCCCACTCGCGCCAAGGGGCAATCACTTTTACGCCCGGCTTGAGTGCGTAGGCACCCAGCTCGAAGCGCACCTGGTCGTTGCCCTTGCCGGTGGCGCCATGGGAAATGGCGTCAGCGCCGGTTTCGTTGGCGATTTCGATCAGGCGCTTGGCGATCAGCGGACGTGCGATGGAGGTACCCAGCAGGTACTCGCCTTCGTAGACGGTGTTGGCGCGGAACATCGGGAACACGAAATCACGCACGAACTCTTCGCGCAGATCGTCGATGTAGATTTCTTTGACGCCCATGGCCTGAGCCTTGGCGCGGGCCGGCTCGACCTCTTCGCCTTGACCGAGATCAGCGGTGAAGGTCACCACTTCACAGTTATAAGTATCCTGCAGCCACTTGAGGATCACCGAAGTGTCCAGGCCGCCGGAATACGCCAGAACGACCTTGTTTACGTCCGCCATGCCATCACTCCACGGGGTTCTACGGAAAGCCGAGGAGTCTACCGCTCAAACGCGATAATTTACAGAGGCGCGACAGCTTAAGACGACAAAGCGACAGAATCTGTCGAGAGCGCGACGATGACCGCTGGGTCAGGAAGTCGCTGCAGTGCTGGCTGGGGTGCTCGCTTGCGGCGCCGGAGCGGTGACCGGAGCCACGCGCGCCAGTTTGACATTGACCCGGCGGTTCTTCGCGCGATTGGCCGCATTGCTGTTCGGCACGATCGGGTATTGCTCGCCATGGAAACGCACGGTGATCTGCGATTCCTGAATGCCGTTGGCCTTGAAGAAGTCGACCACCGCCAGCGCCCGGCGGCGTGACAGTTCGCGGTTGGTCAGGCGATTGCCGCTGTTGTCGGAATGGCCATCGAGTTCGATGTGATTGACCGTCGGATCGGCCTTCATGTATTCGAGCATCACCTGCAGCTTGGCCTTCGCGGCGGCGTCCAGATCAACGCCCTCGCCAGGGAAGCCGATTTGCGACTGCTTGATCTGGTCGAAATTCTGCGGCAGCAATTTCGCCACGCAGGACTGATAGTCGTTAAACGCCTTGCTGAATTTCACCGGCAATAAACGTACTTCCGACACGCGGCCATCGCCTGAAGCACGGCGCACGACCGGACTGCGACCGTCAAGCAGACCGCTGATCAGACCGCCGGCCTGGGACTGCGAACTGCTGAACAATACGTTGCCACTGCCAAGCCTGACATTGCCCAGATTGATGTCGCCACGCCCCGGCTGCCATGGCGCTGCAGCGGCCAGCAGAGTCGCCGAACCGCCGCCAAGCATGGCGTTGTAGGCATTCAGACGGAAGATCGCCTGCTCGCCCGCCTTGCGCACGAACTCGCCCGAGCCGAAATCGGTGATCGGCTGGCTCAGGCGACATTCGAACTTGTCGCCGGCGACCGTCCACTCAATGTTCTCCAGACGTGTCTGGTACGTGAGCGCCATCGCGGGGAGGCTGGCAAACACACTGAGCAAGGCTAAATAACGCTGGCGCACGGGAGGCTCCATTGGCTTCTGAAACACAAAGACCGATTCACACTATGTTTACGGCATACCTACGGGATATCGGAAGCTTCCCGCAAAACTTGATAGCGAGTGCCTGCAAGAGTCTTTTCCGGTAGCATTCGCCTCAGTTTGACCCGCCTGGAATCCCCTCATGTCCGACCGCCTGACCCTGCTGCGTCCCGACGACTGGCACATTCATCTTCGCGATGGTGCCGTGTTGACCAATACCGTTGCCGATGTTGCGCGCACTTTTGGCCGCGCGATCATCATGCCCAACCTGGTACCTCCGGTGCGCAACGCCGCTGAAGCCGACGGCTATCGCCAGCGGATTCTCGCTGCCCGCCCGGCCGGCAGTCGCTTTGAGCCGCTGATGGTGCTGTACCTCACCGACCGCACCCAGCCCGAAGAAATTCGTGAAGCCAAGGCCAGCGGTTTTGTCTACGCCGCCAAGCTGTACCCGGCCGGGGCAACCACCAACTCCGATTCCGGCGTGACCAGCATCGACAAGATTTTGCCGGCGATCGAAGCCATGGCCGAAGTCGGCATGCCGCTGTTGATCCACGGTGAAGTCACCCGTGGCGACGTCGATGTGTTCGACCGCGAAAAGATTTTCATCGATGAGCACATGCGCCGCGTGGTCGAGCGTTTCCCGACGTTGAAAGTGGTGTTCGAACACATCACCACCGCTGACGCCGTGCAGTTCGTCAACGAGGCTTCGGCCAACGTTGGTGCAACCATCACCGCGCATCACCTGCTCTACAACCGCAACCACATGCTGGTGGGCGGGATTCGGCCGCACTTCTATTGCCTGCCGATCCTCAAGCGCAACACACACCAGGAAGCCCTGCTCGACGCCGCCACCAGCGGCAGCGCGAAGTTCTTCCTTGGCACCGATTCGGCGCCGCACGCCCAGCACGCCAAGGAAGCCGCTTGTGGCTGCGCCGGCTGCTACACCGCGTACGCCGCCATCGAGATGTACGCCGAAGCCTTCGAACAGCGTAATGCGCTGGACAAACTCGAAGCCTTCGCCAGCCTCAACGGCCCGCGTTTCTATGGCCTGCCGGCAAACACCGATCGCATCACCCTGGTTCGTGAAGAATGGACCGCCCCGACCAGCCTGCCGTTTGGCGAGCTGACCGTTATCCCGCTGCGCGCCGGTGAAAAACTGCGCTGGCGCCTGCTGGAGGAACACGCGTGAGTGAAGACCATTTCGACGACGAACTGGACGGTCAAAGTGGTGGTGGCAGTTCCCGTCACCCAATGGCAGCACGCTTTCGCGGCTATCTGCCGGTAGTCGTCGACGTAGAAACCGGTGGCTTCAACTCGGCCACCGATGCGTTGCTGGAGATTGCTGCGACCACCATCGCCATGGATGAAAAGGGTTTCGTATACCCCGACCACACCTACTTCTTCCGCGTTGAGCCGTTCGAAGGCGCCAACATCGAAGCAGCAGCGCTGGAGTTCACCGGGATCAAGCTCGATCACCCACTGCGCATGGCCGTCAGCGAAGAAACCGCGCTGACCGACATCTTCCGTGGCATTCGCAAAGCGCTGAAGGCCAACGGCTGCAAGCGCGCGATTCTGGTCGGCCACAACAGCAGCTTCGACCTCGGCTTCCTCAACGCTGCGGTCGCGCGTCTGGACATGAAGCGCAACCCGTTCCACCCATTCTCCAGCTTCGACACCGCGACACTGGCCGGTCTGGCCTACGGTCAAACCGTACTGGCAAAAGCCTGCCAAGCCGCCGACATCGATTTCGACGGCCGTGAGGCGCACTCCGCGCGTTACGACACCGAAAAAACCGCTGAGCTGTTCTGTGGCATCGTCAACCGCTGGAAACAGATGGGCGGCTGGGAAGATTTCGACGACTGATCCTCGTTGAGTAAATCCCGCGCATAAAAAAACCGGCCACTTGGGCCGGTTTTTTTATTAATGCTTATACAGTCTGAATTCTCGATCAATCCACACGACATAAAAAATCCGATGGTTTTTGTAACCCACCATCGCTACACGCTCGAAAGCCCGAAACACCAACAATCTGACATCACCTGTTAAAAAAGCAGGTATCCCCACTTTCAGGCTGTTTCTCTCAATTGTTTCACACCCATACCGATGCCTATGCTCCTTGCGCAATTCTCTCCAAGGTATCTTTCCCAGGATCCTGAGACGCTCAAGCATTTTCGACCGTTCGACGGCCTCGCAATCTTGAATGCACCAGCCATTCTGCAAATACTCAAATGAGAAAACCGGAGGTCGCGCTTCCGATGAGTCCATTTCGATTGTGGACGTCCGTGCCGTTACTATCACCGCCGCATCGCGTTCCCTGCGTTTGAACTTGGCCATTTTTCAGTTCACCAAATGCTCCCGAAAATACTCCTGCATCTCGCAGGCGGGAATTTCTCGGCTGAACTCCCCTTCCTTGAAGTTTTTACGCCATGGGGCCTCTTCATGCGTCAACTGGCGCAGTTTCCACGCCGAGAATTGGCCATAAACGTCGAACACTTCGTTGAGCAGAGTTTGTTGTTTGCTACTGAAAACATCGGGATTGAAATCACTTGGAGGAGGAATGGCACTCGATCCAAATTGGCTGAATCTTCGATACAGATCCGGAACCACTGGCCCATGCATCCACGCTTCCAGCTTTTCAGGGAAGAGAGCCTCGCCATGGACTGCCAGACTGAACCCTTGCGCGTAATAAACCATTTTTTGAATCTTGAGATTGGAGATCTCGCCCTCATGCCCTTCCAGGCAGAGGAAATAATCCGCAACGTCCAAGCTACTCGGCATTTGAATCCCCTTCCGCATCATGCAATCCATTGCACCGTCCTTACTGTACTGAGGCTCGATTCAGGCCAAGGTAATCGCCCTCTTCACCCGTTATCGCTCGACCATCACCCTATCCAACCACTGTTCAGTCATCCAGTATTTTTTCCCGGGCATTTGAAACAAATAATGCCGAGAGATTGCTGCTCACAATCCCGCGCATAAAAAAACCGGCCACTTGGGCCGGTTTTTTTGTACCTCGACGTTACGCCTTACAGGGCAGCAGCGTTCTCGGTCAGGTATGCCGCAACGCCTTCTGGCGAAGCGTTCATGCCTTTGTCGCCTTTTTTCCAGTTGGCAGGGCAGACTTCGCCGTGCTCTTCGTGGAATTGCAGAGCGTCGACCAGACGGATCAGCTCTTCCATGTTACGGCCCAGCGGCAGGTCGTTGATGATCTGCGAGCGGACAACGCCTTTGTCGTCGATCAGGAACGCGCCACGGAACGCTACGCCGCCTTCCGACTCAACGTCGTAGGCTTTAGCGATGTCGTGCTTCATGTCGGCAGCCATGGTGTATTTCACCTGGCCGATGCCGCCATTGTTCACTGGAGTGTTGCGCCATGCGTTGTGAGTGAAGTGCGAGTCGATCGACACAGCGATCACTTCAACGTTGCGGGCCTTGAAGTCAGCCATGCGGTTGTCCAGAGCGATCAGCTCGGACGGGCAGACGAAGGTGAAGTCCAGTGGGTAGAAGAACACCAGGCCGTATTTGCCTTTGATGGCCGAGGACAGGGTGAAGCTGTCAACGATCTCGCCATTGCCGAGTACGGCCGGGACGGTGAAGTCAGGGGCTTGTTTGCCTACGAGTACGCTCATTGATATCTCCTGGTGTAAAAACTTGAAGTTCAGGGTTTGCGCCAGCCTGCCATCCTCAGACGACAGCCCTGTGACACGAACCCCCTTCGCAAGGGCCGACCATCATACACTGCGAATTTGGCCTGTCCTTAACGGTTTTTCAAAGCGGGCGCAGAACGGCGCTGCATTTACGGGGCCAGGCAAATCGCCAGCAAATGCCGTTCGTCAGTCACAGCTGTCAATCTGCTGAAGCGCCCGGAAAGCACTTTGACAATCATTCTCGTTAACATTAAGATCCATCGCAATTGAGTCACAACCAGCGACGGTTCTCACTTATGTATGTTTGTCTCTGCACTGGCGTCACCGACGGACAGATCCGCGAAGCGATCTATGAAGGTTGCTGCAGCTATAAAGAAGTTCGCCAGGCCACCGGCGTCGCCAGCCAATGCGGCAAATGTGCCTGCCTTGCCAAGGAAGTGGTCCGTGAAACCCTGACCAAGCTGCAAACCGCTCAGGCTGCGATCCCCTACCCGGTAGAATTTACTGCTGCGTAATAACACCCCATTTCAAAGAACCGGACTTATGTCCGGTTTTTTTATGCCTGTAAATCAACTGCTTAGGCTCTAGACGCGGAACACAAACATTCTTATTCCGATTAATTTTCATATATTATTCAATAACTTAGGTTTGACACTTATAAGTACGAAGCTCAAACTCTGCCGTATATACAACGAATACAGGGCAGGACTCCGATCATGAAAGGCGACATCACAGTCATCCAGCATCTCAACAAGATCCTTGCCAATGAGCTGGTCGCGATCAATCAGTACTTCCTGCATGCACGCATGTACGAAGATTGGGGTCTGAACAAGCTCGGCAAACACGAATACAAAGAATCCATCGACGAGATGAAACACGCGGACAAGCTGATCAAGCGCATCCTGTTCCTTGAAGGCCTGCCAAACGTGCAGGACTTGGGCAAGCTGCACATCGGCGAGCACACCAAGGAAATGCTGGAGTGCGATCTGCGTATCGAGAAGACCGGCCACGCTGACCTGAAAACCGCGATCGCGCATTGCGAAACCGTCGGTGACTTCGGTAGCCGTGAACTGCTGGAAGACATTCTCGAATCCGAAGAAGAACATATCGACTGGCTGGAAACCCAACTGGGCCTGATCGATAAGGTCGGTCTTGAGAACTATCTGCAATCGCAGATGGGCGAAGAGTAGGAGCTGCCGCAGGCTGCGATCTTTTCAGATTGCACCGGTAACTTGCAGTAACGTTTCGGACGCACTAAAAAGCCCCGCCCTCTTTCGAGGTGCGGGGCTTTTTATTGGCTGAAGATCAAAAGATCGCAGCCTCGTTTCACTCGACAGCTCCTACACAAGCAGTAGGTGTCGGGTGAAACCCAGCCTTATCAAGCTTCGGACTTGTTCGCCGCTGCCGCTTCAACAGCCGACTTGATGGTGCTTTGCAGCGAACCGTCTGCAGCCATCTCAGTCATGATGTCGCTACCGCCGACCAGCTCACCACCAACCCACAATTGCGGGAAAGTCGGCCAGTTGGCGTACTTAGGCAGGTTGGCGCGGATTTCCGGGTTCTGCAGGATGTCCACGTACGCAAACTTTTCGCCACACGCCATGACAGCCTGCGCAGCTTTCGCGGAGAAGCCACACTGTGGGGCATTCGGCGAGCCTTTCATGTAAAGCAGAATGGTGTTGTTGGCAATCTGCTCTTTAATCGTTTCGATGATATCCATGGAGCACCTCGGCTGAACTTTCCGACTCATGGGTCGGCACGGTGACGCATTGTAACGGAATCCCGAGCGCCATGCTCGGTCTCCCCGACGGTCACGTTCAAGCCGCCGCCACCGTCACCGGCACGCCGTTCAGCGCAGCATTGCCGGACAACTCGTCGAGCTGACACTCATCGGTCAGGTCATTGGCGCTCGAACCCGGCTGACTACTGGCAATCGCCATCTGCACACCCGGGCGCGCATGGCCCCAGCCGTGCGGCAAACTGACCACGCCTTTCATCATGTCCAGACTGCCGAGCACTTCGACTTCGATCTGCCCGACCCGCGAGCTGACGCGTACCCGCTGACCATCGTTGAGCCCACGGCTGGCGAGGTCGTCCGGGTGCATCAACAACTGATGACGCGGCTTGCCCTTCACCAGGCGTTGATAGTTGTGCATCCACGAGTTGTTGCTGCGCACATGGCGGCGGCCAATCATCAACAGCTCATCGGCGGCTGGCGCCTGTAATGCAGCAAAACGCGCAAGGTCAGCGAGAATCTCTGGCGGAGCCGCCTGCACTCGCTGATTCGGCGTTTTCAGGCGCGACGCCAGATTCGCTTTCAGCGCCCCTAAATCAATCCCGTGAGGGTGATCAAACAGCGTCACCAGCGAGAGTTTTTGCTCGCTGGCGTCACCGTACATGCCCATGCGCAGACCCATGTCGATCATCTTCGCCGGCGGCATCGTCGGCTTCAGTTCCTTGCCGGTTTTCTCGGCAAACGCCTTGGCCAAGCCAACGAAGATCTCCCAGTCATGCAGCGCGCCTTCGGGCTTGGCGAGGATCGCGCGATTGAAGCGAGTCACGTTGCGCACCGCAAACAGGTTGAACGTGGTGTCGTAGTGGTCATTCTCCAGCGCCGAGGTCGACGGCAGGATCAGGTCGGCGTAACGCGTGGTTTCGTTGATATAGAGGTCAATGCTGACCATAAACTCCAGGCCATCCAGCGCTTGCTCCAGTTGTCGTCCGTTCGGCGTCGATAATACCGGGTTCCCCGCCACAGTAATCAGCGCGCGGATCTGGCCTTCGCCTTCGGTGAGCATCTCTTCAGCCAGCGCCGAGACCGGCAACTCTCCGCCGTATTCGGGACGCCCGGAAACCCGGCTCTGCCACTGGTTGAAATGCCCGCCCGAAGTTGACGCCACCAAGTCCACGGCGGGTTCGGTGCACAGCGCACCGCCAATCCGGTCGAGGTTGCCGGTGACCAAGTTGATCAACTGCACCACCCAATGGCACAGCGTGCCGAAGGCCTGGGTTGAAACGCCCATGCGCCCATAGCAAACCGCACTCGGGGCCGCAGCAAAATCCCGCGCCAGTTGGCGGATCTGCTCGGCAGGTACGGCGCACAATGGGCTCATTGCCTCGGCGGTGAACGTCTGCACCGCAGCGCGCACGTCGTCCAGCCCATCAACCGGCAAATGGCTGTCACGAGTCAGGCGTTCTTCAAACAGTGTATTGAGCACGCCAAACAACAACGCCGCATCACCGCCCGGGCGCACGAACAAATGCTGATCGGCCATCGCCGCCGTTTCGCTGCGCCGTGGATCGACCACAACGACTTTACCGCCCCGCGCCTGGATTGCCTTTAAACGTTTCTCAACATCTGGCACGGTCATGATGCTGCCGTTGGACGCCAACGGGTTACCGCCGAGGATCAGCATGAAATCGGTGTGATCGATGTCCGGAATCGGCAGCAGCAGCCCGTGGCCGTACATCAGATAGCTGCTCAGGTGATGCGGCAACTGATCGACCGACGTCGCCGAGTAGCGATTGCGCGTTTTCAGCAATCCCAGGAAATAATTGCTGTGGGTCATCAGCCCGTAGTTGTGCACGCTCGGATTGCCTTGATAGACCGCCACCGCGTTCTGGCCGTGACGCTCCTGAATCGCCGCCAGTTTCTCGGCCACCAGCGCAAAGGCCTCGCCCCACTCAATCGGCAGCCATTCGCTGCCCACGCGACGCATCGGCTGACGCAGGCGATCCGGATCGCTCTGAATATCTTGCAGGGCCACAGCTTTGGGGCAGATGTGGCCACGGCTGAAAGTGTCCAGCGCATCGCCCTTGATCGAGGTGATCGCGACGTTGCCATCGGTTTCAGTGGTCTCGATGGTCAGGCCGCAAATGGCTTCACACAGGTGGCAGGCACGGTGATGGAGAGTCTTGGTCATGGCCAGTCTCTGTCTTGTTCTGGGCAGGCAATTACGCTTGCGGGAACAAAACTATGGCCCTCGTACCGATCAGGCGCCAGCGACGTTCGTCTTGTGAATCGACGGTTATCAGGTGCGCCGATAGACCGCCGAGCTCAACTGGAGGGCAACTGGGGCGGCGCGGCCAGCTGGATTTCCTGGATGGTTTCGATCTGCTCGTGGGCGACGTGGACGCCGGTGAGTTCACCGATCAACCGCCAATGCTCGTCGAGCCCGGCGCTGATGGTGGCCATGCGATCAATCATGTGGCGACCGGCGGATTTGACCACTTCGTCTTCGCTGCGCAGCAGTTCGAAAGACATTGAAGTGACCGACGCGGTGAGATGGGTCAGTGAGCGTGCCGTGTGGCCCAGCAATTCCATTAACAGTTTTTCTTTCGATTCCATGCGGAGGCTTCCTGCGTCGCTCGAAAGTTATTTATAACCCAGCACTTTGCTTTAGCAAATGTTTCAGGCTGAGCATCCGACCAAGTGGTGGCATGGCGCCACGGTCGCAATCCGACCCAGCTGACTCGATCCACGCCACGCCGCATTGCCAAGCCCCGCGAGGCCAGTGTACAAAGAGGCTCGCGGCGGCCCTGAACCTGGCCGCTAATGCGCGACTGCAACATCCTGTGCACCCTTCGATTCCTGCAAAAACCGTAGCCTATTGGAAAAACGCGACATTTAGTGTCAATATCGCGCCTCCCCCTATTTCGTCGCCCCGTGCGGCTTACGCCGCAGGTCTCGCCCGTTGTTCCGTTAAACAAGGCTTTGAGCATCTGCGGTTTGTAGCAAAAAGGTAGTCAATGATGAGCGCAAGGCACTTTCTCTCCCTGATGGATTGCACGCCCGAAGAGCTGGTCAGCGTGATCCGTCGAGGCGTTGAGCTCAAGGACCTGCGTAACCGCGGCGTACTGTTCGAGCCTCTGAAAAACCGCGTGCTGGGCATGATCTTCGAGAAATCCTCGACCCGCACGCGGATCTCCTTCGAGGCGGGCATGATCCAGCTCGGCGGTCAGGCGATCTTCCTCTCGCCGCGCGACACCCAACTGGGCCGTGGCGAGCCGATCGGTGACTGCGCCATCGTCATGTCGAGCATGCTCGATGCGGTGATGATCCGTACCTTTGCCCACAGCACCCTGACCGAATTCGCCGCCAATTCGCGCGTGCCGGTGATCAACGGCCTGTCCGATGACCTGCACCCGTGCCAGTTGCTGGCCGACATGCAGACGTTCCTTGAGCATCGCGGTTCGATTCAGGGCAAAACCGTGGCCTGGATCGGCGACGGCAACAACATGTGCAACAGCTATATAGAAGCGGCGATTCAGTTCGACTTCCAGTTGCGCGTCGCCTGCCCGGAAGGCTACGAGCCGAACCCCGAATTTGTCGCCAAGGCTGGTGATCGCGTAACCATCGTCCGTGACCCGCAAGACGCCGTGCGCGGTGCACACCTGGTGAGCACCGATGTCTGGACTTCGATGGGGCAGGAAGAGGAAACTGCCAAGCGCCTCAAGCTGTTCGCGCCGTTCCAGGTCAACCGTGCCCTGCTCGACCTCGCTGCCGAGGACGTGCTGTTCATGCACTGCCTGCCGGCGCACCGTGGCGAAGAAATCAGTCTCGACCTGCTTGATGACCCGCGCTCCGTCGCTTGGGATCAGGCAGAAAACCGTCTCCACGCACAGAAGGCCCTGCTCGAGTTCCTCGTTGAACCGGCATATCACCACGCATGAGCCATGAATTACTGCTGAACCTGCGCAACCTCGCTTGCGGTTATCAAGATCAACGTGTGGTGCAGAACCTCAATCTGCACCTCAACGCCGGTGACATCGGCTGTTTGCTGGGCTCTTCCGGCTGCGGCAAGACCACTACCCTGCGCGCCATCGCCGGTTTCGAGCCGGTGCACGAGGGCGAAATCACCCTTGGCGGCGAGACTATTTCCAGCGCCGGCTTCACTCTGGCACCGGAGAAACGCCGGATCGGTATGGTGTTTCAGGACTACGCGCTGTTTCCGCACCTGAGTGTTGCGGACAACATCGCCTTCGGTATTCGCAAGCACCCGAACAAGGCGCGAGTGACCGAAGAGCTGCTCGAACTGGTCAACCTGAAGAACCTCGGCAAGCGCTTCCCGCACGAGTTGTCCGGCGGCCAGCAACAGCGGGTCGCCCTCGCCCGTGCGTTGGCGCCGGAGCCGCAATTGCTGCTGCTCGACGAGCCGTTCTCCAACCTTGATGGCGAGTTGCGGCGCAAGCTCAGCCATGAGGTGCGCGACATCCTCAAGGCCCGTGGCACCAGCGCGATTCTGGTGACTCACGACCAGGAAGAAGCCTTTGCCGTCAGCGATCACGTTGGCGTGTTCAAGGAAGGTCGACTGGAGCAATGGGACACGCCGTACAACCTGTATCACGAACCGGCGACGCCGTTTGTGGCCAGTTTCATCGGTCAGGGCTACTTCATTCGCGGCCAGCTCGGCAGCCCGGAATCGGTGCAGACTGAGTTGGGTGAGTTGCGCGGTAATCGGGCTTACACCTGGCCGATTGGCGGGGCGGTGGATGTATTGCTGCGTCCGGATGACATTGTTTATGCGCCGGACAGTGAGTTGAAAGCGCGGATTGTTGGCAAGACCTTCCTGGGCGCTTCGACGTTGTATCGTCTGCAATTGCCGACTGGGGCGCAGCTGGAATCGATTTTCCCGAGCCATGCGGATCATCAGGTGGGTGCACAAGTGGGGATTCGGGTTGCCGCCGAACATCTGGTGTTGTTTCAGGCATCGGGCAGCACCGCTGCACAGATTCCGGCAGTGGAAAACGGCGTGCGCCGCTACAGCACTGCCCTCTGATTCAACACCGAATCGAAATGTGGGTGGCTTTTGTGGCGAGGAGATTTATCCCCGATGGGGCGCGAAGCGGCCCTTAATCCTGCCAGCGCGGAGCATCTGTTGCTCCGCATGCAATGGTTTTGGGGCTGCTACGCAGCCCATCGGGGATAAATCCCCTCGCCACAAAGTTTCACTCCTACAAGGGGTTCGGACTCATCACAAGATCAGGGTGCCGCTGGCAACCAGCGTCGCATTGCCGCCGATCTTCACCCGCTCGCCTTCCAGCCGACAAAACAACTCCCCGCCCCGCGCCGAACGCTGGCATGCGGACAGGCTCGATTTGCCCAGACGCTTGGACCAATAGGGAATCAAGCTGCAGTGCGTCGAACCGGTCACCGGGTCCTCATTGATGCCAATTGCCGGGGCGAAATAGCGCGAAACGAAATCGTGCTGATTGCCGCGCGCCGTGACGATCGCGCCCAGCCACGGCAGCTTGGCCAACGCGACCATGTCCGGCTTGCAATCGAGCACGGCCTGCTCCGACTCCAGCACCACAAACAGTTCGTTGGAGCCAAGTACATCCACCGCCTCAACGCCAAGCGCGCGCTCGACATCCAGGGTTACACCAATCTCTGACGGCACGATCGACGGGAAGTCCAGCCACAAGCGGCCATCTTCGCGACTGACACTCAACGGCCCGGATTTGCTGGTGAAGTCGATACGCTCGGCGGTTTCCTGGTAGATATCGAACAGCACATGGGCGCTGGCCAACGTTGCGTGGCCGCATAACGGCACTTCAGTGGTCGGAGTAAACCAGCGGATATGCCAGGCCGAGCCCTCGCGCACCAGAAACGCGGTTTCCGCCAGATTGTGTTCGGCCGCGATCTTCTGCATCAGCTCATCGGCAAGCCACGCATCCAGCCGATAAACCATCGCCGGGTTGCCACTGAACGGCCGATCACTGAATGCGTCGACCTGATGAAACTCGAGCTGCATAACCTTCTCCTTAAGTCAGTCGGCAGAGCATGCAGCGTGGGCCGGATCAGCGCCAGAGACAGAACCGGCCAATTTTCTTCATACAGAGCAGGCGAGCATCACGCGCGACCGATGTCGGCGAATTTCGCCTGGGTATGTTCGGCGAGTACGGCGGGCGCCAATTCGACTTCCAGCCCACGCCGACCGGCGCTGACATAAATAGTGGCAAAACCTTGAGCCGAATTATCGATGAAGGTGCGCAGGCGTTTTTTCTGCCCCAACGGACTGATGCCGCCCAACAGATAACCGGTGGAACGCTGGGCTGCTGCCGGGTCAGCCATCTCGACTTTTTTCACCCCCGCAGCGTGCGCCAGCCCCTTGAGGTCAAGGCTTCCGACGACCGGCACCACGGCCACCAACAACTCGCCTTTTTCACTCGCCGCCAGCAACGTTTTAAACACCTGCGCAGGTTCAAGGGCGAGTTTTTCTGCGGCCTCCAGCCCATACGAAGCCGCTTTGGGATCATGTTCGTAACTGTGCACGCGATGTTCGGCACGAACTTTTTTCAACAAGTCCAACGCAGGGGTCATGGCAGCTCCAGGCTCGGCAATGGCAGAAAATTCTGCGCCGGATTCTAGGACATCGAGCCGTAAAACGCTCTATCCCGGCCCCGAATTACGCGGCTTCGCAGGTAATTCTCAAGGCGACGAAAGCAGTCATCCGGCGAGTCATTCACGTGACTGATAGTTCTATTGTGACTGACGGTTCACTTTCGACCTTTGACAGGTTTGTTTCTTGTCTATATTTTTTCGAATCTGAATAATGTAAGAATTATCGTCATCGCAGCACCCAGCAGTAAACCGGCAACGGAATGGGGATTCCTACCCGGCGAAAATCGCGCCCTGCCCTGACGGCATAGCGCCAGACAACAACAAAAACGAGGTTTTCAATGACAACTGCTTTACAGCAACCATCGCTCTCGAGCCAATGCATGGCCGAGTTTCTGGGTACTGCCCTGCTGATCTTTTTTGGTACCGGCTGTGTCGCCGCGCTCAAAGTCGCGGGTGCCAGCTTCGGCCTGTGGGAAATCAGCATCATCTGGGGCGTCGGCGTGAGCATGGCGATCTACCTCACGGCAGGGGTTTCCGGCGCGCATCTGAACCCCGCCGTCAGCATCGCGCTGGCCATTTTCGCCAACTTCGAAAAGCGCAAACTGCCGTTCTATATTCTTTCGCAAATCGCCGGCGCCTTCTGCGGCGCGCTGTTGGTTTACACGCTGTACAGCAATCTTTTCTTCGATTACGAACAAACTCACCAAATGGTTCGCGGCTCGGCCGCCAGTCTTGAGTTGGCCTCGGTGTTCTCGACCTTCCCGAATCCGGTGCTGTCGACTGCTCAGGCATTTCTGGTCGAGATGATCATCACTGCCATTCTGATGGGCGTGATCATGGCCCTGACTGACGACAACAACGGCCTGCCGAAAGGCCCGATGGCGCCGCTGCTGATCGGTTTGCTGATCGCGGTGATCGGCAGTTCGATGGGCCCGCTGACCGGTTTCGCGATGAACCCGGCACGTGACTTCGGTCCGAAACTGATGACTTTCTTCACCGGCTGGGGTGAAATTTCCTTCACTGGCGGCCGCGATATTCCGTACTTCCTGATTCCGATTTTTGCACCGATTGTCGGTGCCTGCCTCGGCGCTGCCGGGTATCGCGGGCTCATCGCCCGTCACCTGACCGGCGCCACACCTGCTACAAAGGATGCAGAACCGGCCATTGACGGCAAACCAAGAACTTCTTGAAACAGTCGGCGCAGGCTCCTGCCCTCTAGAGCCTGCGCCACGGCCCACTCTCCCTTATTTCGTCCAAGGCAATCGACATGACCGACATTCAGAATAAGAACTACATCATTGCCCTCGATCAGGGTACGACCAGCTCCCGCGCGATCATTTTCGACCGCGATGCGAACGTGGTCTGCACCGCGCAGCGCGAATTCGCTCAGCACTACCCGCAGGCCGGTTGGGTCGAACACGATCCGATGGAAATTTTCGCCACCCAAAGCGCCGTCATGGTTGAAGCGCTGGCACAGGCTGGTCTGCACCACGACCAGGTCGCCGCCATCGGCATCACCAACCAGCGTGAAACCACGGTGGTCTGGGATAAGACCACCGGCCGCCCGGTGTACAACGCCATCGTCTGGCAGTGCCGCCGCAGCACCGAAATTTGCCAGCAGCTCAAACGCGACGGCCATGAGCAGTACATCAGTGACACCACCGGCCTGGTCACCGACCCGTACTTCTCCGGCACCAAACTGAAGTGGATCCTCGACAACGTCGAAGGCAGCCGCGAGCGTGCGCGCAACGGCGAACTGCTGTTCGGTACCGTCGATAGCTGGCTGATCTGGAAATTCACCGGCGGCAAAGTACACGTCACCGACTACACCAACGCCTCGCGCACCATGCTCTTCAACATTCACTCGCTGGAGTGGGATTCGAAGATGCTGGAGATCCTCGACATCCCGCGCGAAATGCTCCCGGAAGTGAAAGCGTCCTCGGAAATCTACGGTCGCACCAAGAGCGGCATCGCCATCGGCGGTATCGCTGGCGACCAGCAAGCGGCGCTGTTCGGCCAGATGTGCGTGGAGCCAGGCCAGGCGAAAAACACCTACGGCACCGGCTGCTTCCTGCTGATGAACACCGGCGACAAAGCGGTGAAATCCCAGCATGGCATGCTCACCACCATCGCTTGCGGCCCGCGCGGCGAAGTCGCTTACGCACTGGAAGGCGCGGTATTCAACGGCGGTTCGACCGTGCAGTGGCTGCGCGATGAACTGAAGATCATCAACGACGCCCACGACACGGAATACTTCGCCAACAAAGTGAAGGACAGCAACGGCGTGTACCTGGTACCGGCATTCACCGGTCTCGGCGCTCCGTACTGGGACCCGTATGCCCGTGGCGCGCTGTTCGGCCTGACGCGCGGCGTACGTGTGGATCACATCATCCGCGCGGCGCTGGAATCGATCGCCTACCAGACCCGCGACGTGCTCGACGCCATGCAACAGGACTCCGGCGAACGCCTCAAAGCCCTGCGTGTGGACGGTGGTGCGGTGGCGAACAACTTCCTCATGCAGTTCCAGGCCGACATCCTCGGCACGCAGGTCGAGCGTCCGCAAATGCGCGAAACCACGGCACTCGGTGCGGCGTATCTGGCCGGTCTGGCGTGCGGCTTCTGGGGCAGCCTGGAAGAACTGCGCGGCAAAGCGGTGATCGAGCGCGAGTTCGAACCGAGCCTGGACGAAGTCGAGAAAGAGAAGCTGTACAAAGGCTGGAAAAAAGCCGTCAGCCGCACCCGAGACTGGGCGCGTGAAGACGCTGAATAAGCCAACCTTCAGAGACTGATAGGCAACTAACTGGTAGGGAGCGGATTCCTGCGGCATCATGGGCAAATTTTGCACGGCAGCCCAAAGGAAGCCCCATGAATCTGCCTCCCCGTCAGCAGCAAATCCTCGAGCTGGTCCGCGAACGCGGCTATGTGAGCATCGAGGAAATGGCCACGCTGTTCGTTGTTACCCCGCAAACCATCCGCCGCGACATCAATCAGCTCGCGGAAGCCAATCTGCTGCGTCGCTACCATGGCGGTGCTGCCTACGATTCCAGCGTCGAAAACACTGCCTATGCGATGCGCGCCGATCAAATGCGCGATGAAAAACAACGCATCGGTGAAGCCATCGCCGCACAGATTCCCGATCACGCCTCGCTGTTCATCAACATCGGTACGACCACCGAATCGATTGCCCGCGCCCTGCTCAATCACAATCACCTGAAAATCATCACCAACAACTTGCACGTAGCGTCGATGCTCAGTGCCAAGGATGATTTCGATGTGCTGCTGACTGGCGGCAATGTGCGTCGTGATGGCGGTGTAGTGGGTCAGGCGAGTGTGGACTTCATTAATCAGTTCAAGGTTGATTTCGCGCTGGTCGGGATTAGCGGTATTGATGAGGACGGCAGCTTGCTGGACTTTGATTATCAGGAAGTTCGGGTTTCCCAGGCGATCATTGCCAATGCGCGGCAGGTGATTCTGGCGGCCGACTCGAGTAAGTTCGGGCGGAATGCGATGATCCGGTTGGGGCCGATCAGTTTGATTGATTGTTTGGTGACGGATCAGCAGCCGGTGCCGGCGTTAGCGCAGTTGTTGAGTCAGCACAAGATTCGCCTGGAAGTCGTTTAACCCCCCAAGATCAAAAGATCGCAGCCTTCGGCAGCTCCTACATAGGTTCACTTGACCTGTAGGAGCTGCCGAAGGCTGCGATCTTTTGCTTTCAATGTTCGAAAATTTTCTTTTAACCGCCCTTCGATGAGTTTTTTCAATCGAACGTGACTGGCTGCGCGCGTGTTTATGGGCTACCATTTTCGCAAATGAACATTAATGTTCGATTTCCAATACAGAAAATCAAAAGAGCCCGAGGCCAGCCGATGTCCACCTCTACCTTGCGTACGCCCCCACTCTCCGAGATCTACGACATTGCCGTTATCGGCGGCGGGATCAATGGCGTGGGGATCGCAGCGGATGCCGCCGGTCGCGGTCTCTCGGTGTTCCTTTGCGAAAAGGACGACCTCGCCAGCCACACCTCGTCGGCCAGCAGCAAGCTGATCCACGGTGGCCTGCGCTACCTCGAACATTACGAATTCCGTCTGGTGCGCGAAGCATTGGCCGAGCGTGAAGTGCTGCTGGCGAAAGCGCCGCACATCGTCAAGCCAATGCGCTTCGTGTTGCCGCACCGTCCGCACCTGCGTCCGGCGTGGATGATTCGTGCAGGCCTGTTTCTGTATGACAACCTCGGCAAGCGCGAAAAGCTGCCCGGTTCGAAAAGCCTGAAGTTCGGTGCCGACAGCGCGCTGAAAAGCGAAATCAAGAAAGGCTTCGAATACTCCGATTGCTGGGTCGATGACGCCCGCCTCGTAGTGCTGAACGCCATGGCCGCTCGCGAAAAAGGTGCCCACGTGCATACCCAGACTCGCTGCGTCAGCGCCCGCCGCGCCAAAGGTTTGTGGCACTTGAACCTGGAACGCGCCGACGGCAGCCTGTTTTCGATCACCGCCAAAGCGCTGGTGAACGCGGCAGGCCCGTGGGTTGCCAAGTTCATCCGTGACGACCTGAAGATGGAATCGCCGTACGGCATCCGTCTGATTCAGGGTAGCCACATCATCGTGCCGAAACTGTACGAAGGCGATCATGCGCACATTCTGCAAAACGAAGATCAGCGCATCGTTTTCACCATCCCGTACCTGAACAACCACTTCACCCTGATCGGCACCACCGACCGTGAGTACACTGGCGATCCGGCAAAAGTGGCGATTACCGATGCCGAAACCGATTACCTGCTGAAAGTGGTCAACGCACACTTCAAAAAGCAGCTCAGCCGCGACGACATCCAGCACAGCTACTCGGGCGTACGTCCGCTGTGCAACGACGAGTCCGATAACCCGTCGGCGGTCACCCGCGATTACACCCTGGCCCTGTCTGGCAACAGCGAAGAAGCGCCACTGCTGTCGGTGTTCGGCGGCAAGCTGACCACCTACCGCAAACTCGCCGAATCGGCGATGGCGCAGTTGATGCCGTTCTTCACTCAGATGCGTCCAAGCTGGACAGCCACGGCCACCCTGCCCGGCGGCGAAGACATGACCACGCCGCAAGCCTTGAGCGCGCTGATTCGTGACAAGTTCGACTTCGTGCCGACCGAGATTGCCCGTCGCTGGTCCACCACCTACGGCAGCCGCACCTGGCGCATGCTTGAAGGCGTGGAAACCCTCGCCGACATGGGCGAACACATTGGCGGCGGGCTCTACACCCGCGAAGTCGATTACCTGTGCAGTGAAGAGTGGGCAACCACGGCGCACGACATTCTGTGGCGCCGCAGCAAGCTGGGGTTGTTTACCACGCCGGCCGAGCAAGAGAAGTTGGCCGCGTACCTGGGCAAGGTCGAGCAGAACCGTAGCAAGATTGAAGCGGCATGATCTGAACATCGCTTAAACAAAAAGCCCCTGAATCGCAAGGTTCAGGGGCTTTTTGTTGCGGCGTAACTTACTTTGCCTGCCACTACCCCTGTGGCGAGGGGATTTATCCCCGATGGACTGCGAAGCAGTCCTCCCTTTTGCATTTAAAGAGAGGCCGCTTCGCGACCTATCGGGGATAAATCCCCTCGCCACAGGGTTGTGTGGTGCTTGGGCGATCATCCAATGAGCGTAGTGATTGAAAGATTGTTCGGTTTTCCGAACGCGACTTCCGGGTCGATTCGGTTAACCGGATCAGCCGGGCTCAAAAAAACTGCCTTAAAAATTTAATAACCTTATAAATCATCGACTTAACCATTCGCGACTGGTCTGGCACGACTCATGCTCTACACTCTCTCGACGAATGCCTGTTGTGCCAACACTTCAGGAGCCGTCAGGCATTCGAAGCACAAAAGGGCCGACGAACTGGCTCCATAAAAAAAACAATGTCGAGGAAAATTTGATGCGCATCGTTCCCCATATCCTGGGCGCAGCCATTGCTGCCGCTCTGATCAGCACGCCAGTTTTCGCCGCCGAACTCACCGGCACCCTGAAGAAAATCAACGATTCGGGCACCATCACGCTCGCTCACCGCGACAGCTCCATTCCGTTTTCCTACATTGCCGATGCTTCCGGCAAACCAGTGGGCTACTCCCACGACATTCAAGTGGCCATCGTTGAAGCCCTGAAAAAAGACCTGAACAAGCCCGATCTGCAGGTCAAGTACAACCTGGTGACCTCGCAAACCCGTATCCCGCTGATCCAGAACGGCACCGCGGATATCGAGTGCGGCTCGACCACCAACAACGCCGAACGCGCCCAGCAAGTCGATTTCACCGTCAACATCTTCGAAATCGGCACCCGTCTGCTGGTCAAGAAAGACAAGGATGGCAAGCCGTCCTACGCTGACTTCGCTGACCTCAAAGGCAAAAACGTCGTGACCACCGCGGGCACTACGTCCGAGCGCATCATCAAAGCGATGAACGCCGACAAGCAGATGGGCATGAACATCATCTCCGCCAAAGACCACGGCGAATCCTTCAACATGCTGGAAAGCGGCCGCGCCGTTGCCTTCATGATGGACGACGCCCTGCTGGCCGGCGAAGAAGCCAAGGCGAAGAAGCCGGCCGACTGGATCATCACCGGTACCCCGCAGTCGTTCGAAGCCTACGCGTGCATGGTTCGTAAAGACGACCCGGCCTTCAAGAAAGCTGTCGATGACGCCATCGTCGCCCTGTACAAGTCCGGCGAGATCAACAAGATCTACAGCAAGTGGTTCGAGAGCCCGATCCCACCAAAAGGCCTGAACCTGAACTTCCCGATGAGCGACAAGGTAAAAGATCTGATCGCCACCCCGAGCGACAAGCCGGCGCCTGACGTAAAAATCTGATTCCTGACTAACCTTATCACCTGAGGGGGCCACCCTCCCTCAGGCGTCTGTTACTACCTGCTGGCTGTACTGTGGAACACTCGACCTGGCGGTTTCCGAGCCGATCGCGTGTGCCCGGCGTTCAACGTCGGGCGGGAAAGGATCTTCCCCAAGCGGGTGCTTGTACATCGATCGATTTCGAGGGGAGACCCTAATGAATTACAACTGGGACTGGGGCGTGTTCTTCAAGTCCACCGGCGTCGGCAGCGAGACTTATCTCGACTGGTACGTCACCGGTTTGGGCTGGACCATTGCCATTGCCATCGTGGCATGGATCATCGCCTTGCTGCTGGGGTCCATTCTGGGCGTCATGCGCACGGTGCCAAACCGTATCGTATCGGGCATCGCGACCTGCTACGTGGAGCTGTTTCGCAACGTGCCGCTGCTGGTTCAGCTGTTCATCTGGTACTTCCTGGTGCCTGATCTGCTGCCGCAAAACCTGCAGGACTGGTACAAACAGGATCTCAACCCGACCACCTCGGCTTACCTGAGCGTTGTCGTGTGCCTGGGCCTGTTCACCGCTGCGCGTGTCTGCGAGCAAGTGCGCACCGGCATCCAGGCGCTGCCACGCGGCCAGGAAGCCGCCGCCCGCGCCATGGGTTTCAAGCTGCCACAGATCTACTGGAACGTGCTGCTGCCCCAGGCCTACCGCATCATCATTCCGCCGCTTACCTCGGAATTCCTCAACGTCTTCAAGAACTCCTCCGTGGCGTCCCTGATCGGCCTGATGGAACTGCTCGCGCAAACCAAACAGACTGCTGAGTTCTCGGCCAACCTGTTTGAAGCCTTCACCCTGGCCACGCTGATCTACTTCACCCTGAACATGAGCCTGATGTTGCTGATGCGTATGGTCGAGAAGAAAGTCGCGGTGCCCGGCCTGATCTCCGTGGGGGGTAAATAATGGACTTCGATTTCAGCGGCATCATCCCCGCTATCCCGGGTCTGTGGAACGGCATGGTCATGACCTTGCAGTTGATGGTCATGGGCGTGGTCGGCGGCATCGTGCTGGGGACGATCCTCGCGCTGATGCGCCTGTCGTCCAGCAAACTGCTGTCGCGCGTCGCCGGCGCTTATGTGAACTACTTCCGTTCGATCCCGCTGCTGCTGGTGATCACCTGGTTCTACCTGGCGGTGCCGTTCGTGCTGCGCTGGATCACCGGTGAAGACACGCCGATCGGCGCGTTCACCTCCTGCGTCGTGGCCTTCATGATGTTCGAAGCCGCGTACTTCTGCGAAATCGTCCGCGCCGGTGTGCAGTCGATTCCCAAAGGTCAGATGGCTGCCGCGCAAGCGATGGGCATGACCTATGGCCAGACCATGCGTCTGATCATCCTGCCCCAGGCGTTCCGCAAAATGACGCCGTTGCTGCTGCAACAGTCGATCATCCTGTTCCAGGACACCTCGCTGGTTTACACCGTGGGCCTGGTGGACTTCCTCAACTCCGCCCGTTCCAGCGGCGACATCATTGGCCGGTCCAACGAGTTCCTGATCTTCGCCGGTGTCGTCTACTTCATCATCAGCTTTTCCGCCTCGCTGCTGGTCAAGCGTCTGCAAAAAAGGTTCGCCGTATGATCTCTATCAAGAACATCAACAAGTGGTATGGGGACTTCCAGGTGCTGACTGATTGCAGCACCGAGGTCAAAAAAGGCGAAGTGATCGTGGTCTGCGGCCCGTCGGGTTCCGGCAAGTCGACCCTGATCAAATGCGTCAACGCGCTGGAGCCGTTCCAGAAAGGCGACATCGTCGTCGACGGCACCTCGATTGCCGACTCGAAGACCAACCTGCCGAAACTGCGTTCGCGCGTCGGCATGGTGTTCCAGCATTTCGAACTGTTCCCGCACCTGACCATCACCGAAAACCTGACCATCGCGCAGATCAAGGTGTTGGGCCGCAGCAAGGAAGAAGCGACCAAAAAAGGTCTGCAACTGCTCGAACGCGTTGGCCTGTCGGCGCACGCGCACAAGCATCCAGGGCAACTGTCCGGCGGTCAGCAACAGCGTGTGGCGATTGCCCGTGCGCTGGCGATGGACCCGATCGTCATGCTGTTCGACGAACCGACTTCGGCGCTCGACCCGGAGATGGTCAACGAAGTGCTCGACGTGATGGTGCAACTGGCCCACGAAGGCATGACCATGATGTGCGTGACCCACGAAATGGGTTTTGCGCGCAAAGTGGCCGACCGGGTGATTTTCATGGACGCCGGCAAGATCATCGAAGACTGCCCGAAAGAGGAATTCTTCGGCGACATCAGCGCCCGCTCCGAACGCGCGCAGCACTTCCTCGAGAAAATCCTGCAGCACTAAAAGCCACACACCCGCTCCCCCCTCTGTGGGGTGCGGGCTGCCTGACAATGAGATCCCCTGTGGCGAGGGGATTTATCCCCGATGGGCTGCGCAGCGGCCCCAGCATTTCAAAGTCGAACCGCATGCAATGGTTTGACGACTGCTGCGCAGCCGATCGGGGATAAATCCCCTCGCCACAGAGTCCACCTGCAAACCAGCGGTGATTCACAAACAAGTGTTGTGGTTGACCCAAGGCATCTGTGATGAAATGCGACCCCAATCTCTATCGCGCCGCACCGCCATCACTTGCCGTGAAGCCCCGTCTGATTCGTCATTTGTTCCTGCCGCCACTGATCATCGCCCTGATGATCGGCCTGGGTTTTATCGGCTTCTGGACCAGTGAACATTTCGGCATCCGCAGCCTCGGCGAGAACGGCCAGCGTCAACTCGAACTGCACGCCCGCGCGGTCGAAAGCGAGATCAGCAAATACACCTACCTGCCCAGCCTGCTGGAACTCGAAACCAGTGTCTCGCAGCTGCTGGCCGACCCGACTCCGCAATACCGGGAAACGGTCAACGCTTACCTTGAAGGCCTGAACCGACGCAGCCGCAGTCGGGCCATCTACGTCATGGACACCACCGGCCGGGTCATGGCCACCAGCAACTGGCGCGATGTCGACAGTTATCTGGGTGAAGACCTGTCCTTCCGCGCCTATTTCCAGAAAGCCGTGCGCGGCGAACCCGGGCGTTTCTACGGCATTGGCAGCACCAACGGCGAACCTGGTTATTACCTCGCCCACGGCCTCGAAGAGCACGGCAAGATCATCGGCGTCGCCGTGGTCAAAGTGCGTCTGGAAGCCATGGAAGAACGCTGGCAGCGCGCGCGTCTGGAAGCCTTCGTCAGCGATGAAAACGGCATCATCATTCTCTCCAGCGATCCGGCCCGCCGCCTCAAGTCGGTGATTCCACTGAGTGAAATCACCAAAGAAAAACTCGCGCGCAGCCTGCAGTATTACTGGTTCCCGCTCAACGAGCTGCAGCCACTGGCCCGCGAAACCTTGTCCGAAGGCGTGGAGAAACTGACCTTCCCTGCCAACAGCGAAGTGCAGTCCGGCGAGGACGACATCAGCTACCTGGCGCAGACCCGACCGCTGAGCGACACGCCGTGGAATTTCACTCTGCTCACGCCATTGCAGGATTTGCGTCGCGAGGCGATCAACCAAGGCATTCTCGTCGCCGTGGCGTTTGCTCTGGTCGCCTTCCTGCTGATCGCCTGGAACGAGCGGCGCAAGGTCATCGCCACCCGCCTCGCCGCCCGCGAAGCCTTGCAGGAAGCCAACAATCAACTGGAGCGTCGGATTACCGAACGCACCACCGACCTGCGCGCCAGCAACGAGCGACTGAAGAGTCAGATCCGCGAACGCCGCCAGGCCGAAGAGACGTTGCGCCGCGCGCAGGACGAACTGGTACAGGCCGGCAAACTCGCCGCCATCGGCCAGATGTCGACCAGCATCGCCCACGAACTGAACCAGCCACTGGCCGCGATGCGCACGCTGTCGGGCAACACCGTACGCTTTCTGGAGCGCGGTCAGCTCGATGTCGCCAGCACCAACCTCAAAACCATCAACGACCTGATCGACCGCATGGGCCGCATCACCGCCAGCCTGCGCTCGTTCGCCCGGCGCGGTGACAACCAAGGCCAGGCCAGCCTCGGCAAAGCCGTGGACGCGGCGCTGCAATTGCTCGGTGCGCGCCTGGAGAGCTCGGCGCTGGACCTGCATCGGCAGTTCATTGACGTTCAGGTGCAGATCGACCAGACCCGCCTCGAACAGATTCTGGTCAACCTGATCGGCAACGCCCTCGATGCCATGCAGGCGCAACCGCTGCCCGAGCTGTGGCTGGAAGGCGAAGAATTCAACGGCAAATATCGCCTGCGCGTGCGCGACAACGGTCATGGTGTCGACGCCGAAGCGCGCAAGCATCTGTTCGAGCCGTTCTTCACCACCAAGCCCGGCGAACAAGGCCTGGGCTTGGGCCTGACCCTTTCCGCCAGCCTCGCCGCCGCCACCGGTGGGCATCTGGGTGTTGAACACCCGGCCAGCGGCGGCACCACTTTCGTCCTCAGTTTACCGTTGGTAAGCCCTACTCCCGCCGAGCCAATATGAACCCCGAACTCAGTGTACTGATCGTCGAAGACGACCCCCATGTGCTGCTCGGCTGCCAACAGGCGCTGACCCTTGAAGACATTCCCTGCGTCGGCGTCGGCAGTGCCGAAGAAGCGCTGGAGCGAGTCGGCGACAACTTTGCCGGCATCGTCATCAGCGACATTCGCCTGCCGGGCATCGATGGCCTGGAACTGCTGACCCGCCTCAAGCAACGCGATCGCAGCCTGCCGGTGGTGTTGATCACCGGCCACGGCGACATTTCCATGGCCGTCGGCGCGATGCAGAAAGGCGCCTACGACTTCATGGAAAAACCGTTCTCGCCGGAACGTCTGGTCGATGTCGCACGGCGAGCGCTGGAGCAACGCAGCCTCGCCCGTGAAGTGTCGTCGCTGCGCCGGCAACTGGCTGAACGTGACTCCCTTGAAGGACGCATCATCGGCCGCTCGCCAGCCATGCAGAACCTGCGCGAACTGATCGCCAACGTCGCCGACACCTCGGCCAACGTGCTGATCGAAGGCGAGACCGGCACCGGCAAAGAACTGGTCGCCCGTTGCCTGCACGATTTCAGTCGGCGCCACAGCAAACAGTTCGTCGCGCTGAACTGCGGCGGTCTGCCGGAAAACCTCTTCGAAAGCGAAATTTTCGGCCACGAAGCCAACGCGTTCACCGGCGCGGGCAAACGGCGCATCGGCAAGATCGAACACGCTGACGGCGGCACGCTGTTCCTCGATGAAGTGGAAAGCATGCCGCTGCCGTTGCAGATCAAATTGCTGCGCGTCTTGCAGGAGCGCACCCTCGAACGCCTGGGTTCAAACCAGAGCGTGGCGGTGGATTGCCGGGTGATCGCGGCGACCAAGTCCGACCTCGACGAATCGAGCAGGGCCGGCGAATTTCGCAGCGACTTGTACTACCGCCTCAACGTGGTGACGCTGGAATTACCGCCCCTGCGCGAACGCCGCGAAGACATCCTGCAACTGTTCGAACACTTCACCCAGCAGTCGGCCCTGCGCTTCGATCGTGCGCTACCGGAGCTGGACAACCAGACCCTGTCGAACCTGATGAGCCACGACTGGCCGGGCAACGTGCGTGAACTGCGCAACGTCGCCGAGCGGTTTGCTTTGGGTTTGCCGGCGTTCAAAAAGTCCGGTGCCAACAGCGGCGGACAAGGCCTGGGCTTTGCCGAAGCGGTGGAAGCGTTCGAGCGCAACCTGCTCAGCGACGCCCTGCAACGCAGCGGCGGCAACTTGACCCAGGCGAGCCTGGAATTGGGCATGGCCAAGACCACGCTGTTCGACAAAGTGAAAAAATACGGCCTGAGCCATTAAGCGAGAACGACGTGGACCTGTTTTTCAAAGCCCTGTTGGGCGCCGCGGTGGTGCTGATCATCGCGGCGCTGTCGAAGACCAAAAACTATTACATCGCAGGCTTGGTGCCGTTGTTTCCGACCTTTGCGCTGATTGCGCATTACATCGTCGGCAAGGGACGTTCGATCGAGGATTTGAAGACCACGATCGTGTTCGGGATGTGGTCGATCATTCCGTATTTTGTGTATCTGGCGACGTTGTACGTGATGGTGGATCGGATGCGGTTGGAGGCTTCGTTGGCAGTGGCGGCGGTGGCGTGGCTGATGGCGGCGACCGTGCTGGTAACCGTTTGGGTCCGCCTGCACAGCTAACCCATGTAGGAGCTGCCGCAGGCTGCGATCTTTTGATCTTGCCCTTAAAAAGATCAAAAGATCGCAGCCTTCGGCAGCTCCTACAGGGGAATGTATTCCAAATGTGGGAGCTGGCTT
>NZ_AKJD01000049.1 GCF_000282515.1 Pseudomonas sp. GM80
CTGATCGCCAGCGGCGAAAAGACTGGGTCGCTGCCTCCGATGCTTGAGCGCGCGGCGCAAACCCTGTCGCGTGACATCGAGCGGCGGGCGATGGGCATGACTGCATTGCTGGAGCCGCTGATGATTGTGGTGATGGGCGGGGTGGTGTTGGTGATTGTGATGGCGGTGTTGTTGCCGATCATTGAGATCAATCAATTGGTCCAGTAGCAGGTTTTGATGGTGTCTGACCTGGCCTCATCGCTGGCAAGCCAGCTCCCACAGGGGGCGGAGTTGTTGATGCGATCTGTGTCACAACAGAAAACCTGTGGGAGCTGGCTTGCCAGCGATGGGGCCAGTCGGGGCAATAAATAATCCAGATTTTTTCCCAGGACTGCGGCATCACCCGACCCTCGATTCCCCCATCCTCGGGTTCTCCTTTCTGTCATCTGCAACCACCCGCCAACGCCTCCAGCCCGATTCCGCCAAACCCCCAATCCAGACGCGCCGCCGGCCAGCGCAAACACCCGAGAAAATCCCTTCAGAAACACCTCGCAGCTCCCGAGGTTTTTTCCTTTATCTGTCACCGGAAACTGCGAATTTCTCAGTGCGACTTCACCACGGCCAACGCCAGCGAGGGCCCGGTGAGTCTTCCCAGTGTCATGCAAGCAACCCCGAAAACCTGTGTTCACAAACCAGTTGAAAAGGAGATTCTTCATGTTCAAGCGCACTCTGATCGCCGCCTCCCTGACCGTCGCCGCTCTGGCTTCCGCTCAAGCCATGGCCGTTACCGGTGGTGGTGCAACGCTGCCTGCCGCTCTGTACAAAGGTTCTGCCGACAGCATCCTGCCAGCCAACTTCAGCTACGCCGCCATCGGTAGCGGCGGTGGCAAGACTGCTTTCCTGAAGAACAACCCGGCTGGTTTCGGCACCACCGGCACCGTGCACTTCGCCGGTAGCGACTCGATCCTCAGCGCTTCGGAACTCAGCACCTACAACACCGACTTCGGTGGTTCGTACGGCCCGCTGATCCAACTGCCTTCGGTGGCCACTTCGGTTGCCATCCCGTACAAAAAGGCCGGCCAGACTGCTCTGAACCTGACCAGCGCTCAGCTGTGCGATGCCTTCTCCGGCGCTAAAACCACTTGGGGCGCTCTGCTGGGCACGGCTGACACCACCCCGATCCGCGTGGTTTATCGCAACGTTTCCAGCGGTACTACGGAAATCCTCACCCGTCACCTGAACTCGGTTTGCTCGAGTCAGTTCGTGACCAACTCGACCTTCACTGCCGCTCGCGTCGGTGGCGGCGCTCTGCCTACTGGCTGGGTCGGCGTTGCCAACACTTCTGATGTTGCCACTGCCGTTAACGCGGTTGATGGCTCCATCGGTTATGTCGGTCCGGACGGTGTCGACGCTACCAGCAACGCTGTCGTTGCTCGCGTAAACGGCGTTCAGCCAACGTCGGCCAACGTCACGCTGGCACTGTTGTCGGCGTCCGCGCCTTCGACTGCAGCCCAGGCCGCAAACCCGGCCAACTGGTCGCCAGTGGTGCCTAACCCGACTTCCGGTTACAAACTGGCTGCTTACACCAACTTCATCTTCGGCCAGTGCTACAAGGATGCAGCCGTGGCCGCTGACGTTAAAGCGTTCCTGACCACCCACTACAGCAACCCGGGCAATAATGCCGCGACTCAGGCTCACAAATTCGTCGCTGTGCCTACCGCCTGGAAAACCGCTGTAACCGCCAACTTCATCACCAACTCGTCGGGCAACAACCTGGACATCAACAACGCCAGCGTCTGCAACGCTATCGGTCGTCCTTAAGCTCAGACTGCCGTAACACAAATGACGGCAACCTTCGGGTTGCCGTCATTTTTTTTGCCTGACTACTCCTCGAACATGAAGTTTGTGTGACATCCGTTCGGTCGCGGCCCTCGCCAACGGCCTATGTCGTAACAGCAGGTTTTTGCAGGCCTGCGGCAGCTTTGGCCACCCAAGTGTGGCAATCAAAAAAGGATCTCGTAGTGATGCTCGCTCGCCCATCCCGTCGTCGTACCCGTGTTCTGTCCTCCAGGCGTGAAGCTGTGGAGCCGACGCTGTGGCTGCTCAAGCCGTTGGCGCACGCCGTGGCGTTGTGTCTGGTGGCGGGCAGTGCGCAGGCGCAGACGGCGTTCAGTTCGAGCTGGTTTGCTGCCAAGGGCGCAGCGCAGCAAGCCGCGGCGGCACGGCCGAGCATGGGCGGTTTGCCGGGCATGACGCCACCGCTGGCTCAACAACAAAAAGCCAATCAGCAACTGCAGCGTTCGATCCAGACCTTGAACAACACCGTTGCCGCGATTGCCGCACAACAAGCGGCGCAGGCGGCCGGACGTGCAGCGGCGCTGGGCACGGTGCAGTTTGTGCCGGACGGTCTGGGTGAGGGCGGTTTGAAAGTCGATAACAGCCTCGCCCAGGGTTGGCAGAACGCCAAGGGCCCACAGCAGACTCAGGCTGACGGCAAGACCACGGTGCAGATCGAGCAGACCGCCGACAAAGCGATCCTCAACTGGGAAACCTTCAACGTCGGGCGCAACACCACGGTCGAATTCGCTCAACAAGCGAACTGGGCGGTGCTCAACCGGGTCAACGACCCGAGTGCGCGGGCCAGTCAGATTCAGGGGCAGATCAAGGGTGCCGGCACGGTGATGCTGGTCAACCGCAACGGCATCGTTTTCAGCGGCAGCAGCCAGGTCAACGTGCGCAACCTGGTGGCGGCGGCGGCCAATATCACCGATATCCAGTTCCGCGACCGTGGGCTGTATTTCGACAGCACCGGCACTCAGCCGACGTTCACCGACGCGGCTGGCAAGGTGTTGGTGGAGCGCGGCGCGTCCATCGAGACGCACAAACCGGCGGTGTCCACCGATGCCGGTGGCTATGCGTTACTGCTGGGCAACGAAGTGCAGAACGACGGCAGCATCAGTACCGCCAAAGGGCAGACGGTGTTGGCTGCTGGTGATCGCTTTTACATTCGCAAAGGCTCGGGCACTGAGGGTAATACCTTTTCGACGACGTTTGGCAGTGAGGTCACGCCGGGCTTCAAGGCCGGGGCCGTTGCCGGCAAAGTCACCAACAACGGGCTGATTCAGTCCGCCACCGGCGACATCACCCTGGCCGGTCATGAAGTGGTGCAGAACGGTGTTTTGCTCGCCAGCACTTCGGTGTCCACGCGCGGCACGATTCATTTGCTCAACCCGAGCACTGACAGCACCGGCAGCGTCACGCTGGGGCAGGACAGCGCCACGGCAATCATGCTCGACAGCAGCGACCTCACGGCGCTCGACAGTCAACGCGACGCCGCGCTGACCGGCGTCAACGCCAACAACCGCATCCGTGGCGATCAATCGCGCATCGAGATCCAGAGCGGCGGCAGCGTCGAGTTCCAGAACGGCTCGATTACCTTGGCCACCGGCGGCCAGGTCGCGGTCAGTGCGCAACGACGCAGTGTGGTCCGTGATGGCGCGATCATCGATGTGTCCGGCGCCCTCGGCGTCAAGGTCGCGATGGAAAACAACAACATCAAGATCAACGTGCAGGGCAACGAACAGCGCGACGCGTCGATCAACCGCGAGAAGGGCGCGCTCAACAGCAACGACGTCTGGGTCGATGTCCGCGAATTGGTCTACGTGCCGGCCGGCACCAACGGCTATGCCACGGATCGCTGGTACACGGCGGGTGGCTTGCTGGAAGTGGGCGGCTACCTCGGCACCCAAGGCCACAGCATCGGCGAATGGATGGCCCAGGGCGGTACGGTGAGTTTCGCCGGTAACGACGTGGTCACCGAGAAGGGGTCGCTGATCAATCTGTCTGGCGGCACGCTGGATGTGCAGAGCGGCCAGATTCGTCAGAGCTGGCTGCGCGGTGCCGACGGCAAACTTTACGAAGTCTCGCGCGCGCCAGGCGATCTGCTCTACACCGGGCTGTACAAAGGCTATGAGGACAACAGCGAACGCTGGGGCCAGACCAGTTACTTCTACAACCCGCTGATCGCGCCGCGCTCACGGTTCGAGTCGGGTTACACCGTCGGCCGCGACGCCGGGCAACTGGTGATCGCCACTGCCAATGCGGTACTCGACGGGCAAATGATCGGCGAGGTGTATCAGGGCGAACGGCAGAATCAGGCGCCGAAACCGGTGCTCGACGGCTATGAACAAAGTCAGACAGCACTGGCGCGGCGAGCGCAATTGATCGTCGGCAGTTACGACCCGACCTACGTCGCGGCGGCGAGTGGCTTGTTGTATACGCTCAATCCGACGCTGGACCAGGTGCAAATGGGCGGCGAACGTCCGCTTGCCGGCAGTGATCTGGACCTGGCCGGGGCGGTGTCCGATGCACGCAAGGGCAAGTTGTTTCTCGATAACGATCAACTCAATGGTTTGCGCCTCGGTGCGCTCAAAGTGGCGGCTCAGGATCAGGTCGTCGTCGACGGCGCACTGACGGTCGATAACGGTGGCGACATCACCCTGTATGCCCCGGATGTGCAGATCGGCTCTGACCTGACTGCGCGTGGCGGTAGCCTGCGCCTGGGCAACGTGCTCAATCAATTCCTCTCCAGCGATACCGCCGACACTCGGCTCACGGCCAAGGCCGACAAGGCGACGCAGGTCAATGTGGCCGACGGTGTACGACTCGATACGCGTGGCGTGTGGAGCAATTTGCGCACAAACCCGGACGATGGCGCGAACCTCGCGTACTTGAATGGCGGCCTGGTATCGGTCCGCAGCAGTGGCGATATCGATATCGGCGCGAGCAGTCTGCTCGATGTGTCCTCCGGCGGCGCTGTGCTGGCCAACGGCAAGACCCGGGGTGGCAAGGGCGGCGACTTGACGCTGGAATCCAGTGCGATTTCGGCGCCTGGTAAAACCCATCTCGACCTTGCGGGTGAGTTGCGTGGCTACGGCGTTACGGGCGGCGGCACGCTGACGGTGCAGGCCAACAAGATCCTCGTTGGCCAGACCGACCAGGCATTGACCGACAACACCCTGCAACTGTCCGGCGATCTGTTCAGCAAGGGGTTTTCCGCCTACAACCTGATCGGCCTGAGCGGGCTGGATGTTGCCGAAGACACCGCGATTGACGTCACCCTGCCGGTGTTCCGATTCGGTGATGCCGCGCCGAATCAGGTCAGTGGTGTCGATCCGCAAACGGCGCTTGAGTTGTGGACGCCGACGCTGTTCCAGGAAAACCCGACCAAGGGCCTGCTGACCCAGCGCGCCGGCGCCAGCCTGACGCTGCAGGGCGGCGCCAGCCTGATCGGCTTGATTGATGCCGCCAACAGCCCGTTGACCCTGGGCCGCGGTTCGCGCATCAGTGTCGATCCAGGGCAGAGCATCAAGCTGCGCGGGGCAGGGCAGATAACGGTCGAAGGTGAACTGAATGCCTGGGGCGGGACGATTGATATTCGTCAGCAACAGTTTGGCGCGATCAACCCGGGCACCTCCAATCAAGTGGCGGATTCGACTGCGCACAACCGTTCGATCTGGATCGGCGAGCAGGCCGTACTGGATGTCGCCGGACGCGCCAATACGGCCATTGATGTTCTGGGGCGCACGTACGGTCAGGTCGGCAAGGGCGGCAGCATCATCATTGGTGGCGAAATTGACCCGAAACTGGCGACGGCCACAGCGGCCGATGCCTATGTCATCGTTCGTCAAGGGGCTCGAATCGATGCGTCCGGCACCGAAGCTGTTCTCGATATCGCCGATCAGGGGCCGACCCGCGTTGCAACCGATGGCGGGCGCATCAGCCTGAGCTCCTACAACGGCTTGTTCATGGAGGGCAGCTTGCGTGCGGCGGCCGGAGGTGTCGGCGCTGCCGGTGGGCGTCTGGAGCTGGCGCTTGAGGTCCCGTTGTATTTGGATTCGGCAGGCAATGCGGTGCGCGCGCCGAGGGAAATCATTATCGGCCAAGGCTCTGGGGACCAGAAGCTGTCCGCCAACCTTCGGCCGGCCGATGGCGACGATAGTTTGCGCTACGGGCAGACGCGCCTGAGTGCGGATGAGTTGATGGCCGGCGGTTTCGACAACCTGAGTCTGCTGAGCAACGGCTTGCTGTCGTTTGACGGTGACGTCAATTTGCACATGAATCAGAGCCTCAATCTGTATGCCGGGGCGCTCTCGCTGGCAGAAAATTCCACTGATGCGGCACGTATCGATTTGCGCGCGCCGTACCTGCGCCTGTCCGGTGTCGGTACTTACTTTGAAGCGCCCACCATGACGCGGCCACGGGTGACCCTCAATCCCACGAACCGATTGTCGCAGGCCACGTTCAATGCCTCGGCGAATCTGCTGGATGTGGGCAACGGACTGTCGTTCGGTACGCAGGGTGCGATCTTGCAACAGCAAGGACCTGCCGTTGCATACAGCCGCCGGGCATTCGGCCTGGTGTCGCTCGACAGCAGCGGTGACCTGCGTTTCCTCGCGCCCAATGACCGTGCCGAAAAAACCCGCCTGTGGACCCCGGGAGACTTGAATCTCGGTGCGGCGCAAATCTACCCCGGCACGGGCGTGCAGGCTGACGTCCGCGCCGGCTATCAGGGCGCCGACCGGGCGAACGAACACACCCTGCGGATCAGCGGTCGCGGCGCGGCACCTGCGGCGGTGCCTTATTCTGTATTCGGCAGTTTGAGCCTGACCGCAGGCACCTTCGAGCAGGGCGGGGTGATCCGTGCACCGTTGGGCCTGATTACCCTGGGTGACGATGTTCTGACCGCCACACGTGAGGTGCGCCTGTTGCCGGGCAGCATGACGTCGGTCAGCGCCGCCGGGCTGGTCATGCCTTACGGTGGCACCACCGACGGTATCGACTATCGCTACAACGACAAGTCGGTCATCTTGAATGGCATCACTGGCCAAACCAATGGCGTGGTTGTCAACTCGCAATACATCGATGTACAGGGCGGTGCGACTCTTGATCTGTCCGGTGGCGGTGATCTTCGCGGCGCCGGTTTCGTTTCAGGGCGCGGCGGCTCCACCGATGCCCGTCTCAATCCGTTGGTGCGCAATGCCGCTGACGGCACCTTCAGCTTGCCAGGGCTTGCGAGCAATCCGGTGTACGCCATCGTGCCGGGCAATCAGAGCGTGTATGCGCCGGTGGTGGCAGAGGCCGCTGCGGTAGATCCGCGGGTCGGCCAGCAGATCACCCTTGGCGCCGGCGTGCCCGGTCTGGCAGCCGGCACCTATACCTTGTTGCCCTCCAGCTTTGCCCTGTTGCCGGGGGCGTTCCGCGTTGAAGTGAATGCTCAGGCGACGCCGAGCGGGACGACGCCTGCGCTACAACTGCGCAACGGTTCCTGGACCAGCAGCGGGCAGATGTCGATTGCCAATACCGCTTTGCGTGACAGCCTCGCCAGTCAAGTGATCCTGACGTCTGCCGATGTGTTGCGCCGCTACTCGCAATACAACGAAACCAGCTTGACCCAGTTCATCTACAGCGATGCCGCGCGACGGGGCGTGCCGCGTGCGCTGGCACCCATGGACGGCAAGACGCTGGACTTGCGTCTGAACGCCGGTGGCGAACAAGACATTGCTTTGCAGTTCAACGGGCAGGCGCTGTTCAAGGCCGCCGAGGGTGGCTTTACCGGCACCGCCGTATTGCGCGGGGGCAATGCCGGCGCGAACTTTGAAATCCTTGGTGCAGGGCATGCGCCAACCGCTGACTTCGATGGCGTCTCGGTCTACGCGGACACGCTCAACAACCTCAACGCCGGACGCCTGAGCATCGGAGCGATGCCGAATGTCATGTACGGCAACTCGGCCAACATCATCGGATTCCTTGGCACCAGCAAAGACATTGTTCTGCGTGAAGGGGCGATCCTGTCGGCGCCGGAAGTCTTGTTGCGCACCACGTCGACCCTTGGTGGCATCACGGTCGAGGCGGGGGCCGGGATCAATACACTGGGACGCGGCGATGTGGCCTACGACTCAACGGCCGGCTATTTCTATCAGCCTGACCAATCCAGTCTGTTGCTCGCTTCCAACGGCTGGACCCATGTTCTGGCGCCGAAAGCGGCCAGCGGCATTTCCGGCGGTGGCAGCATCCGCATCGGTGTCTGCACCACGACTGTGTGCAGCAACCCGGCGATCCTTTATTCGGACGGCAGTCTGACGGCCGCCACGGATAATCAATTCGAACTCGACGAAGCGGTGCGTTTCGGCACGCGCCACCTGGCGCTTTCGGTCGGCTCGGTCAACGCCGGCAGCGCCGAAGCACTGGCAGCGGCAGGCAGTCGCGTACCGGCGGGGTTGATGCTCAACCAGAACGTGCTCAATCGCCTGCTGCGTGGCGATACGCAGTACGGCGCACCGGCGTTGGAAACCCTGAGCCTGACCACTCGCGATGCCTTCAATTTCTACGGCAGCGTGAGCCTCGACACTCTCGATCCCCAGACCGGCCAGAGTAAACTGCAGAATCTGCTGCTGGTCACCCCGGCGATTTATGGCTGGGGCGACGCCAGTGATGTGGCGAGCATCCGCACTGCCAATTTGATCTGGAACGGCGCCACGCAAAGCCCTGGCGGCGTGATCACCGCTGGCGCCGGTACGGGCAGCGGCACGCTGGACATTCAGGCGCAACGTATCGAGTTGGGTTACGACTCGATGCCGCAAGCGAGCGGCCTGGATCAGAACAATCGTCTGGCGCTGGGTTTTGCCAACGTCAACCTGACCGCCAGCGACCGCATCACCGCCAACCACAAGGGCAGCCTCGCGGTGTATCAGGAGCAGGGCACTTACGACCCGGTCAAGGGTTACCGCTACAGCGGCGGCAACCTGAATCTGCGTACGCCGTTGCTTACCGGTGAAGCGGCGTCGGTCAGTGTGCTCAAGGCTGGCAACAATCTGACGCTCAGCGGTGGCGGGGCTGCCGGGGTGGCGGACGCGCTGGGTGCCGAGTTGAACCTTGAGGCTCGCAACATCGTGCTCGATAGCCGTATCGCCCTGGCCAGCGGCAAGCTGACGGTCAAGTCCGAAGGCGATTTGACCCTCGGCAATGCTGCGGTGCTGGACATGGCCGGGCGTACGTTGCCGTTCAACGATGTGAACAAGTACAGTTGGGGCGGCGACGTGTCGCTGTACAGCGCCAACGGCAATATCCGGCAGGCGGCGGGCTCGCGGATTGATCTGTCGGCGAAGAATCATCAGGCCGGCAACCTCACGGCCACCGCGCTGGGCGACGCTGCCGGGACAGTCGATTTGCAGGGTGAAATCCTCGGCGGCAGCAGCGGTTATTACGATGCCGGCGGCACGCTGGTGCCGTACAACGCCGGGGGCGTGGACATCCGCGCGCAAAACCTCGGCGGGGATGCCTCGGCGCAGTTCGCCGCACTCAATCAACGCCTGAACGCCGGACAGGTGTTCGGCAGCCGCAGTTTGCAGCTCAAGCAAGGCAATCTTGTGATCGGCGATGGCCTCAAGGCCGGTGACATCAATGTCTCGGTGGACAACGGCAGCCTGACGGTGGCCGGTCTGATTGACGCCAGTGGCGAGCGCGTCGGCAACATTCGTCTGGCGGCGAAAAACGGTATGACGCTGGCCGGCAACAGCGTGCTCGACGCCCACGGTCGAGTCTTGCGCGTCGACAGCTACGGCAAGATCATCGATGCGCCGAACCGCGCCACGGTGGAGCTCAATTCCGGCGAGGGCGTGCTCACGCTGGCATCCGGCGCGCGCATCGACCTGCGTCACGGCACCGATGCGCTGCCCGGTTTCCTCGCCGGTCAACACGACGGAATGCTGCGCGGCACCCTGGAATTGAACGCGCCGCGTCTGGGCAGCAATGACATCGCCATCGACGCCAGCGGTGCGTTGACCATTCAGGGCGCTCGCTCCATTGGCCTCAACGCTACACGCCGCTACACCGATGCCCGCGATGGCGTCGATCAAGCGGTCAGTGGCCGACCGTATCAAGTCATCGATCAGGCCATGCTTGATAGCATCCATGGCGACAGCAACACCTTCATCAATGCGGCGCTGGGCAACAGCGATCTGCTGCAACGCAAACTCGCCGGGCTGAACAACGCCACTTACGCCGATGCATTCCATTTGCGTCCGGGCGTGGAAATCGCCAGCAAAACCGCCGACGGCGACCTGGTGGTGGAGGGCGATCTGGACTTGTCCGGTTATCGCTATGCCAGCCTCAATCCGCACACGCGCTTGAACCCGGCGGTGTACGGTTCCGGTGAGGCCGGCAACCTGGTGATCCGCGCGGGTGGCAACCTCGATATTTACGGCAGCATCAACGACGGTTTCGCGCCGCCGCCGGAAACTCAGGACGACGCCGGCTGGAAATTGATTGCCGGTGTGCAGCCGTTCGGCGCTGATCTGATCGTGCCGGGCAGCGGTGTTTCGCTGGCTGAAGGGACACAGTTCCCGATCGGCGCCACGCTCAATTACGACGTGACAATTCAGGGCGCGGTGTTGGCCAGCGGCACGTTGCTGCCGACTCAGGCAGTGTTGGCTGAGGCGTATACCTTTAGCGCCGGCACGGTGTTGGCCGGGGCCATCCATGATGCCAGTGGCAACCTGCTGTACGCGGCGGGGACGTTGTTCAGTGATAGTGTGACGGTGCCGGCGAACAGCCAATTGGGTGCCGGTATTCGTCTGAACAAGGCGACCAGCCTGCAAGCCATGAACTGGCCCAAAGGCGTGCCGTTGCCGGGGGTTTACAACGCCGACCTGCAAAGCGTTTCCGGGGTCAGGCTGAGTGGTTCGCTGGCATTGCTGCGCGGATCGCTGATTCCTTCCATGACCGACGTGAAACTGGCCGACGGCACTTCATTGATCGAACTGCGTCCGTTTACCGGCGACCAGCAAGGCAAGAACTGGGCAGTGGCGAGCATGTTGCCGTCGGGCAGTGCGTCGTGGTCGATGCGCGTGGTGGCGGGTGCAGATCTTGGCGCCGCTGACAGTCGGGCGGTGCGGCCGCTGACCACTGAGGGCAATCTGCGCCTGGCGGATACTCACTACGGGGTGAAAGTGACAACTTCGGCGGGGAAACTGGTCTGGACTGCTGACAACCCGTTTGGTTTTGCCGAGTTTGAGCCTGTGCCAGATGAGTATCTTCCCCTTTGCGATGTGCAGGTGGGTAGCTGCGCACCCATGGCGCGCTGGGTCTGGGCACCAGGCAGCGGAATGGGAGCCGATTATGAGCCGGTCCCGGAAGACTTCCAGATTATCTGTGAAGTACAACCTGATCTGTGCATCGGCAACAATCCGGGGAAATCCGCCAATGCCCATACGCAGATGTTCAGCGTATTACGCACCGGCACTGGCGATCTCGACCTGATCGCCGCCGGCAATCTGAGCATGGACTCGCCGTTCGGCGTGTATACCGCAGGCACTCAGTCAGCCAGCGTTGACCCGCTCTATAACCAGAAACGCGGGCATCTCTCGGACAGCGATTCGGTGCTGGGCACGGCGGGTGTCGACTATGAGAAATGGGTCAACGGTGGCGCGGACAGCTTGTATCAAGCCTGGTATCCGCAGTTGGGCGGCAACCTGACGATCAACGCCGGGGGCTCGGTTTCCGCCGATTCAGTAGGCAAGAAGGCGCTATCGTCGGGTGGCAGTTTCCGTGAGCAGATTGCCAGCGCGTCAGTGGGTAACTGGCTGTGGCGCCAAGGCACAGGCAATCCGGATGTGCCCACCGCCTGGTGGATCAACTTCGGCAGTTACGCCACTCAGTTGATGACAGCCGACGGCAATACCGAACCGTATCTGATGGGCTTCACCGGTTTCGGCACCTTGGGCGGCGGTAATATCAGCCTGCGTGCCGGAGGTGACGCCGGTATGCTCAAACCGTTGGGCGATGCCATCAATTATCCGCGCAGCCAAGGGCTTATCGTTGCCGTGGGTAGCACGGGTCGTATAGCCAGCGATGGCAGCGTGCAGATGACCGGCGGCGGCGATATGGACATTCGCATCGGCGGCGCACTGAACCCATCGCTGCAAGCGCGGGCCGGGGATAACGGGACTAAGCCGCCGAGGCACGACCTGCAAGGCGCGCTGATCAATTTGCGCGGGGCGGCGCAATTGACGGGCGGGGCACTGGGCGGCATCAACCTGCAATACGGTGCCATTTCACAGTCGCATGATGTCCGTGAAACCCGACCGCTGGATCCTTTCACCTCGACCACCAGCAACGCGTCCGGTGGTCTGGTGCTGATTCCTGGTGACTCGGGCATGAGCCTCAACACCCGGGGTGATCTGGTGCTGGGCGGTGCGGCCGATCCCGGTCGGGTGCGTCTGTTCAACGCCTCGCCACTGCTCGATAGCAGCGGCAATATGGGTATCGGGGGCATCCTGAGCGGCTTCTCGCTCTGGACCGATCACACCGCCATCGATCTGTTTTCTGCCGGTGGCAATCTCACGCCGAGTACTCAATTGGCGGAGGTCGATGGGCGTCTCGACCCTGTGAGCGGCGCCAATACCTCGCCCACCGATGGGCGCTTTGTCTATCCGTCGATTCTTCGGGCTGTGGCGGCTCAGGGGTCGATTTATGCCGGTCCATCGGCGGCATACGGCGAGGGCAACGCAGCGCCGACTACCGCGTATTCACTGTTGTTGGCACCTTCGACAGCCGGACAACTCGAACTGTTGGCCGGCGATTCCATCTATGCCGGTGGCTATGCGATCAATCAATCCGGCGCTAGCCCACTGGCCATTGCCACGCCTTTCAAACCGGCATTCCAAGCCTTATCCAGCAGTAGGGTCCAGAAGCCCCTCAACAGCAACTACGCCAGCGACGGTGTTAAGCCTGACGCCATTTCGCGTTATCCGTTGTTCGCTTTTGGTCCCAACAGCTATTCCGGATTGAATGACGTGCAGGGACCCGCAAGGTTTTATGCCTTGACCGGCGATCTGGTGGGGATACGCAGTGGTGAGACGTTGAGATTCGATAACTCGAAACGCACTTGGTACGAAGCCGCAGGCCCGGTCTGGATGGTTGCCGGACGTGACATCGTGGCATCCGGGACCAACCTGGGCCAACCGACAGCCGTGCGGCCCGATGAGATGGGCGTGGGTCGGGAAGGCATCACCTCGACCGGCAACCTGTTCGTGCATAACGACCCGCGAGATGTATCGCGGGTGTCGGCCGGACGCGACATTCTTTACAGCAGCTTCGATATTGCCGGCCCGGGTACGCTGGACATCAATGCCGGGCGCAACATCCTCATGGAGAACCGCGCCAGTATCACCAGCCTGGGTTCGTTGGTGGCCGGGGATCAGCGGCCTGGCGCCAGTGTGGTGCTGCAGGCGGGCACAGGCGCGCAAGGGCTGGATTACTCACGGTTCATCGCGCGTTACCTGAACCCGCAGAACCTCGCTGATCCGCAGGCCTCTCTCAACGGCCAGCCAGGCAAAGTGGTCAAGACCTACCTGGACGAGTTGCAGAGCTGGCTGACCCTCGGCTATGGCTTCAGCGGCAATGCCGAACAGGCACAAGCGTTCTACGCCGCGATGCCGAGCGCCGAACAGGCAATCTTCGCGCGTCAGGTGTACTTCGCTGAACTGCGTGCCGGCGGTCTGGAATACAACGACGTCGATGGCCCGCGCACTGGCAGTTATCTGCGCGGTCGCAACGCCATTGCCGCGTTGTTCCCGAGCACTGATGTGGCGGGCAATCCGATCCGCTACGACGGCGATATCACGCTGTACGGCGGCGCTGGGGTCAAGACCCTGTTCGGCGGCGACATCCAGATGCTCACGCCGGGCGGTGGTCAAGTATTCGGCATCGAAGGCGCGGCACCACCGTCGACGGCGGGGATCATCACCCAAGGCTCGGGCAACATTCAGCTTTACTCGCAGGGCAGCATCTTGCTCGGCCAGAGCCGGATCATGACCACCTTCGGCGGCTCTATTCTCGGCTGGTCCGCCGAGGGCGACATCAACGCCGGTCGCGGTTCGAAAACCACCGTGGTCTACACCCCGCCGAAACGGGTGTACGACACCTGGGGCAACGTCACCCTGTCGCCATCGGTGCCGAGCACCGGCGCCGGTATCGCCACGCTCAACCCGATCGCCGAAGTGGCGCCGGGTGACATCGACCTGATCGCGCCGCTCGGCACCATTGATGCCGGCGAGGCGGGGATTCGTGTGTCGGGCAACGTCAACATTGCCGCACTGACGGTGGTCAACGCCGCCAACATTTCGGTGCAGGGCAAGGCGTCGGGTGTACCGGTGGTGTCGGCGGTGAACACCGGCGCGATCACATCAGCCAGTTCCGCTGCATCCTCGGCCACGCAAGCGGCGGAAGACGTCGCCCGTCAGCAGCAAGCAGCAGCGCGGCAGAACCAGGCGTCGGTGTTTACCGTGCAGGTATTGAGTTTCGGCAATGAGCAACTCGCGCCGTCGCGCGATGGTGCAAGCCGTGCCCCGGCGCCGGGCTACAACCCGAACAGCCCGGTGCAGGTGCTGGGGGCAGGGGCGCTGGATGAACAGGCGAAACAGCAGTTGACCGAGGAGGAGCGCGGGCAACTGACGTTGTAAAAGACTCTCGTGCAGTACGTTTGGGCGGCCGGTTGGTCGCCCTTTTTTTATCACCTGTAGGAGCTGCCGCAGGCTGCGATCTTTTGATTTTGCTTTTAAAGATCAAGATCAAAAGATCGCAGCCTGCGGCAGCTCCTACAGGGAGTTCAGAAGGCGTAGGGGATGCTGACTTTTGCCCAGAGCATTTCGCCTTGCGGGCGGTTCTCCACATCAAATTCCTTGGCCCAGCGAATCTCCGCGCTGGCGTATTTGAGGAAGGTGAAGTGCAGCGCCGGACCAATCGCGAAGACTTCGCCGCGCACGCCGTCATCGACGTCCTGTCCGGCAAACTGCACGGTGTGGCCGAACTGTTTGTCGTCGGTGGTCTGCTTGAGGTAGTAGCCGTTGAGGCCGAGCATCAAATCATCGGTGATCTTGTAGCTGGCCGAATAATCGAAGTGGAAGATCTGCCCGGACTTGTAGTCGGTGTCCTTGTTCTTCTCGTTGAAGCTGTAGGTGGTCTTCATCGACACTTCGGTCTTGTCGGTCGGCAGCCAGGTGAAGGAGAACAACGGTTTGTAGGTGTAGAAATTGTTGCTGGTGTTGGCCAGCCGATCGACGCTGTATTCGCCGGTCGGCACGGTGACTTCAATGGCCGCGCCGAGGGTCAGGTTCTTGCCCATGTCCCACAGAATGATCGGCGCAATGGTGGTATCGCCCATGCCTTCGCGGGTGTCGCTCAGGCCGAACACCGAGACTTCCTGCTCCAACCACGGCTGCGCGATGTAGCCGGCAAGCCGCCCGCCAAACACGCGCACCGGGCTCAGGTAGTCGAGGCGGGGGATCACTGCGGTCGACTCGATCTCGACATCGTGCACTTTGCCGCCCAGTGAACTGATGTTCAGGTTGCGCGATTTGTAGTGGTTGTAGTAGAGGTTGAACGCGACCATGTTTTCCGGAAGGCTGTCGACTTCCAGCGGCAACATGAAGAAACCGTCGGTGCCGGGGCCGATGTTGTCGACGCCGGCTTCGGTCGCCAACGCCGGTAGGGTCACGGCGCCGCCCAGCAAGCAAAGGGCCAGGCGCAGGGGGAATGTCGCGCGGTTCGGGTGCATATCCGTCCTCATTATTATTGTGTTTTGGGCGCAACGCCGGCACGCAGTACGCCCGGCACTCTAGAAATAAGCGCTTGGCGCCCGGCAGGGCAGGGTATTGGCGGACACTGAGGGGGACTTCTGCGGACAGCTGGCAAACCCTGTGCTAACTTCCATCGACATAACCGGTTACAAAAATAACAATCAAGCGTGATCCGGAATGTCATCCCCATGAATGTAAAAGTCCAAGACCCGACTTTCGAACTGGCGCTGGTCTCGCCATTCCTCCTGCAAACCCTCGCCGAGGTCGCGCAGAACAAGGGCGTCGACCCTGAAATCCTGTGCCGTGGCCTGGGCTTTACCCTTGAAGATCTGCAAGACCCGGCGCAGCGAATTTCCTATCGCCAGGCCGTGGCAATGATTCAACGCGCACTCAAAGTGCTGCCCAATCAAGGTTTGGGGCTGTGGGTCGGCGCGCAGAACGTGCTGGGTACGCTGGGTTTGCTTGGGCATGTGTTGTCGCTGTGCAAGACTTTGCGCGATGCCTTTGCCCTCGGGATTCGTCATCAGCACACCTCGGGCGGGATTGTGGTGTCCAGTGTCGATGTGGTCGGCGCTCAGGTGCATCTCGATGCTGAATGTCGCTTGCCGTTTGCCGATGTTCAGGTGTTCGCGGTGGAAGAGTTTTTCGCCAGTTTGCTGGTGTACGGCCGAGCTTTGGCGGGCGCTGATTTCAAGCCGATTGCCGTCGAGTTTGTGCACGCCGCGCCGGATTACCTCAGCGAATACCATCGTCTGCTGGGACCGGAGGTGCGTTTTGGTTGCTTGCACAATCGCATGCTGATCGATGTGCAATGGCTGGACGTCAACTTGCCCAACCATCATTCGCTGGCGCTGCGTCAGGCCGTCGCCTTGCTGGAGCTGGAAGCGGCGCAGGTGCATCAGAAGCTTGATCTGATTCAGGCGGTGGAGCGGGCGATTGCCCGGGATCTGAGTCGCGGCAGCCATATCGAAAAGATTGCCGGTGATTTGAACATGAGCAGTCGCACATTGCGTCGGCGCTTGACCGAGCATGCGCTGACGTTTGAGGCGCTGCTGGAGCAGGTGCGCCAGGCGCGGACGATGAGTTTGCTGGCCAATCCTGATATGCCGATCGAGCGGATCACTGAAGAAGTCGGCTACAGCGATGTGCGCAGTTTTCGCCGGGCGTTCAAGCGCTGGACGGGGCTCAGCCCGAGTGCGTGGCGGCATGAGAGCACTACGGCTTAGTGCACATGACCCTTTGTGGCGAGGGGATTTATCCCCGATGGGCTGCGAAGCAGTCCTGAAAACCGGTCACCGCGATTTATCAGGTGTACCGAATTGAATGAAATTGGGGCTGCTTCGCAGTCCATCAGGGATAAATTCCCTCGCCACAGGTCATCGTCAGCGCCTTCTGAATCCCCACAAACTGTCCGGCCACAGGTAAACTCCCGCGCACTTTTCCAAGGAGTTCACATGAGTTACTACCAGCCGGGCATTCTCGCCACCCCCGTTCCTGCGCAAGCGCGCCACCTGTTTTTCGCCCTCGAGTCGGTAGCAGCACTGCCGCAGGCGATCGACAACCTGATCAATCAGGTGGACGGCAAGTCGGCAGTGGTCGGTTTCGGCGAATCCCTGGCCAAGGCGCTCAACGTGCAGATCGACGGCCTGCGCAGCTTCCCGGCGCTGACCGGCGTTGGCGTCGAAAACCCGTCGACCCAACACGCACTGTGGGTCTGGCTGCACGGCGTCGACCGTGGTGAACTGCTCAATCGTTGCGACGCCCTCGAAGCCGCACTGGCCCCGGCGCTGCGCCTGGTCGAAATGCAGGAAGCCTTCCGCCACAAGGACGGCCACGACCTGACCGGTTACGAAGACGGCACCGAAAACCCGCACGACGAAGCCGCCATCGCGGCCGCCCTGCAAAGCGCAGGCACTGACGGCATGATCGGTGGCAGCTTCGCCGCGATCCAGCAGTGGCAGCACGACCTCAAGGGTTTCCACAAGCTTTCGGCCGACGACAAAGACAACATCATGGGCCGGCGCCTCAGCGATAACGAAGAGATCGACGACGCGCCAGTTTCCGCCCACGTCAAACGCACCGCGCAGGAAAGCTTCGCACCGGAAGCGTTCGTCGTGCGCCGCTCGATGCCGTGGATTGAAGGTGATCGCGCCGGGCTGATGTTCCTCGCCTTTGGTTTCTCGCTGGATGCCTTCGAAGCGCAATTGCGGCGCATGAGCGGCCTGGAAGATGGCATTACCGACGGTTTGTATCGCATCAGCCGGCCGATCACCGGCGGCTACTACTGGTGCCCGCCGCTGAAGGACGGTCACCTCGATCTGCGCGTTCTGCGCATCGGCTAAAGGAATGGACATGGACGTGGTGCGTTGGGGCATGATCGGGTGCGGCAGCGTCGCTGAACGCAAGAGCGGGCCGGCCTTCTATAAGGCGCCCGGTTCGGCGCTGGTGGCGGTGATGGGCCGACGGCTTGAGGCGGTGACTGACTACGCCGCGCGCCACGGCATTGCCCGCGTCTACACCGACGTCGATGCGCTGATCAATGATCCCGAGGTCGACGCGGTGTACATCGCCACGCCACCCGACAGCCACCATGCCTACAGCTTGAAAGTCGCTGCCGCCGGCAAACATTGCTGCGTGGAAAAGCCCATGGCGCTGAATGCCGGGCAAAGCCGCGAGATGCAGCAGGCGTTTGCCGAGGCCGGATTGCATTTGTTTGTTTCCTACTACCGCCGTTCGTTGCCGCGTTTTGCGCAGGTGCTGCAATGGTTGCAGGAGGGGCGCATTGGTGAGGTTCGGCACCTGAGTTGGACGCTGAGCAAAGCGCCTTCGCCGGCGGATCTGGACGGTCGCGACAACTGGCGTACCGATCCGGCGGTGGCCGGTGGCGGTTACTTTGCCGACCTCGCCAGCCATGGCTTTGACCTGTTCCAGTATCTGCTCGGCGACATTGTCGAAGTCGCTGGATTCACCGCGCGTCAAGCCGGTTTGTATGCCGCCGAAGATGCCGTCAGCGCCAGTTGGCGGTTTGCCTCCGGGGCGCTGGGCATGGGTTGCTGGAATTTTGTTGCGGATCGGCGCGAGGATCGCGTCGAGATTATCGGCAGTCTTGGGCGCATCAGTTTTTCGGTGTTTGATGAGCATCCCGTGCAATTGCATGCCGATGAAATCATTAGCCTGGAAATCCCGCATCACGAACATATTCAGTGGCATCACGTGCTGGGCATGAATGCGCATATTCGAGGTGGCTCAGAACATCCCGCCGTCGCCGAACAAGCGCTCAAGACTGATTGGGTCATGGATCAAATTCTCAAACGCCACTGACCTCCAGTCTTACACCATCCCCTGTGGGAGCTGGCTTGCCAGCGATAGCGGTGGTTCAGATAGCCAATCAGTTGGCTGACAGAACGCCATCGCTGGCAAGCCAGCTCCCACAGGGAATCGCGTGTGTCATGCATCTAAGGTTATGCCCAAACAATATTTCTAACCTTGTCATAACAACTCTAAGATCACGTCATAACTCGTTATAACAAGTGATCCCGTGATGACCGATAACGTTCTCTCCCTCAGTAGCGTCCCGCTGCACACCCAACTGCGCGATGTCCTCCGTGCGCGAATCCTCGACGGCGAATACCCGCAAGACAGCCAGATGCCTTCCGAAAGCGAGCTGGGTGCGCTGTTCAAAGTCAGCCGCATCACCGTGCGCCAAGCCTTGGGCGATCTGCAAAAGGAAGGGCTGATCTTCAAGATCCACGGCAAAGGCACCTTCGTCGCCAAGCCGAAAACCTTTCAAAACGTCAGCAGCCTGCAAGGCCTCGCCGAGTCGATGACCGGGCGTGGCTACGAGGTGATCAACCGCCTGCGCAGCTTCAAATTCATCCCGGCCGACAAGCGCGTCGCCGAGCGTTTGCAGGTCGCCGAAGGCGATATCGTCGCGCAGATCAAACGCGTGCGGTTGATCAATCGCGAGCCGATTTCGCTGGAAATCACTTACCTGCCAAAAGCCGTCGGCGAGCGCCTGGAGAAGGCCGATCTGGTCACCCGCGACATCTTCCTGATCCTCGAAAACGACTGCGGCATCGCCCTCGGCCACGCAGATCTGGCCATCGACGCGGTGCTGGCCGACAGCGACCTGACCCAAGCGCTGAACGTCGAGGCTGGCTCGCCGATCATGCGCATCGAACGCCTGACCCACGACGCGCAGGGCCAGCCGCTGGACTTCGAACACCTTTACTACCGTGGCGATGCGTTCCAGTACCGCCTGCGGATCGACCGGCAAAAAGGGGAGCAGGCATGACCCGCAACGTGCTCGAACAGGAATACGACATCGTCGTCATCGGCGGTGGCACAGCAGGCCCGATGGCCGCGATCAAAGCCAAGGAAAAGAACCGCGACTTGCGCGTGTTGTTGGTCGACAAGGCCAACGTCAAACGCAGCGGCGCGATCAGCATGGGCATGGACGGCCTGAACAACGCGATCATTCCCGGGCACTCGACGCCTGAGCAGTACACCAAGGAAATCACCATCGCCAACGACGGCATCGTTAACCAAGCTGCGGTGTATGCCTACGCGACCCACAGCTTCGAAACCATCGAACAGTTGGATCGCTGGGGTGTGAAGTTCGAGAAGGACGAAACCGGCGATTACGCGGTGAAAAAAGTCCATCACATGGGCGCCTACGTGCTGCCGATGCCGGAAGGGCACGACATCAAAAAGGTCCTTTATCGCCAGTTGAAACGCGCCCGGGTGAGCATCACCAATCGCCTCGTCTGCACGCGGTTGCTGACTGACGAGGAGGGCGCCGTCAACGGTGTGATGGGCTTCGACTGCCGCACCGCCGACTTTCATGTGATCAAAGCCAAAGCGGTGATCCTCGCCTGCGGCGCCGCCGGACGACTCGGCCTGCCATCGTCGGGCTACCTGATGGGCACCTACGAAAACCCGACCAATGCCGGCGACGGCTATGCGATGGCTTATCACGCCGGCGCCGAACTGGCCAACCTCGAATGCTTCCAGATCAACCCGCTGATCAAGGATTACAACGGCCCGGCCTGCGCTTACGTCACCGGCCCGTTGGGCGGCTATACCGCCAACAACAAGGGCGAACGCTTCATCGAGTGCGACTACTGGAGCGGGCAGATGATGTGGGAGTTTCATCAGGAACTGGAGAGTGGCAACGGCCCGGTGTTCCTCAAACTCGATCACCTGGCCGAGGAAACCATCCAGAACATCGAGGAGATTCTGCACAGCAACGAGCGTCCGAGTCGCGGCCAGTTTCACGCCAATCGCGGCACTGATTACCGCACGCAAATGGTCGAAATGCACATCTCCGAAATCGGTTTTTGCAGCGGTCACTCGGCGTCGGGCGTGTGGGTCAACGAACGCGCTGAGACCTCGGTAAAAGGCTTGTACTCGGCGGGTGACATGGCCGCTGTGCCGCATAACTACATGCTCGGCGCTTTCACCTACGGCTGGTTCGCCGGGCACAACGCCGCCGATTTTGTCGCCGGGCGCGAGTTTTCTGCGCTGGATGCCGAGCAGATCGAGAAAGAAAAAGCCCGGGTCTACGCACCGCTGGATCGCGAACACGGCCTGCCGCCGGCGCAGGTCGAGTACAAGCTGCGACGCTTCGTCAACGATTACCTGCAACCGCCGAAAGTCACCAAGAAAATGCAGATCGGCCTGCAACGCTTCAGCGACATCGAACGCGATCTCGAGCAGATGAAGGCCAACAACGCCCACGAACTGATGCGTGCGATGGAGATCAGCGTGATCCGCGACTGCGCCGAAATGGCCGCCCGCGCCTCGTTGTTCCGTGCCGAAAGCCGCTGGGGCCTGTACCACTATCGCGTCGATCACCCGCAGCGCAACGACAGCGAGTGGTTCTGCCATTGCCATCTGAAGAAGGGTGATGACGGCCAGATGACCAGTTTCAAGAAAGCGGTCGAGCCTTACATCATCCCGCTCGATGCCGAAGAAATGCAGGCCTACGACCGCTTGCGGGTCGGCGCTTTCGCCGCTTGATACATCAATAAATCAAAGAGTCCGAACCATGGCCTATCAAGCTCAGGAAATCTTCTTCCGCTCCAACGCCCCCGTCACCGTGGACGAGGACAAATGCATCGCCGAAAAGGGCTGCACCGTGTGCGTCGACGTTTGCCCGATGGACTTGCTGGCGATCAATCCGGCGACGCAGAAGGCCTACATGGCTTTTGACGAATGCTGGTACTGCATGCCGTGCGAGAAGGATTGCCCGACGGGCGCCGTCAAGGTCGACATTCCCTATTTATTGCGTTGATTGAAAGGGCCTCATCGCTGGCAAGCCAGCTCCCACAGGTTTCTCGGGTGTTTGCAAAATTTAGGTCCCACCGCAAATCCCTGTGGGAGCTGCGGTGCGACGATTCGACTTGCCAGCGATGAGGCCGGCCCAGATACCGCAAAGCCATCCGGAAACACCGGACGCTGGATTCATCGAAAACCCCTCGTTTCCCACCGCGCCCTGATCGCGGCGGAGACGAACTCAAATAAATGATTCGAGGGGAAACAACCATGTTGCGTGCAGCAATCGCCGGTCTGGTACTGGCTTCGTTCACCTTGTCGGCCTCGGCCGAAACCATCCGCATCGCCATCGGCACCCAGGACACCACCATCAACTGCGCCGCTGGCGGGTTGTTGATTCGAGAGCTGGGCCTGCTCGACAAATACCTGCCCCACGACGGCGCCTACAAAGACGCCAAGTACGACGTGCAGTGGAAGAACTTCACCAGTGGCGCACCGCTGACCAACGAGATGGTTGCCGGCAAACTCGACTTCGGCGCCATGGCCGATTTCCCCGGCGCGTTCAACGGCGTGGCGTTTGAAACCGCTGGCAAGCACAGCCTGTTTATCAGCGTGCTGTCGGGCAGTATCAAAGGCAGCGGCAACGGCATCGTCGTGCCGAGCGCGTCGGGTGTGCAGTCGCTGAGCGAACTCAAAGGCAAGACTATTTCCGTACCGTTTGCCTCCACCGCCCACGGCATGTTGCTGCGTGCCGTGGCAGCGCAGGGTTGGGACCCGCTGAAAGACGTCAACATCATCGCCCAACCGCCGGAGGTTGCCGGCTCCGCGTTGCAGGCCGGCAAGATCGACGCTCACGCCGATTTTGTGCCGTTCGCTGAACTGTTCCCGAGCCGGGGCTTCGCCCGCAAGATCTACGACGGCGCCCAGGCCAATGCACCGACGTTCCACGGTGCGCTGGTGGATCAGGCGTATGCGAAGAAGTACCCGGAGGTCGTCGTCGCTTACCTGCGCGCGAGCATCGAGGCCAATCAATTGCTCGCGGACGAGCCTGAGAAGTACAGCGAACTGATCGCCAAAGTCACCGGCGTCGATGCCGAGGTCAACTACCTGTTCCACGGCCCGCTCGGCGTGCAGACCCGTGACCTGAGCTGGAAGCCCGAGTATCGCCAGGCAGTCGGCACCGCCATCGATACGTTGAAGCTGCTGAAGAAGGCCGATCGTGGCCTCGACCTCAATACCTTCATTGACGATCAATACATCCGTGCTGCGTTCAAGGCATCGAACCTCGATTACACCGCGCAACTGGCCAACTACGCGCAGACGCCGCTGAAGGCCAAGGATGCAGCGTCCGGTAAAGCGATCACTGACTTCAGCCATGTCGCTGAAATCTGGGTGCGCGGCGAAGACAAAGTGCGCCAGTACGCCTCGGCTGAAGAGGCGTTCACTGCACTGGCCGCGTTGAAGCAGGAAGGCAAAAACATCCGTGCGGTGTATGCGCAGGCCAGTGACAGCGGGATCAAGTTGCTCGCTGAACAGGCGTGGTTTGCCAGTGATGCGAAAGGGCGTCTGAGCGCGTTCCTGCTCAAAGGCCAGGCCCAGCAATACGCCTCGGCCCAGGGCGGCAAAGTCCTCGACTTCACCGACGCCACCACCCAGGCCGTCGCCACCCGTTAACTCAAGTGTAGATCGTTCCCACGCTCTGCGTGGGAATGCCTCAATGGACGCTCTGCGTCCGCTTTGGATGTGACGCGGAGCGTCACGGGATGCATTCCCACGCAGAGCGTGGGAACGATCAGATCTCGGTTGTGAGGAATTATTGTGTATCGAACTTACTTTCGCTGGGTTCCGAGGGCCGCTTCGTTACTGCTCTGCCTGCTATTTTGGCAACTCGCCGCCAGCCACCACTGGAACCTCGGCCTCGTTACCTTCGCCAACGTGCCGACACCTGTCGCGGTGATCGAAGCAGCATTGGGCCTGGGCGACTCCGGCAAACTCCTGCAACACCTGACCGCCAGCCTCAGCCGCGTCTTCGCCGGCTACCTTGCGGCACTGGTCATCGGCATCGCCCTGGGCTTGGCCATCGGCCGCTCGAAATGGGCCGAAGACTTGCTGCTGCCACCGCTGGAGGTCTTGCGTCCGATCCCCGCCGTCGCGTGGATTCCGCTGGCGATCCTGATGTTCCCGTCCTCTGAACTGTCGATGGTCTTCATCACTTTTACCGGCGCACTGTTCCCGATTCTGCTCAACACCGTGCACGGCGTCGAAGGCGTCGATCCACGCCTGATCGCCTCAGCCAAAAGCCTTGGGGCAGGGCGCCGGGCGATCCTGCTGGAAGTGATTCTGCCGGGTGCTGCGCCAAGCATCATCACGGGGCTGGCGATCGGCATGGGCACTTCGTGGTTCTGTCTGGTGACGGCGGAAATGATCTCCGGCCAGTTCGGCATCGGTTACTACACCTGGGAGTCCTACACGATTCAGAACTACGCCGACATCGTCGTCGGCATGCTCTTGATCGGTGTGCTGGGCATGGGCAGCAGTCTGCTGATCAAACGTCTGGGCGGGTTGTTCACGCCCTGGCATCGACCGCGAGGAAAAGCCTGATGAGCGTGATGCAAACCCCGGAAGGGCGGATCGATATTCGCCAATTGTCCATCGTCCTCGGCCAAGGAAGTGAAGCGTTCGAAGCTGTACGGGAACTCGATTGCTGGATCGAACCCGGCCAGTTCGTGTGCATTCTCGGCCCGTCCGGTTGTGGCAAATCGACCTTGCTCGGTGCCTTGGCCGGGCATTTGAGTGCGCACGCCGGCAGCCTCAAAGTCGATGGCGGCGAAGTGTCCGGGCCGTCACCGCAGCGCGGCATGGTGTTCCAGCATCACACGCTGTTTCCGTGGCGCACGGTGCGTGACAACGTGGCATTCGGCCTGAAAATGCGTGGCATCGGCAAGGCTGAACGGCATCGCGCCGCCGATGACATTCTCAAACTGGTTGGCCTCGAAGGCTTCGCTGAGCGCTGGCCCGATCAACTCTCTGGCGGTATGCAGCAACGCGTCGAGATCGCCCGGGTGCTGGTCAATCGCCCACGCTTGTTGCTGATGGACGAGCCGTTCGGCGCGCTGGATGCGCTGACCCGGCTGAACATGCAAGAGCTGCTGCTGGACATCTGGACGCGCATCCGCACCACCGTGGTCTTCGTCACCCACGACATCGACGAGGCACTGTTCCTCGCTGACCGCTTGCTGGTGATGAGCGCGCGGCCGGGGCGAATCATCGAAGACTTGCGCCTCGACTTCGCCCGACCACGCACCAGCGAATTGGTGACCAGCGCCGAATTTTCCCGACTCAAGCGCCACTGCCTCGACCTGCTGCGCCACGACGACGACCGACCGCTGCCGCGCCTCAATCCGCTCGGCCTGCCTCCCGAAAACCCTTTGCCGCGATTTGCCCTATGACCTCTATTTTTGCTGTGACCGATAACGACGACATCCTCGCCCTGCAACCGCGCCTGACTGCAGAAGACGCTGGCGTGCGCCGTATTGCGCTGATTGATCTGGCCGATCTCGAAGAGCCGGATGGCTTGCTCTGGCTGGTTGATCGGCTGGGACAAGATCCCGCCGAAGAAGTCCGCGCCGAAGCCGCGCGGTTGCTGGAAGCCTGGGAGGATGAGGAAGTCGTGCAAGCGCTGTGCGAGGCGCTGACCGATTCGGCGCCCGCCGTGCAATCCGCTGCCGCGCAGAGTCTGAGCTTGCTGAAAACCGAAGCGGCGGGGCAGGTGATTCTGCCGTGGACTGATCATGCGGATGTCAGCGTACGTATCGCTGCGTTCCGTGCCTTGCGTGAGTTGCGTTTCGCCGATGCCGCGCCTGCTGCAGTCACCGCGTTGAACGATGCCGACGCCAGTGTTCGTCGCGAAGCCGTCGGGGTGCTCGGCTGGCTCAAGCAACTTGACGCATTACCGGCGTTGGCCCGATTGGCCAGCGATGACCCCGACACCGAAGTGCGCCGCGCGGCCACCGGCGCGTTGGGCCTGGCCTCCAGCGCCGAAGTCCTGCCGGCTCTGCGTCAGGCCTTGCAGGACAGCGCCTGGCAAGTGCGCGAAGAAGCCGCGACGACTTTGGGCAAGGTCGGCCACATTGATGCGGGCTCAGCGTTGGTCGAAGCGCTGAGCGACGATTATTGGCAAGTGCGTTTGCGCGCCACCCGCAGCCTCGGTCGTTTGCGGTTCGCGCCGGCACTCGACGCGTTGATCGACACCCTCGGCCATCGCATCAGCAATCTGCGCAAAGAGGCCGCACTGGCCTTGGGTGAGTTGCATGATCGCGGTGCCGTGGCCGCGTTGCAGGCTGCGCAGGATGACGGCGACCCGGAAGTGCGCAAAGCCGTGCGCATTGCCCTGAGTCAATTGCAATGAACCCGCTGTCGGTCAGTAACTCGCAAAGTGAGCGGACGTTACGCCTGAGTTGGCCAGACGGCCGCGAACAGCAACTCAACCACGCCGAACTGCGCCGCCAGTGCCCCTGCTCGCAATGCCGCGCCTTCCGCCTGCAAGGCCTGACGCCGATGGTTGATGATCGCGTACGCCTGATCGAACTCAACCCCCAGGGTTACGGCGTGCAACTGATCTTCAGCGACGGCCACCAACGCGGCATCTATCCGTGGCCCTATCTGGCAAACCTATGACAATCCCTGTAGGAGCTGCCGAAGGCTGCGATCTTTTGATCCTGTTTTTAACAATCAACATCAAAAGATCGCAGCCTTCGGCAGCTCCTACATTGATCATTGCCAATCGCCAATCAGCCAGTCGGGTTATTGCGCGGCGGTCATTGAAGGCCGGCAGCCATGGAAAATATCCAGCCCCGGTTGATACAGCGAGGTCTTTACCTCAAACAACCCCAGCACCGAGTGAAACAGGTTGTCGTGGCTCAGATCTGCCTGCGCGGTCTTGCCTTGCAGGCACCCGCGATCAATCCCTTCATTGGCCAGTGTGTGATCACCAAACCACATCACCATCGGCACATGCGTTTGCGCTTCAGGCGCCAGCGCATAGGGCGCCGCATGCAGATACAAGCCGTTTTCACCCAGCGATTCACCGTGATCGGAGACGTACACCATCGACGTATCCAGTGTCTGTTGATTGCGCTTGAGCAACTCGATGACCTTGGCGAGAAAGTGGTCGGTGTACAAAATCGTGTTGTCGTACACGTTCACCAGTTCATCGCGGCTGCAACTGCCCAACTGGTTGGTGTGGCAGATCGGCTTGAAACGCTCCATGTCTTGCGGGTAGCGCTGGTAATACTCGGGGCCGTGGCTACCGTCCGCATGCAGGACGATGATCGCGTGGCCCTTGAGGCTGTCGATGTAGCCTTGCAGGTCCGCCAGCAGCGCTTCATCGAGGCAGTTGTTGCCGTCGCAGAACGGCCCCGGCTGGTTCTTCGCGATGTCGCGGTGCGGTACGCGCAGGCAGGTGCCTTTGCAGTCGCTGTTGTTGTCCAGCCACAGCACCTGCAGCCCGGCGCGCTGGAGGATGTCGAGCAGGCCTTCGTAGGTTTTGTCTTTCTTGTCGCTGTAGTCCTCACGCGGGAACATCGAGAACATGCACGGTACCGACACCGCCGTCGACGTGCCGCAGGAATGCACTTGAGTGAAATTGAGGATGTCGAGTTTGCTCAACTCGGGATTGGTCTCGCGCTCATAGCCGTTAAGCGAAAAGTGATCGGCGCGGGCGGTTTCACCGACCACGAAGACCATCAGCGATTTTTTCTCGCGACTGGCAGCCTTGGCGCTCATCACCGCGTCTTCGCCGATGGCCTGCACCACGAAGTGCTTTTTGATGCCCAGGCGTTGCTTGGTGTATTTGCTGATCGCGTAGATGTAATTGGTCGGGTTGATGAAGTGAGTGAGCTTGTCTTCTTCGCGAAAGATCGGCGCGTAAGTTGAATAGAACGTGCCCACTGAGGCGGCGATCACCAGCACGCAACCGACGATCACCAGAACCTTGTTGAGCAACCCGCGAAAAAACGGCCGATAACTCACCGGCCAACGCCAGATCAGCGCCGCCGGCAATACGCCGAGCAGCAACACGTAAGCGAGCAACTTGCTGTTGAGCAGCGCGGCGGCTTCGGATGGATTGGTTTCAAAGACGTTCTGGATCATCACCGTGTCGATGGTGATGCCGTATTCATTCATGAAATACGCTGCGCAGGCCGAGAGCAGGGCAACCACGGTGAGCGCCGGTTTCAGCGTCCAGCGAAATGACACCAGCGTCAGCAGCAGAGTGATAGCCGCCCACAAAAACAGCCCGAACGAGGCGAAAAACCCCAGTTTGTGCGCGCCTTGCAAAGTGATCAGCGTGCCCAGCGCCTTCCAGGTCGCCAGGTTGTACAGCGCGACCAATGCCAGGGAAAACAGCAGCACCAGTCGGGTCGGAGTGATGGACGGTGAACGCAGTCCGTTGCCCAAAGCCATTCGCACTTTTCCTCTACTCAAATAGAAAACACACACGGTTGCGCGTGTAACAGTAGAAGAACAATAGTAAAAATTCCGTAAACATCCTGTAACAAGTCGAAAGCACAGCAAAACCCTGTAGGAGCTGCCGAAGGCTGCGATCTTTTGATCTTGATCTTTAAAAACAAGATCAAAAGATCGCAGCCTTCGGCAGCTCCTACAGTGGGGGCGTGGGGGTCAGAAGGATTTGCTTAGGCTGGCGACGACGGTGGCGGTACAGACGTCCTTGAAGCCCCAGTTGCTCAGGCACTGGCTCTGTGAGAGGTCAGTGTCGATGTAGCTCAGGCCCAACACCACGCCGGCGAGGTTGTGAGTGAGTTTCACCTCCCATTCGCGGTACGAGTCTTCAGCGCTGCCCGACGCCGAGTACAAATGCGGATCCTTGAAATCCATGTTGCCGTAACGCAGCTTCAGCCCCGAGTCATACGGCAGTTCAGTTTCATAACCGATGTAGGTGTACAGCGAGTTCTGTTTGTTATCGATCCCCGGCGCGTCGTTGGAGTAATACGCCGCCAGTTTCACCCCGTATACGCCGAGAATTCCGTAGACCTCGCTCTGGTTGAACTGGCTTTCCTTGGGGTAGGCGTATTTGATGTAGCCCAGATCAAGGCTGACATCCTCGGTCGCCTGCCACAGCCAACCGCCGTAGTAATCGACTTCTTGGCGGGTTTTCAGGCCGCCGCCGAAATCAACGTTGGAGCTCCATGCGCCAAGGTACAGTCCGCTGCTGTGGGCGAGGGTCAAACCAGCCTGTACGGCAGGGTCGTTTTGCGTTTGCGAGATGCCGCGAGTGCGGTAATCGCTGGCTAAATTCAGGTCCACCACCAGCGCAAAATCATCGTTCAAAGGGATCGCTTGGCTGCTCAAGGGCAGCGCGCTCAAAAAACTCAGGGCGAACAGGGGCAAGGCTTTCATGTGAAGTCCCGATGTTGTGATTATTTTTGGGCAGTACGAACCCCTGTAGGAGCTGCCGCAGGCTGCGATCTTTTGATCTTGGTTTTTAAAATCAAAGTCAAAAGATCGCAGCCTGCGGCAGCTCCTACATGGGAGAGATTTTCTTGTTATTGGGTGGCGGTGTAGACCTGACGGCCGCCGAACCAGGTTTGCAGCACTTTGGTGTCATGCAGGGCTTTGTTGTCGACGCTGAACACGTCGCGATCGAGCACGATAAAGTCCGCCTGCTTGCCCGGCGTCAGTGAGCCGATCTGTTTTTCCAGGCCAATCGTGCGCGCCGCATTGACCGTGTAGGCATAGAACATGGTGTCGCGGTCCAGACGCTCATCAGCATTGAGCACGCCCAACGGGCCGACGCGGGTGATCGCCTGCGCCATGGCGTTGAACGGGTTCGGCGACGACACCGGCCAGTCACTCGCGCCGGCAATCGTCGCGCCTTGTTTGAGCAGCGAATGCGCCGGGTACTGATAGCGGAAGGCGAGGGCGCTGACGTAGGGCTTGATCATGTCGGTGGTGTAGTCGTCGGCGCTGGCCCAGAGCAATTGCATCGAGGCGATGACGTTGAGCGGTTTGAAACGGGCGAACTCTTTCGGGTTGACCATTTGCAGGTGAGTGATCGAATGGGTCACACCGCTCTGGCGATCCTTGCGCGCCTGGGCGATGCCGTTCAGCGATTCACGCACCGCGCGGTCGCCGATGGCGTGGATGTGCACCAGCCAGCCGCGTTGGTCGATGGCGCTGACCAGTTCGCCGAAATGCTGCGGGTCGATCAGCAGTTCGCCCTGTTTGTGCGAGTTGCTGTACGGATCGATCATCGCCGCGCTTTGCGCCGGGAATTCGATCACGCCGTCGGCGAAGATCTTGATGCCGGGTAACGTCAGATTCGGGATGCCTTGGAATTGCTGGCGCACCTTGTCCAGCGTGTCGAGGTCGGCGGGCACGCTTTTCGGGTTGGCCACCAGCAGCGCCGCGACATGTACGCTCATGTCGCCGCTTTCCGACAGCGCTTTATAAGCCGGCAGCACGCCGACGGTTTTCTCGGTGGGCTTGAGGGCGAACACCGCTTCGCCCGGGGCGGCGTTAGCGGCCGGGTCCATCCACGCGGTGATGCCGAGGCTGTTGTTGTAGCGCACGGCGGATTTGGCGGCATTGAGCATGTCGGCGGGGCTCGGCACCGGCATTTTCGAGGCGACCCGATCCCAACCAGCGTCGACCACAAAGCCGTTCGGTTCGCCGCTGGCCAGTTTGCCGATGGTGTCTTTTTCCGCGTCGGGCAGGGTTTTCAGCAGGGCCGCATCAATCCCGGCGCGCTTGAGCATGACGTTGTTGGCCCACGCGGTGTGGTGGTCGCTGCCGATAAACACCACCGGCACATCGGCCCATTCGCCGCTGTTGAAGGTTTTGCCCAAGGCCTCGGCTTGCGCCCAATAAGCCGAACTCATCCCGGCAATGCTCAGCACGTCGCCATGTTTGGCCTTGCCGTCTGCACGCCAGTCGCGCAGACGTTTTTGCAGCTCGTCGAGATCGACGACTTCGTCTTCCATGTTCGCCGAGACCATTTCCAGCCCGCCGAAAATCGCGTGGGAATGGCTGTCGATCAGCCCGGGCATCAGCGCTTTGCCCTTGAGGTCGATGACTTGGGTGCCCGGTTCGATCAAGGCTTTGATTTGCGCGTCGCTACCGACTTTCAGCACTTTGCCGTTTTCCACGGCGAGGGCCTGAACCTTGGGTTGTGCACGGTCGGCGGTGAAAATTTTGCCGTTGAGCAGGATCAGATCAGGGGCGGCCATGGCTTCCATCGAGGCAAAACTTACGGCGAGTACCAACAGCTTCGGGATGAATCTTTTCATTGAAGATTTCCTTGTTATTGCGTCTGATGGCGAGATTAGTGGCTGGCAGCGACTGACAGAATGCCTCCCGCACGAAAAACGTTTTTGCCTGAATGGAAAAAGCATGGACAAGTTGGGTGCATTGAAAATGTTCGTGGTCACCGCGCAGCTCGGCAGTTTCAGCCGCGCTGCCGAGCAGTTGGGCAAGACCCCGTCGGCGCTGACCAAAGCGGTCAATCACCTGGAGTCGGAGCTGGGTGCGCGGTTGTTCGAGCGCAGCACGCGGCGGATCTTGCTGACTGAAATCGGCCGGGTCTACCTGGAAACCGCGCGGCTGGTGTTGCAGCGGCTGGACGAGGCCAGCGAGGAAATCGAGCAATTGCAGCACGGCTTGCGCGGCAGCCTGAAAATCACTGCGCCGCTGGCGTATGGCCGGGCGTTTCTCGATCAGGTGTGTGACGGCTTTTTGCAGCAATACCCGCAGATCAGCCTGCAAGTGGATCTGTGCGATGCCTTCGTCAATCTGCTGGAAAGTGGTTATGACCTGGCGTTGCGCGAGGGCCACGATGATTTGCCGGGGTTGATTGCGCGGGTGGTCGGCAGCAATCGCCTGGCGTTGTGCGGCAGCCCGGAATACTTGGCGCGCAAGGGCTTGCCGGTGAATCCGCAGACCCTTGAACAGCATGAATGGCTGCTTTATCAGCATCCGTTGCTCAGCCGCGAATTCTGGTGGGCCGAGCGCGATGGCCAGCGTTTGAGTCTGGCGCAACCGACGGCGCCGTTGTTGCGCAGTGATAATTACGATTTGTTGCTGGCCAGTGCTCTGGCCGGGCGAGGATTGCTGCACACGCCACTGTGGAGCGCCGCGCCGTACATTGCCGATGAGCGACTGGTGCGGGTCATGGCGGATTACGAGATCGACCCGGACACTTTTGGCCCGCACATTCTGGCGGTGTACCCGAGCCATCGACGGGCCACGGCGAAGGTCGTTGCTTTCATCGATTACATCGCCGAATTCCTCGCCGAACGCGGCCTTAACTGACACCCCCCGCACTGATCGTTCCCACGCTCTGCGTGGGAATGCCTCTAGGGACGCTCTGCGTCCAGTGACGCGGAGCGTCACGGGCTGCATTCCCACGCAGAGCGTGGGAACGATCAAAACAAGATCAAAAGATCGC
>NZ_AKJD01000050.1 GCF_000282515.1 Pseudomonas sp. GM80
CCTGCGGCAGCTCCTACAAGGAGGGTTAGGGGTTTCTTGATTCCAGGACGGTGACGGTTGCGGTGGTGCCGGCGCGCAGGCGGTTTTTGCCGGCGTAGTCGTTATCGATGCCGATTCGCACCGGTACGCGCTGGGCCAGTTTGACCCAGGTATAACTCGGATTGATGTTGGCCAGCAGACGACTGCCCGGTGCGTTTTCCCGGTCGGCGATGGCGAAAGCGATGCTCTGCACGGTGCCGCCGAAGGTTTCTCCGCTCATCAATTGAATCCGTACCCGATCGCCCTCCTCGATGCGCGGCAGTTTGGTTTCTTCAAAATAACCGCTGACGTAGAACGAATCGCTATCCACCAATGCCAACAAGGCGCCACCGCTCACGGCGTAATCGCCCTCACGGGTCAACAGGTTGGTCACGTAGCCGCTGACCGGGGATTCAACGCGGGTACGCTGCAAATCCAGTTCAGCCTGGGTCTGCGCGGCAATTGCCAATTGCACGTTGGCTTCGGCCAGCCCGAGGTTGGTCTGATTGCGCAACAGATCGGCCTGTGCCACGGCCACGTCGGTGCTGGATTTTTCCCATTCCTCGCCCGAGATCGCGAACCCTTGCTTGAGCGTACGTCGCCGACGTTCTTCGCTTTGACGCTGTTTGAGCAATGCTTCACTGGCAACGATCGCTGCTTGCGACTGCCCCAGGGTGGCCTTGGCCACTTCGACTGAGCGGCGCGCATGCTCGACCGCCAACGTGTAACGTGCCGGGTCGATTTCCAGCAGCAATTGACCCTTTTCGACATGCTGGTTGTCTTGCACGGCGAGGCTGACGATGCGCCCCGAAACATCGGCCGACAACGTCACCACATCAGCCCTCACCCGGGCATCGCGGGTCCACGGCGCGCGGGTGTAATGCTCCCAGGCGAACCAGCCAAGCACGATGGCAAGAACCACCACGGCCAGCGTCAGCAATCTTGCGAATAACACTTTCAAGGCATCAGGCTCCCATCAGCAGAATCAGCGCGGCACACACGCAGGCATACAAGGCGCCTTCGAACAGGGCCTCATGCCAGACCAGGCGCAGTACGCCCAGGCGGCGCAAGAGCCAGTCGAGCAACATGAACAGGGGGATTGCCAGTAACAAGGCCTGGGCAATGGGCGGCAGATAAACGCCGCCAATCTCGAAATCAATGGGCAAGGGCTGGCGCTCCTTCCGAGGTGGAATTTTGCAACTCGTCACCATGGCGCTCCAGGAACGACACCACGATCAGCAGGGCTACGCGCATGCGAAACACCGACCATAAATGCTCGTGACTGGCGACATGCAGATCGTCCAGTTCATCGCCCAAGTCGTGCAAGGTTGCCAACAGTGGCGTCAGTTGCACTTCTGCACGTCCGGCAACAAAGCGCCCGGTCTTGCGCAATGCCGAGGACAGCCGGCGGCTGAACGGGTCCGACAGTAACTGATTGTTCTGCGCCTGCTGGCGTAGCTGATGCATCGCCACCCCCAGCGCGACACAGGCGAGGCTGATTTCATAGAGTCGCTGCATCGCCCGATCATTTACCGCAGGCAGCAGGCCGAGCATGCTGGTCAGGCGATCGACCATACGGCTTTCGAACGCAAATTGTTGCTCATCGGTGGTCGGGCTTTTGGTCAGCTCATACACCTGCTCGCGCGCCTCTTTATACAAGCGGCGAATACGCCACGCCGGGCGAAACGGAAAAATCCACGCGTAGACAATCAGCGCCAGCATCGCCGCACTGACGTAAGCCCCGGCAAATTCGAACCATTGAATCGCGCTGTTCTGCCCGGTGCCGATATTCTGCGGGCCGAGCATCAGGAAACTCGACAAACCCAGGCCCATGCCGATCCCCGCCGTCGCCGGGCTCGCGAGGCCAACCGCAATGACGTAGAGCAATGGTGCGAGCAACAAGGCCAGCCACTCGAAATCACTGACCGCCGGCACCAGCATGAATTGGTAGAGCGCTGACACCAGCAGGGCCAGCCCCAACCCGCGCGCATAACTCTGCGCAGCCAGCAGTGGTCGCGGAAACGTCGCCATCAGCGAACAGAGGATTCCCACCAGAATCATCCCGCCGCGCGCGCCGTCCCAGGCGGTCTCGATCCAGATCAGCCCCGCCACCAGCAACGCGGTAAAGGCGCGGATCGCATTCATCGAGGCCAGAGTGAAATCCAGATGCAGCGGGCTGGCCTGCCCCCGATAGAGGCAACTGGCTTCGCGTCCTTCCTGAATGGCATCGCTCAATTCGAGAATCTGCTCCAGTTGTTGCAGCAGCCGCGCCTGCTCCCAGCGCAACGCCCACGCCAGCGAGCGCAAGGTGGCACTCATGTCTTCGGTCAGTTGCTCGGCCTTGTAGGCCAGTTGATCGAACTGATGCTGCAGCGTGACAAAGCCGTGGCGCGTTTCGGCAGAAAGCGAACGCCCCTGCTCCGCCAGTTGATCGAGAAATGCCAGTTCCTCGGCACGCAGACGCTGGACATCCTCAGGCAAGTCGCCCTCCCAACGCTCGGTGAGCAATTGCCGCTGATGACGCAACGCGGTCAATCTGGAAGTCAGCAACATCAATTGATTGCCCAACAGCAGCACCAGATTGTTGGCACTGCGCAAGCGTGGAGCGTCGAAATACAGATGCCGGCGCAACCCCTCCAGTGCACTGATCTCGGTCAGCAATTGCATTTGTCGGCGCTGGAAGTCAGCCTCGCTTTCTTCCGTGCGAATCACCGCAGCCGCATGAACGGCAACCAGCTTGATGACTTGATCGACCTTGGCGAAGTACCCTTTTGCCACCGCTTCCGGCCGGGCCGTGAGCAGGCTCACCACACAGACGCACGCCACCGCCAGCAACGTTTCGGTCACGCGCGTGACGGCCAGCAAAAAGGTGCCGTCCTGATCCGGAATCGCCAGCAAAGCGACCACGACTGCGGTGTAGCCACTGAGCACGAACGCCTGGGAGCTGGTGTAGCGCAGCAGCGTCCCGCCGGCGGTGCACAGCGCCAGCCACAATGCCAGGGTCGTGATAAATGGCAGTGGCGCCTGCGGAAAAATCGCCATGATCAGAACGGCCACGGCGGCCCCGAGTGTGGTGCCGATCACTTGGCCAAAACTGCGCGCAAGCGCCATTCCAGCCAGCGGCTGGCTGACAATCACCACCGCCATGATCGACCACTTGGGCTGGTCAAGATCAAACAGAAAAGCCAGATACAGCGTCAGCAAGCCCGCCACAACAGTGCGCAAGGCAAACAGCAGTACCGCCTGACCGGGATGGATGACCGCTTTGAAGTAATTGAACAGGGCTTGCATGGGCGCACTCGTCGAAGCAACTCCTGCAAGCGTAGACACTGCATCGCAAGCCTGACGGTTCACAAAGTCGACGCAAGTTGTAGGGCGATTCGCTGGCAATGGGTTTGACTCAGGGCGTGCGCTGACCGAAGCTTGCCGCTCTGCTCAAGTACGCCTGCTTTCGGAAACCTGCATGCATCAGTCCCGCCGCTATCTGTTTATCAGCCTTGGCCTCGTACTCGTCATTCTCGTCGGCTGGCTGTCCCTGCGCACCAGCGCCCCTGTGGTGCCCGAAGCGATCAAACATGGATACAGCGAGGCGTTGGCGGCAGCACGTGCCGGCCAGCCGGGTGCGGCGCGTCAGTTGTACCAGCAATTGGGGCGCCCGGACCTGTCGGTCAAACGCCGTGTCTGGCTGCATGCCGAATTGCCCAACTACCCGAGCCCACAGGCGTTGAAACTGGCCGACGCCGACTTGCAGAGCGAAGCGCCCGAAGTACGCCTGGCCGCGATCAAAAGTGTGGTTGGTCTGGTGCCCGGCGGCCAACGCAGCCTGTTGCTTGGGCCGTTGCTCGATGATGAAGATCAAACTGTGCGTTTCGCCGCGATCAACGCGTTGCTCGGTTTGACGCCGGATGAGCTGGGCCTGTATTTCGCGCCCCTGCAGCAAGGCATCGATAGCTGGGAACAAGCCCTCAAGGGCCAGGCGCCAAGCGCTGAAACCTATGCGCAATTGGCACGCCTGCATTTGCACAACGCCGAACTCAAAGAGGCACAGCAAGCACTGGAAAATACCCTGCAACTGGAACCAGGCAACCTGCCGGCGCTGGTCATGCAGATCGATGTGCTGGATCGCCTGGGCCAGAGCGACGCCGCGCGGCAATTACTCGCCCGACAATTGAAAGCTCAACCTGATTCGGCCTATCTGCAACATGCTCTGGGCCTGTGGTTGCTGCACCACGGCCAGCGCGAGTTCGCCCTGCTGGGTTTATCCAAGGCCGTCGAACTGGACCCTGACAACAAGGATTATCGCTACGACCTGGCGACCACCCTGCACAGCGCCGAAGAGCTGGAAGCGGCGCAAAAGCAATTGCAGGACATCGTCCAGCGTCACCCCTCCGACCGTAAGGCCCGGGTCCTGCTGATCAATTACTGGAAAGAGAGTGGCCAGTTGCAGAATGTGCAAGTTTTACTGGCGCAACTGGAACAGCTCAATCCGGACGATCCGGCCCTGCAACAAGGCCTTTGAGCTGCAATAGACGCTATTCTTCGTCACATCCTGCAAGAATATGTGGAACTGCCATCACGCCTGCGGGTCAAGTAATCAGGCCGTCTGTTTCAGTCAGCCGCCTCGATTCCCCTAGTCATGAGAGGGCATTTTTTGTCTACATCTAACGAGTTGATCAGTGCGAAAGCCGCTACCGGCATTGTCGGTCTGGATGACATCCTTGCCGGTGGCTTGTCTCGCGGTCATGTTTTCTTGCTGGAGGGTGAGCCCGGCACCGGCAAAACCACGGTCGCTTTGCATTTTCTACTGGCCGGCGCACGAGCCGGCGAACGCTCGTTGTACATCACGTTGTCGGAAACCGAGCGTGAGTTGCGCCAAGGGGCGCTGTCCCATGGCTGGGAGTTGGGCGACAACATCGAGATCTTCGAACTGACGCCCCCGGAAAGTTTGCTCAACGCCGAGCATCAGCAAAGCCTGCTGTATTCCTCCGACCTGGAACTGGGCGAAGCAACCAAGCAGATCTTCGAAGTGGTCGAACGTTTCAAACCCACCCGCGTGGTGCTCGACAGCCTCTCGGAGATTCGCCTGCTGGCGCAGAGCTCATTGCGCTATCGCCGCCAGATCCTCGCGATCAAGCATTACTTCGTGCGCTACGACGCCACGGTGCTGCTGCTGGACGACCTGACCACTGAATCCCTTGATAAAACCGTGCACAGCGTGGCGCACGGGGTGATTCGCCTTGAAGAATTGACCCCCAACTATGGCGCCGAGCGTCGGCGCGTTCGGGTAGTCAAATACCGAGGGCAGAAATACCGTGGTGGTTTCCATGACTTCACCATCATGGGCGACGGCGTGCATGTGTTCCCCAGACTGGTGGCGGCGGAGCATCGCGGCGATTACGCCCGCCTGCAGTTGACCAGTGGCATCAAGGAAATGGACGCGTTGCTCGGCGGTGGTATCGAAACCGGTTCCAGCACGCTGATTCTCGGCCCGGCCGGTACCGGTAAGTCGCTGATCTCGATGATTTTTGCCGCAGCTGCGGTCGGTCGTGGAGAGAAAGCCGCGTTGTTCATCTTCGACGAAGAGCTGGGATTGCTCTTCGAGCGCATGAACAACATTGGTATCGACCTCAAGGCGCTGCAGGCCACCGGCAATCTACTGATCGAACAGGTAGATGCGGCGGAGCTATCCCCCGGCGAGTTCTCCCATCGGGTGCGACGCTGCGTCGATGAAGGCCAGATCAAAACCGTGGTGATCGATAGCATCAACGGTTACCAGGCCGCGATGCCGGAAGAAAACGCTCTGGTGCTGCACATGCACGAACTGCTGCTGTACCTCAATCGCAAAGGTGCAGCGACGTTCATGACAGTCGCGCAACACGGTCTGGTCGGCGACATGCAGGCACCGGTCGACATTACTTATCTTGCCGACACGGTGATTCTGTTGCGTTACTTTGAAGCCATCGGCAAAGTCCGTCGGGCCATTTCGATCATCAAGAAACGCACCGGCAGCCACGAATCGACCATTCGTGAATACCGTATTTCGGCACAAGGCATGACCATCGGTGAACCGCTGGAAGCCTTTCAGGGTGTACTGCGCGGTGTACCGACTTACCTCGGTGCGAGCAAACCGCTGCTTCAGGAAGAAAGCTCGTGACAGTGTCGGTGCCACTGGCCGAACGGGCGCTGATTCTGGCGCCCGTGGGTCGCGACAGCCAAATTGCATTGATGATCCTCAACGAGGCCGGTCTTTGCGGTCTGGTCACGGCAGGACTTGGCTCGCTGTGCACGGAGCTTGAGCTGGGCGCCGGCCTGCTGGTGATTGCCGCTGAAGCGCTGCGCGGCCCGGAACTGGAAGTGTTGTTCGAGCACCTTGAGCAACAACCGGCGTGGTCAGACTTGCCGATCGTGCTATTGACCCATCATGGCGGTCAGGAACAAGGCCCCTCCTCGCAACTCAGCAAACTGTTAGGCAACGTGACATTCCTTGAACGTCCGTTTCACCCGGCAACCTTGGTCAGCCTGGTATCCGCCGCACTGCGCGGGCGACGACGACAGTACGAAGCCCGCGATCGACTGATCGACCTGAGTGAAAGCGAACGACGCCTGCAATCAACGATGGAGACCCTTGAACAGCAGGTGGAGGAGCGCACCGCGCAACTGCGCCACAATGAAGAAGCGCTGCGTCAGTCGCAGAAAATGGAAGCGGTCGGCCAGTTGACCGGCGGCATCGCCCACGACTTCAACAACATGCTGACCGGTATCATCGGCAGCCTGGAGCTATTGCGTCGGCGCCTGGCCCGTGGGCGCACGGATGATCTGGACAGCCTGATTGATCTGGGTGTCACTTCAGCTAACCGTGCCGCCGGCCTCACCCATCGTCTGCTGGCATTCTCGCGGCGCCAGTCACTCGACTCAAAAGCAGTGCAGATGAACAGCCTGGTCATGTCGATGGGTGAACTGCTGCAGCGCAGCCTCAACGAAAGCATCCAGCTGGACATGCGTCTGGACGACAATTTGTGGGTCGCCGAAGCCGATCCCAATCAACTGGAAAGCGCCCTGCTCAACCTCGTGATCAACGCTCGCGATGCCATGCCTGATGGCGGCAAACTGGTGGTCGAAACCAGCAACCAGGTGCTGCACCGTCAATTCACCGAAGCCTACAGCAATCTGGCACCCGGCGATTACGTGATGCTCAGCGTCACCGACAACGGCAGCGGCATGCCCCAGAGCGTGATCAATCGCGCTTTTGACCCGTTTTTCACCACCAAACCGATCGGCCAAGGCACCGGATTGGGCCTGTCGATGATTTACGGCTTTAGCAAACAGTCCCGTGGCCATGTCTCGATTGACAGCGAAATCGACCAGGGCACCACAGTCAAACTGTATCTGCCGCGCTTCCGTGGCGAAGAACTTGAACAGTCTGCCACCGCTATCCAGCAAGCGCCGGACGCGCTGGATGGCGAAACCGTATTGATCGTCGAAGACGACCCGGCTGTGCGCGTGCTGGTCAGCGCAGTGCTGAGTGAGTTGGGTTATGCGTTTGTGGAGGCCAGCGACGCCGATGGCGCCGTGCCGATTCTCAATTCGGCACAGCGTATCGATCTGCTGATCAGTGATGTCGGTTTGCCCGGTATGAATGGCCGGCAATTGGCGGAGGTCGGCCGCCAATACCGCCCCGGCCTGAAAGTACTGTTCATCACCGGTTACGCCGAACACGCGGCCGTGCGTGGCGGGTTTCTCGACTCGGGCATGCAGATGATCACCAAGCCGTTCACCTTCGATCTGTTGACCGCCAAGGTGCGCGAAATGATTCGTGGGTGACGCGCGACGCCGTCAATCATGCCGGGTGGCATGCCTGTAAAGCGGCTGGCTCTCCAGCCTATGCCTTTTTTCCAATGTCCAATAGCTGTCAACTTTGACAGCTATCCAACCCTTCTGATTAAGGTTTGACTCTCCTCTGAAGACTACCGTGTCCCTTTATTAGGTCGACGGTGTGCGTCTAAGCGAACGCTTTTCAAGGACAGTCACTATGATCAGGAATCAGCTAGCGTTTGTGGCGTTGACCCTCATTCTTGCCGGGTGTCAGACCCACGAACAAGCGCCATTGGTATCGACGAGCAATACAATCGATATCGCTGCCGCAGCGACAAACACCGCGCAGAGCGGAGCAACCGTTGCAGCGGATCTGACCAAGCGCTACAACGATGTGCGTGTTAATTGTGGCTCGGCTTCCACCCCAGCCTTTTTGTGTACAGGCGTTATTCTGCGATCAACCGTACCCGGCCCCGACTACTCCACCTGGAATCCAAGTCCGCATTCAGTAAAGAGTGGCGGTGTGTCGTTTTCCTTTGCGCGCAAGGACGCAAGGTTTCAAAAACTGGTGTTTGGTCAGAACAGCGGATTCATCTTCTATCCGATATTCGAAAACCCGGCAGGCAAGCTGAAAATCGAGGTGTTGTGCAGCTTCCCTATCGACGGCTGGAGTCACCTACGCGACGTGCCAGGGTGCGGGGGGCACCCGTACTATCCGACCCAAAGTCGACGCTGCCAGACCATTGGTATCAGCACTGCCGAACAATGGATGACACATTGGCGAAGCGCGCCTTCCGCCGCTAACGCACCCGCCTTTCAATGCAGTTTCGATGTGCGCGACAGCATGAATCAATTGGGAGCAGACTCATTTTACCAATCCATTCGCACGAGGAATTTGCTCGGCGCGACCTGGTTTCATCAGCAAAACGAGCTGATTCTGGCAACCTGGCCACAGAATGTTCCCAAACAATTACCGATTCAGGCGTTCTTTTACATTGACAACGGCCTCGCCAACGCAAGACATGATCAGCTTGATTATTTCAATAAAACCGGAGGGCAAGTGTTACCTATCATCAAGATGACAATGCCAGCCAGTGCGGCTGCAGACATGACGTTCACCTTCAATGCGGCAGATCAAGCCAAATAACGACGAACGAGCCGAACGGACCGTGGACGCGCCCGGCAGAAGCGGTCTTCAGGCCAGCAATTCCTGGATTTTTTCCTGCAGCACGTCCAGGTCGAACGGCTTTTCCAGTATCGGCGCCCGGCGCGTGATCGGGCTCCCGGTCTCGCGAATCTCCTGCGGATAACCGCTGATGAAGATCACTTTAAGGTCGGGGCGCAGCTTCACGGCAGGTTCGGCGATTTGCACGCCGGAAATGCCGCCAGGCAGGCGGAAGTCGGTAATCAACATGTCCAGATGCGGTTTGCTCGCGAGAATCTCGAACGCCTGCTCGCCGTTTTCGGCTTGCAGCACGCGATATCCCTGCCCTGACAAATAATCGGTCAGGATCATCAAGATAACCGGTTCGTCCTCGACGACGAGTACTACATCTTGTGCATCTACGCTCATGGGAAGCCTTTGTTCGGTCAATAGCTGCTGATACGACCGTGTGGTCACTCAGAGGTTGCGTCGGATTTGCCGTTTTCCTCGATCGGCAGACAAACGCGAAACAGGGCGCCCTCGTTGATTTCACTCTCGACGACGATGGAGCCGCCATGGGCGGCGACGATCTGCTCGGAAATGAACAGACCCAATCCGAGCCCGGCGACTACCGTCTTGGCGGAAACCCGTTCGAACTGTTGAAAAATGCGTTTCTGGTTTTCGGGACTGATACCGATGCCGCGATCCTGAACCTCGACCCGCGCTTCATTGCCCTCTCGGTAAACACGCACCTGAACCAGGCTGCGCCCGCCGTAACGCAAGGCGTTGGTGATCAGGTTGGAAACCACCTGCTCGATGCGGAACTCGTCCCAATGCCCCTCAACCGGTTCTGTCGCGGTAAAGGACACTTCAGTTTCCGCCGCCTCGATCTGCTGTGCAAAGTTCTGCAACAGGTTGCTGACCAGCTGCACCAGATCAAAACGGTTTGGCCGAATCGACAATTTGCCAGTGCGAATACGCGACACGTCGAGCATGTCTTCGATCAAGCGGATCAGGCTTTTGATCTGCCGCTCATCGCGGTCGACCATGGCGTGCATCTTGTCGAGGGTGAAGGCCGCAGCGTTGTCGCGCGCCAGGTGCATCTTGCGCAATTGGGTTTCGAGTATCAGGCCATTGAGCGGTGTGCGCACTTCATGGGCGACGATTGACATGAAGTCGTCGCGCATCCGCACCGCCTGCTCCAGCTCCAGTTGCGTGCTCTGCAATTGCTCCAGCAGCGCCTCTTGCTCACGGCGGGCCTGCTCCAGCGCTTCGACCTGCTGCTTCATGGCCTTGCTCTGGCGGTACAGGTCGACGAAGACGTTGACCTTGCTCTTCACCGCGTGAATATCCAGCGGCTTGTGCAGGAAATCCACCGCCCCGCTCTCATAGCCTTTGAACGCGTAGTTCAGTTCACGGCCGGCGGCGCTGACGAAAATGATCGGGATGTTCTTGGTTTTTTCGGTGCCGCGCATCAACTCGGCGAGCTCGAAGCCGTTCATGCCGGGCATCTGCACATCGAGGATGGCCATGGCGAATTCGTGCTGCAACAGCAGCGACAACGCTTCGTCCGCCGACAACGCCTTATAGACGGTGCGGTCTTCACGTTTGATCAGCGCTTCGAGGGCCAGGAGGTTTTCCGGCAGATCGTCGACGATCAGCAACTTGGCTTGGATATTACTCAGCATGCGATTCGTTCCAGCTCGACAAGCAGACGGCCGATGCCGTGAATGGGTAGGACATGATCTGGCTGCTGAACGTTCAGTGCAGCCTGAGGCATGGTGGCGACCTGCGCCTCTTGCGGGTCCTGGACAATGGTCAGTCCGCCCCGCCGTTTGACTTCAGCCAGGCCGCGCGCGCCGTCATGATTGGCGCCGGTCAGCAATACAGCGGCCAGTGCCGGACCATAGGCATCAGCGGCCGACTCGAACAGGTAATCGATCGAGGGCCGGGAATAATGCACGCGGTCTTCAAGGCTCAAGGACAGGCTGCGATCCTGCTCCACCGACAGGTGATAACCGGGCGTGGCGAAGTACACGGTGCCGGCGACAATGTCCTGTTTGTCGATCGCCTCGTGTACCGGCATATCTATACGCCTGGAGAACACTTCAGCCAGCTGGCTGCGGCGCTCTTCCGGCAAATGCAACACCACAATGATCGGCAGGACGAAGCCCTGCCGAAGCGGCCCCAGCAGGCTCAACAGGGCCTCGACGCCACCGGCGGAAGCACCGACCACAATTGCCTCGATTCGAGGTAAGTCCACGGCCTCGTTCATGATTTGCGGTAGATCCGTTCTTGCTTGACCAAGGGTTCGAACTGATTGGCGTAGTTGGAAAAATCCAGCGTTTCCTTGCTGCCGAGCACCAGAAAACCGCGATGGCACAGCGACTCATGGAACAGCCCGAACGCACGATCCTGCAGCTTCTTGTTGAAGTAGATCAACACGTTGCGGCAGGAAATCAACTGGGTTTCAGAGAACACACTGTCGGTCGCCAGACTGTGATCGGCGAAGGTCACGTTCTCGCACAGGCTCTTGTCGAAAATCGCGTAGCCGTACGCCGCTGTGTAGTAGTCGGCAAAAGAGCACTGCCCCCCGGCCTGCTGGTAGTTGGCGGTGTAGGCGCGAACATTTTCCATCGAGAAAATGCCCTGCTTGGCCTTGTCCAGCGAGCGCGGATTGATGTCGGTGGCGTAGATGATCGTGCGATCCAGCAAACCCTCTTCGCGCAGCAGGATCGCCATTGAATAGACTTCCTCGCCCGTGCTGCAACCGGCGATCCAGATCTTGATCGATGGATAGGTGCGCAACAGTGGCACCACTTCCCTGCGAATCGCCAGAAAGTGCGACGGATCGCGGAACATCTCGCTGACCGGAATCGTCAGCAACTGCAGCAATTGCATGAACGCCGTCGGATCGTGCAGGACTTTTTCCTGCAGCGCCGAAATGGTCGCGCACTCGAACTGACTCAGCGCGTGTTGCACCCGGCGCTTGATCGAAGCGCCGGAGTAATCGCGAAAATCGTAGCTGTATTTGAGGTAAATAGCCTCGATCAACAAGCGTAATTCGATCTCGCTGTTTCGTTCGGCGGGTGTACTGCGTTCCACTAAATGCGTTCCATCTTCGGTAACCACACGCGAATCAGCGAGAACAGGCGATCCAGGTCGATGGGCTTGGCCAGGTAATCGTTGGCGCCCGCCTGCAGGCAGCGCTCCTGATCATCCTTCATGGCCTTGGCCGTCACCGCGATGATCGGCAACTTGCGCCAGCGCGGATCCTTGCGGATTTCAATGGTGGCTTCGAAACCATCCATTTCCGGCATCATCACGTCCATCAGCACCAGGTCGATGTCCTCGACTTCATTCAATTTTTCAATCGCTTCACGGCCGTTACGGCCGATCACCACGACTGCGCCTTTGTGTTCCAGGGCGCTGGTCAGGGCGAAAATGTTACGCACATCGTCGTCCACCAACAGCACCTTGCGACCCTCGAAGACCTTGTCGCGGCTGCGCGCGGTCTTGAGCATCTTCTGCCGTTCATGGGACAACTGCGATTCGACTTTGTGCAAAAAGAGTGTGACTTCGTCGAGCAAACGCTCCGGCGAACGCGCGCCCTTGATGATGATCGAGCGCGAATACTTGCGCAGTTCGGCCTCTTCATCGCGGGTCAGATTACGCCCGGTGTAGACGATGACTGGCGGGAACGAGCAGATGTCTTCCGTGGACATGCGCTTGAGCAAATCGTTGCCGAGCATGTCCGGCAGCTTCAGGTCGATGACCATGCAGTCATAGATCGTCGTGCGCAGCAGCTCCAGCGCATCTTGTGCGAGGCCGACGGCGGTGATTTCGATGTCCTCGTCGCCAATCAGTCGCGCAATGCTTTCGCGTTGCAGGTCATCGTCCTCGACCAGCAGCACGCGTTTGACCTTCTGCGTCAGCTTGGCCTCAAGACGGGCGAACACGTCCTTGAGCTCTTCGCGGGTGGTGGGTTTCACCGCATAGCCGATGGCGCCCATGTGCATGGCTGCTTCAACGCGGTCTTCGACTGAAATCACGTGGACCGGAATGTGGCGGGTTTCCGCGTGCTCTTTCAGGCGCTGTAGCACGGTGAGGCCAGAATGATCCGGCAGGCGCATGTCGAGCAGGATGGCGTCCGGGACGAATTCGCGGGCCAGGTCGTAACCTTCATCGGCGCCATGGGCTACCAGGCACTGATAACCCAGCTCGTGGGCCAAGTCATACAGGATATGCGCGAAGTTGGGCTCGTCTTCCACCACCAGGATGCAACGCGTGGCAAACGGGGCCTTGTCGCGGTCATCGGCAAAACGCGGAATGTGCACCGGGGCCAACGGCGAAACGACGGGGGCCACGGGTGCTGGCGCGCTCGGTGCTGGCGGGGTGAAGGTCGATGGCGCGCTGGATATTTCGCCGCCCTCGCTGTATTGCTGCGGCAACAACAGAGTGAACACACTGCCCTGCCCCGGCGTACTGCTGACGCTGATCGAGCCGCCAAGCAGCGTCGCCAGATCGCGCGAGATCGACAGGCCTAGGCCGGTACCGCCGTATTTACGGTTGGTGGTGCCGTCCGCCTGACGGAACGCTTCGAAAATGCTTTCCTGCTGATCCGGGGCGATGCCGATCCCCGAATCGCGCACGATAAAGGCAATACGATCATCCGGCTGGCCGGCGATGGTCAGGCTGACCGTACCTTTTTCAGTGAATTTCACCGCATTGGACAGCAGGTTCTTGATCACCTGCTCCAGACGCTGGCGGTCGGTGAACAGCATCCCCGGTGTACCCGGCTGCAGGTCGACAGTGAAGTTCAGCTGTTTGTCTTTGGCCATCGGCTCGAATACGCCACGCAGGCCATCGGCCAGACGCGCAACGCTGGTGTTCTCCGGAAGCACTTCAAGCTTGCCGGCTTCGACCTTGGATATATCCAGAATGTCGTTGATCAGGTTAAGCAGGTCGTTACCGGCGGAGTAGATCGACTCGGCAAACTTGACCTGTTCGGCGCTGAGGTTGTCCTGCGGGTTTTCCGCCAGCAACTTGGCGAGGATCAGCGAACTGTTCAGCGGCGTGCGCAGTTCGTGAGACATGTTGGCAAGGAACTCGGATTTGTACTTGCTCGAACGTTGCAACTCTTCGGCGCGCTCTTCCAGTTGCACTTGGGCCTGATTCAGCTCGGTGTTCTTCAGGTCCATGGCGTCGCGCTGCGACGCCAGCGTTTCCGCTTGCTCGGCAAGCTGCTCGTTGGTCTGCTCCAGTTCGACTTGCTGGGTTTCCAGATGCGCCTGGGACTCTTTGAGAATCCGCGACTGCTCTTCGAGTTCTTCGTTGGCGGTTTTCAGTTCTTCCTGCTGCACCTGCAACTCTTCGTTGAGCTGCTGGGTTTCGGCCAGCACTTCTTGCAAGCGCTGACGGTAGCGCGCCGCTTCAATCGAAGTGCCGATGTTGCCGGCAATCAGTTCCAGCAATTCGATGTCGCGGTCATTCAACGGACGGAGGAAGCCCAGTTCGATCACGCCATTAACTCGGTCGTCATCACTGGTCGGTACCACCAGCACGCTGTGCGGCAGGCCTTCACCGAGCCCGGAGCTGACCTTGAAATAGTCCACCGGCACCGAATCCAGACGGATCAGACGCGCCTGTTGGGCCACCTGACCGACGATGCCTTCGCCGCTGTAGATCGACTGATCCTGCGCTTCCTGTTCGCGGGAGAAGCCATAAGTCGCCACGCGTTTCAGGCCGCCATGTTCTTCACGCACATATAACGCCGCCACCGCAGTGCCGAGGTATTGCGCACAGAATTGCAGGATATTGCGGCCCAGCAGATTGAGGCTCAGTTGGCCCAGGACCTGTTCGGCGAGTTCGGTCTGACCGTTGCGCAGCCATGCCTGCTGCTCCAGACGCCCGGCGCTGGCCTGTTGTGCAGCGAGGTTGGCGCTGTAGTTTTGCGACAGCGTCATCAGGTCACGACGACCAATGTAGGCCAGCAGACCGCTGATACCGGCGATAAACAGCAGGTACAGGCTGATGCTCCAGATTGTTGTGCGGCGCACGTCTTCATTGCGCGAAGTGCGCAAGACCTGCTCGGTTTCAATCACGTCCTCGAATTGTTTACGAATCTCGTCCGTCAGGCGTTTGCCCCGTCCAGCCTTCACCGCGCCGCGATAATCGCCGCTGGCTCGCTGCAGATCGATCATCGATTGCGCGTAATTGGCCCACTCGGTCTGCAACGCCTCAAGGCGACGCAAGCGATCGGTTTGCACCGGGTTGTCGATCGTCAGCTCGGTCAGCGTCTTGAGCGCGACGGCGATGCGCGGCCTGGCCGTCTCATACGGATCAAGGAAGTGCTCGTCGCCGCTGAGCAAGAAGCCGCGCATGCCGGTTTCCAGGTCAACGGTGAGTTTCACCGCTTCGTTGGCGTTATTGATCACCCGGTCGGTGTGCTCCACCCATTGAATGACCGACAGCAGATAAGTGATCAGCGACACGAAGAACACGGCACTGAGCAGACCGACGCCTAAAGGCAGGCCGATGTTGCGACTCAGAAGTTTGCGAAACCGTTGCTCATCAACCGAAGACGGAGAGGACATGGGGCAGCCTTGTCGAACTGTTGAAAACCAGAGAGTTTGCCCCAAAACGGCGGCGTGGATCCATTTTTCTGATCGGTTTAGCAGCAAATTTGCCGATTTGCCCGCGCTTGCACTGCAGCCAGCAGTTATCCTTGCCACTATTCTTTTTTGTATCCGCACGGGAACTTGTGGCTATGCGCCACTTACTCATGCAAGAGCCCGGCATTTCTGATCGACCGGCGCCCCTGAATTTCACCCCTTGAGAGCCTTTATTATGTCCGCCACCCTGTCCACCATCCTTGTCGTAGAAGACGACGACATCGTGCGCATGCTCATTGTCGATGTGTTGGAGGAACTGGAGTTCAAGGTGCTGGAGGCGGACGGCAGCGAGCAGGCGCTGGAGGTTCTCGGGGACGCGTCCCGACACATCGACCTGATGATGACCGACGTCGGCCTGCCCGGCATGGACGGCCGTGAACTGGCCACCGAAGCGCGCAAGCTGCGTCCTGCTCTGCCGATCCTGTTCGCCAGTGGTTACGCAGAAACGATTGATGTGCCGGCGGACATGCACGTCATTGGCAAGCCGTTCTCTATTGATCAGTTGCGCGACAAGGTCAAGGCTGTGCTCAAACAGGGCAACTAAGAGCCGCGCTGGCTGTGGTTTAATTGCGCCCCGTTTTTTGCCACAGCCCGCCTCAAGGAATACCCGCGCATGAATCAAGCCCCCGCCACCAAAGTCCTGGTTATTGGCTACGTCTGGCCGGAACCACGCTCTTCGGCTGCCAGCGGGCATGTCATGCAGATCCTTGAAACGTTTTTGCAGCAGGGCTGGGAGATCACGTTCAGCAGCCCCGCAGGTCCCGGCGAGCACAAGGCTGATTTGGCCGAACTGGGCATTCGCGAAGTGCCGATCGAGCTCAACAGCAGCTCTTTCGATACCTTCATTGCAGAACTGGCGCCGGATATCGTGCTGTTCGACCAGTTCATGATGGAAGAGCAGTTCGGTTGGCGCGTCGAAAAACATTGCCCCGATGCCTTGCGCGTATTGGAGACGTCCGACCTGCAAAGCCTGCGGCATGCCCGTCATCAGCGGCTCAAGGACCGCTTGAAGGCCAGCGCCGATGAAAATGACTTCAGCGAATTGTTCGCCCCGGCCCTGCGCGAAGAGTTCCAGCTGATGGCCGACACCGATCTGGCTAAACGCGAGATCGCCGCACTCTATCGCTGCGACCTCAACCTGATGATCTCCGAGGTCGAGATTGAGCTGCTGCGTGAGCAGTTCGGCCTGCCGGGCGAGTTGCTGCACTGGTGTCCGCTGATGATCGATCCACCCACGATCACACCGCGCGCATTCGACGAACGTGAACACTTCCTGAGCATCGGCAACTTCCGCCATGCACCGAACTGGGATGCCGTGCTCTGGATGAAATCCACGGTATGGCCACTGATCCGGGCAAAACTGCCCAAGGCGCAACTGCATCTTTACGGCGCTTACACCCCACCGAAAGCCACTGCCCTGCACAACCCTGCGCAAGGCTTTCATGTGATGAACTGGGCTGAAGATGCGTTGCAAGTGATGTCGGCTGCAAGGATTTGCCTGGCACCCTTGCGGTTCGGCGCCGGCATCAAGGGCAAACTGGTCGATGCCATGCTCTGCGGCACGCCGAGTGTTACCACGCCGATCGGCGCCGAAGCCATGCACGGCGATCATCCGTGGCCCGGGGCGGTGAACGTGTCGGCGCAGGCGTTGGCCGATGAAGCTGTCCGGTTATACAACGACCCAGTGCACTGGCAACAGGCGCAAACTGCGGGGTATCAATTGTTGACCGATCGCTATCAGCAATCAGTACACGGGCCGGCACTGATCAACACGTTATTGCACTGCCAAAACAACTTACAGACACTTAGAAGCAGCAACTTTACTGGCAGCATGTTGCGTCACCACATGCACAAGAGCACTCAATACATGTCGCAATGGATTGAAGCAAAGAACCAGAAACCGTAAACAACACACAACAAGCATCAAACTTGCACTTGGCCAAGTTTATGCCAGGCATTATAACAACCCTGCATTCGCCGCACCGCTCAACTTGACAATGAGTGCGGCACAACTCTTTAAACCTTGCAGGGATATATTAATGACTATCGACACTTCGAATAACCAATCGACCAGAAACTGGATGGCGGCAACACCACAAATAGAACGTTTGACGCTCAGTGAATTGACATTGCCGGGCACCCACAATGCCGGTTGTGACTGGCAGGCCTCTTACGCACTGATACCGGGCAAACACTGGCTGGCGTGCCAGCATCAATCGTTCAGAAGCCAACTGGACAACGGTTCCCGGGCCCTCGATGTGCGTTTGATTCATGATCCCAGTGCCAAAAGCGGCACCGACAGGTTTCGCTTTCACCATAACGAATATCTGTCTTCGCGCACGCTGAAAGACTTGCTCGTTGATGTCTGGGATTTTCTCAGCGTCAACCCCGATGAGTTCATTGTTCTCGACTTTAAAAATTTCAAAAGCTTAAAGGGCGCATTTGATTTCAAACTGTTCAACGCGCTGGTTGTACAGGCGCTGGAACCACGGATGATTCCCGCGGCAAACAAGCGTCTGACATTGGCAGAACTCAAACGCGTCAGTCCGCTGCAAAGGGTACTGGTGTGCGCCCCACGGCACAGCGAACTGGACGCCAAGCTGTTTCATGATGAGGTAGTAAGCAAATGGTCAGGTATTGCCACGGCTAACATTGCCCAGTTACGGGCCTTTATTACGACAGTCGTAAGCGCACCGCCCAGCAGTTGGTATAACTGGACACTGTCCGCGACGTGTTACAGCGCCACCGGTGGCCCAACTGATATACACGAGGAACTGAATGCCATGTTCGACCCGAAAAACAGCGACTGGGCACGCAAGTGCAACATCATTAATGTCGATTTCATTGAGGAATCGAAAATCGTTGATTTCTGTCGTGCAGCCAACTTGCTCAAGGCACGCTGATCCCGATTTGGATAGCCATCAAATCGCTATGTTTGTGCAGACATTTCAAACGCTGGCGATACCGCCATTCAGTTCTACGCTGTGACATGAAAGCCGTTGCTCAACGGCAAACTCGGGAGGTGGCAAGTCGTCACTCCCACTTCATGTAATCACTTCGCACCATGGACGGGTACGAAGATCACGACAAGGACTTGTCATGAACAGCACTATTTCCGGCGAACTCGATAAACAGAACTGGATGAGCAGAGTATTGGACATCGGTCGACTGAAACTGACCGATGTCATTTGGCCCGGCACGCATAACTGCGGCATGGACAAAAAGGCCGCCCACCACGATGCGTTGCGCGGCAACTGGACCACCTGCCAGAACGATTCATTTGCCTGGCAGTTGGCCCACGGCGCCAGAGCCTTCGATATTCGTCTCGGGTATTCCAATACTGCGCAATCATCATCGTTCTACTTCCATCACAACGGCTATCAATCCGGACGCACGCTTGAGGAGCTGATCAGCGCTGTTATCAGCTTCCTCGCAAACCATCCGCACGAATTCATCGTGCTCGATTTCCACGAGTTGGCCGATGGCGAAAAACCGTTTGATTACCAGCGCCTCAATGACGTGCTGATCGAACGTTTGGGCGAACATGTCATACCGTCCACGGACGCCCACCTGACCGTCGAGCAACTCAAACGTAAAAGCCCGCGCCGCCGAGTGGTGATGGCTGCGGCCGCCAAGCGCGAACTGGACGAGGATGTGTTCTGGCCGTTCATTTGGCACAAGTGGAGCGGCAAGCGTTTCGCAGACACCGATGACTTGCACTCGCACGTCAAGACAACCCTTGAACGAACTGGCTATCCGCGTGTGCTCTGGTCGCTGTCGGCGACCAGCTATTCGTTACTGGGCGGGCCGCAACACATCAAGAACCAGATCAATGACTGGTTCGACACCACACGAGACTGGGTGACCCGCTGCAGCATCATCAATACCGACTTTTTCGAGGAATCGGATATCGTCCGCCTGTGCTGGAGCGCCACCAGCATGAAGGCAGTTTACGGCGACTCGCTACTGACAAGGGGCTGAGCCATTCGATGTGGGTGGTGGAACCCGGCATGAAAGGGGCATGATTGGCGGGCGATAATAAAAAAAGCGCCCAGCCATGACTCGAACAACCCGTGTGACCGACCCTTCCTACGAGTTGATGGATGACCATAACGGGTTGTCCATCATCTATCGCCAGCATGGCTTTCCCTGCCCGCTGGTGCGCTGGCATTTTCACAAGGAATACGAACTGCACCTGATCGTCGCCAGCTCCGGCAAGGTTTTTATCGGTGACTACATCGGCAACTTCTATCCGGAGACGTTGTTTCTCACCGGCCCGAATCTGCCGCACAACTGGATCAGCCAGGTGGCGGAAGATGAAATCGTGGAAAAACGCGACATGCTGGTCAATTTCACCGATGAGCTGTTCGAGACGGGTCATCAGGTATTTGCCGAACTGAAAAGCCTGGCGCCTTTGCTTGAGCGCGCGCAGTACGGCATCGAATTCCGCTGCAAACGCACCATTCGCCAAGCGATGACCTTGATGCAACGGATCGCCGACTCCAAGGGCATTACCCGGCTTGGGCACTTTTTTATCCTGATGGAACTGCTCGCTGCCAGTGATGATTTCCAGTTGTTGTCCGGCGCCACAACGCCGCAACTGGCTGATGAGCACAACATTGATCGGACCAACCGCGCGGTCGATTACATTTTCAGCCATTACGCTCGGGACATATCGCTGGAGGAAGTCGCCGAGCATCTGGGCATGACGCCGACTTATTTCAGCCGCGTATTCAAACAGGCCACAGGGCGCAATTTCATCGAGTTCGTCAATCGCCTGCGCATCAGCAAATCCTGCGAGCTGCTGGCCGATGGCGATAAACCGGTGACAGAAGTGTGTTTCGAATCCGGCTTCAACAATATTTCCAATTTCAATCGGCGCTTTCAGCAGCTCAAGGGTATGACGCCGTCGCATTACCGCCGCCTGGCGGTGCAGCGCCTGACCGAACAAAACCACGGCTGACACCACCATTCCCTTGTAGGAGTGAGCCTGCTCGCGATGGCGCCGTGTCAGCGCCGCGGATGGTGACTGACACATCGCTATCGCGAGCAGGCTCACTCCTACAGTTCCGTGTGAAACCTGTACACATTCGATAGCCCCGCACCGCTACAAACCCCTTCCCTGCGTTTCCATCGCCAAACCCTAGTGCAAAAAAGTATCGATAAAAGTGCTAGGGATGATTTGTCAGCCCTGCAATTGAAGGCTGTAATCAGTGCACATTCTTCCTGCACAGGAAGACACAAAAACAATAACTGTCCTTCTGCCCCGCCGGGTGCAGAAAAGGAGTGCACGATGCAACCCACTGCAAAAGCTCTGCTTGCCCTCACCTGCATGACCCTCAGCAGCGTCAGCCTTGGCGCCCAGACCCTGACCATCGCCACCGTCAACAACAGCGACATGATCCGCATGCAAAAGCTCTCGAAAACCTTCGAGACCGAGCATCCGGACATCAAGCTCAATTGGGTGGTACTGGAAGAAAACGTCCTGCGCCAGCGTCTGACCACCGACATTGCCACCCAGGGCGGCCAGTTCGATGTATTGACCATCGGCATGTACGAAGCAGCACTGTGGGGCGCTAAAGGTTGGCTGGAACCGATGAAAGATCTGCCGGCCAGTTACGCCCTCGACGATGTGTTCCCGTCGGTGCGTGAAGGCCTGTCGGTCAAAGGCTCGCTGTACGCCCTGCCGTTCTACGCAGAAAGCTCGATCACTTACTACCGCACCGATCTGTTCAAGGACGCCGGGCTGAGCATGCCGGAACGCCCAACCTGGGAAGAAATTGCCGGGTTCGCCGAAAAACTCACCAACAAGGATAAAGAACAGTACGGCATTTGCTTGCGTGGCAAGGCTGGCTGGGGCGAGAACATGGCGCTGATCAGCACCGTTGCCAATGCCTACGGCGCGCGCTGGTTCGATGAAAAATGGCAACCGGAATTCAACGGCCCCGAGTGGAAGAACGCGCTGAACTTCTACGTCGACACCATGAAGAAATCCGGCCCACCGGGGGCATCGAGCAACGGCTTCAACGAAAACCTCGCCCTGTTCAACAGCGGCAAGTGCGCGATCTGGGTCGACGCCAGCGTCGCCGGTTCGTTCGTCACCGACAAAACCCAGAGCAAAGTCGCTGATCACGTCGGCTTCACGTTTGCTCCGCACCAAGTCACCGACAAAGGTTCGGCCTGGCTGTATTCATGGGCACTGGCGATTCCGACCAGCTCCAAGGCCAAGGACGCTGCGAAAGAATTCAGCGCCTGGGCCACTTCCAAAGAGTACGGCGAACTGGTCGCCAAGACCGACGGCATCGCCAACGTCCCGCCAGGCACCCGCGCCTCGACCTACAGCGATGCGTACATGAGCGCCGCACCGTTTGCCAAGGTCACGCTGGAATCGCTGAAGGTTGCTGACCCAAGCAAACCGACGCTGAAACCGGTGCCGTACATCGGCATTCAACTGGTGACCATTCCTGAGTTCCAGGCGGTGGGCACCCAGGTCGGCAAGCTGTTCTCGGCGGCGCTGATCGGCCAGACCACGGTGGATCAAGCCTTGGCCGCCGCCCAGCAGACCACCGAACGCGAGATGAAGCGCGCCGGTTATCCAAAGTAACCGCTTCTAAACCTGTGGGAGCTGGCTTGCCAGCGATGACGGCGGCACATTCAACTTCGATGTCGGCTGCTCCATCGCCATCGCGGGCAAGCCCGCTCCCACAGGGTTCGCGTCGATGTCAGGAATGCTGTCTTGCCTGAACATGTATCTGCACCCAATCGGTTGTGATCGCCATGAATACTTCTACTGCCAAAGCCCACATCGACTTGTCTCAGCCGCAGCGCAAGGTCCGCGTACGCAATCCCGGCTGGTTTCTGGTCAGCCCTTCGGTGGCCCTGTTGCTGCTGTGGATGATCGTGCCGCTGGGCATGACCATTTACTTCTCGCTGATCCGCTACAACCTGCTCTACCCCGGTGAAAACGAATTCGTCGGGCTTGAGAACTTCACGTACTTCCTGACGGATTCGGGTTTCACGCCCGGCGCGACCAACACCTTGTTGCTGGTCGGCAGCGTGCTGCTGATCAGCGTGGTGCTCGGCGTGCTCATCAGCGCGCTGCTCGAAGCGAGCGAATTCCTCGGTCGCGGCATCGTGCGGGTCATGCTGATTTCGCCGTTCTTCATCATGCCCACGGTCGGTGCCCTGATCTGGAAGAACCTGATCTTCCATCCGGTCTCGGGGATCCTCGCCTACATATGGAAACTGTTCGGCGCGCAACCGGTGGACTGGCTCGCCCACTACCCGTTGCTGTCGATCATCATCATTGTCTCGTGGCAATGGCTGCCCTTCGCGATCCTGATTCTGATGACCGCCATGCAGTCGCTGGACCAGGAACAGAAAGAGGCCGCGCGCCTCGACGGTGCTGGGCCGATCGCGATCTTCTGGCACCTGACCCTGCCGCATCTGGCACGACCGATTGCCGTGGTAGTGATGATCGAAACGATCTTCCTGCTGTCGGTGTTCGCCGAGATTTTCACCACCACCAACGGCGGCCCCGGCTATGCCTCGACCAACCTCGCTTACCTCATTTACAACCAGGCGCTGGTGCAGTTCGACGTCGGCATGGCCTCGGCGGGCGGCTTGATTGCCGTGGTCATCGCCAACATCGCCGCGATCATTCTGGTGCGGATGATCGGCAAAAACCTGACTGACAAAGCCTGAGGCCTGCCATGACTCTCCAACAATCCCGCCGGCTGCAAAGCCTGCTGCTCGGCACCCTGGCCTGGGCCATCGCGATCGTGATTTTCTTCCCGATCTTCTGGATGGTGATGACCAGTTTCAAAACCGAAATCGACGCGTTCGCCACGCCGCCGCAGTTCATCTTCACGCCGACGCTTGAGAACTACCTGCACATCAACGAGCGCAGCGACTACTTCAGTTTCGCCTGGAACTCGGTGGTGATTTCCTTCAGCGCCACCGCGTTGTGCCTGCTGATCGCGGTGCCGGCGGCTTACTCGATGGCGTTCTATGAAACCCAGCGCACCAAAGGCACGCTGCTGTGGATGCTCTCGACCAAGATGCTGCCGCCGGTGGGCGTGCTGATGCCGATCTACCTGCTGGCCAAGAGCTTCGGTCTGCTCGACACACGCATCGCGCTGATCGTGATTTACACGCTGATCAACCTGCCGATCGTGGTCTGGATGATTTACACCTACTTCAAGGACATCCCCAAAGACATCCTCGAAGCCGCCCGCCTCGACGGCGCCACGTTGTGGCAGGAAATGGTTCGCGTGCTGCTGCCGATCGCCAAGGGCGGCCTCGCCTCGACCGTGCTGCTGTCGCTGATTCTGTGCTGGAACGAGGCGTTCTGGTCGCTGAACCTGACCTCCTCGAAAGCCGCGCCACTGACCGCGTTGATCGCCTCGTATTCGAGCCCCGAAGGGTTGTTCTGGGCCAAGTTGTCGGCGGTGTCGACCCTGGCCTGCGCGCCGATCCTGATCTTCGGCTGGATCAGCCAGAAACAACTGGTGCGTGGCCTGTCCTTCGGCGCCGTGAAATGAACATTGCCAAGCAAAAGATACCGCCCCTGTAGGAGCTGCCGCAGGCTGCGATCTTTTGATCTTAAAAAAACAACAACGCGGAGGCCCATCATCATGGCCAACCTGAAAATCAAGAATCTGCAAAAAGGCTTCGAAGGCTTCTCCATCATCAAAGGCATCGACCTGGAAGTGAACGACAAGGAATTCGTGGTCTTCGTCGGCCCGTCCGGCTGCGGCAAGTCCACCCTGCTGCGACTGATCGCCGGCCTTGAAGAAGTCAGCGGCGGCACCATCGAACTCGATGGCCGCGACATCACCGAAGTCAGCCCGGCCAAGCGTGACCTGGCGATGGTGTTCCAGACTTACGCGCTGTACCCGCACATGACCGTGAAAAAGAACATGTCGTTTGCCCTCGACCTGGCCGGCGTACCGAAAGCCGAAGTCGAGAAAAAAGTCGGCGAAGCCGCGCGCATTCTTGAACTCGGCCCAATGCTTGAACGCAAACCGAAACAGCTCTCCGGTGGCCAGCGCCAGCGTGTGGCGATCGGCCGCGCCATTGTGCGCAATCCGAAAATCTTCCTGTTCGACGAACCGCTGTCCAACCTCGACGCGGCGCTGCGCGTGCAGATGCGTCTGGAACTGCTGCGCCTGCACAAAGACCTGCAAGCGACGATGATTTACGTGACCCACGATCAGGTCGAAGCGATGACCATGGCCGACAAAGTCGTGGTGCTCAATGGCGGCAAGATCGAACAGGTCGGCTCGCCGCTGGATCTGTATCACCAACCGGCCAATCTGTTCGTCGCCGGATTTCTCGGCACGCCGAAAATGGGCTTCCTCAAAGGCAAGATTGCCCGCGTCGATGCCCAGAGCTGCGAAGTCTCGCTGGACGCCGGCACGCGCGTCACCCTGCCCTTCAACGCCGCCAATCTCAGTGTCGGCAGCGCCGTGACCCTTGGCATTCGCCCCGAGCATCTGGAACTGGCGCAAGCCGGCGACTGCACCCTGCAAGTCACCGCCGATGTCAGTGAGCGCCTCGGCAGCGACACCTTTTGCCACGTCATCACCACTGCCGGCGAAGCGCTGACCATGCGCGTGCGCGGTGATCTGGCCAGCCGGTACGGCGAGCAACTGAGCCTGCATCTGGACGCAGCCCACTGCCATTTATTCGATGCCGATGGCGTAGCGCTGACACGCCCGCTGCGTGCTGCGGCCTGATTTTCGAGAGACTTGCCCAATGAAACTCAATCAACAGAATCTCCACGGCCTGGCGAGCGAAGTAAAGCTGCCGGCTTACCGCCTCGGCGACACTCGTCAGGGCATCGCGCACATCGGCGTCGGCGGTTTTCACCGCGCGCATCAGGCGTATTACACCGATGCGCTGATGAACACCGGCGAAGCGCTGGACTGGGCGATCTGCGGCGTTGGCCTGCGCGCAGAAGATCGCCGCGCCCGCGACGATCTCAAGGAACAGGACTACCTGTTCACCCTGTTCGAACTGGGTGACAGCGACGACACCGAAGTGCGCGTGATCGGCGCGATTCGCGACATGTTGCTGGCCGAAGACGGTGCTCAGGCACTGATCGACAAACTCGCCGACCCGCAGATCCGCATTGTCTCGCTGACCATCACCGAGGGCGGTTACTGCATCGATGACAGCAACGGCGAATTCATGGCGCACCTGCCGCAGATTCAGCATGACCTCGCCCACCCTGACGCGCCGAAAACCGTGTTCGGCTTTTTGTGTGCCGCCCTGGAAAAACGCCGCGCGGCGGGCATCCAGGCCTTTACCGTGATGTCTTGCGATAACTTGCCGCACAACGGCGCGGTGACCCGCAAGGCGTTGCTGGCATTTGCCACGCTGCGCAATAGCAATCTGTGCAGCTGGATCGACGCCAACGTCAGTTTCCCCAACGCCATGGTCGACCGCATCACGCCGATGACCAGCACCGCACATCGCCTGCAACTGGCCGACAAACACGGGGTCGACGATGCCTGGCCGGTGGTCTGCGAGCCGTTTGTGCAATGGGTGCTGGAGGATAAATTCGTCAACGGCCGGCCGGCCTGGGAAAAGGTTGGCGTGCAGTTCACCGACGACGTCTCTCCGTACGAGGAGATGAAAATCAAACTGCTCAACGGCAGTCATCTGGCACTGACGTATCTGGGCTTTTTGAAGGGTTACCGGTTTGTTCACGAGACCATGAACGACCCGCTGTTTGTACGGTATATGCGTGCCTACATGGACCTGGACGTGACCCCGCAACTGGCGCCGGTGCCGGGCATTGATTTGACCGAGTACAAGGACACGTTGGTCGCGCGTTTTTCCAATCAGGCGATTGCCGACCAGCTGGAGCGGGTGTGTTCGGATGGCTCGTCGAAGTTTCCCAAGTTCACCATTCCGACGATCAACCGGTTGATTGCCGATGGCCAGGAAACCAAGCGTGCGGCGCTGGTGGTCGCGGCATGGGCGTTGTATTTGAAGGGAGTGGATGAGAACGGTGATACCTATTCGATTCCTGATCCACGGGCGACGTTTTGCCAGGCGCTGGTGGCGGATGATGCGTTGATCACTGAGCGGTTGTTGGCGGTTGAGGAGATATTCGGCACAGCGATCCCGCGTTCGACGGCGTTTGTGGCGGCGTTTGAGTGGTGCTGCAACAGCTTGCGCGAAGAGGGTGTGACGCGAACGCTGGAAAAAATACTGGCAGCCTGATCGTTCCCACGCTCTGCGTGGGAATGCAGCCCGGGACGCACCGCGTCCCCATTCAACAGCGGACGCAGAGCGTCCATTGAGGCATTCCCACGCAGAGCGTGGGAACGAGCGACTTGTGGAGTCCTCATGACAACCCGACAACTTTTCCTCGGCATCGACTGCGGCACCCAAGGCACCAAGGCGATCATCCTTAACGCCGGCAGCGGGCAAGTCCTCGGCCAGGGCGCTGCTGCACACACGATGATCAGCGGCGCCAATGGTCGTCGCGAGCAGGACACCCGGCAATGGCTCGACGCCTTCACCCTCTCCACTCGCCGCGCATTACTCGCCGCCAACGTCGACGGCGAGGAGATCCTCGGCGTCGGCGTTTCCGGCCAGCAACACGGCCTGGTATTGCTCGACGATCAGGGTGAAGTGCTGCGCCCGGCGAAACTCTGGTGCGACACCGAATCCACGGCAGAAAACGATCGCCTGCTCAAACATCTCGGCGGCGAAAAAGGTTCACTGGAGCGCTTGGGCGTGGTCATCGCGCCGGGCTATACCGTGTCCAAACTGTTGTGGACCAAAGAACAGCACCCCGCCGTTTTCTCGCGCATCGCTCGAATCCTGCTCCCCCACGACTACCTGAATTTCTGGCTGACCGGCCGTGCCTGCAGCGAATACGGTGACGCCTCCGGCTCCGGCTACTTCAACGTGCGCAGCCGTCAGTGGGACTTGCAATTGCTGCGCGACATCGACGCCAGCGGGCGCCTGCAAGCGGCATTGCCTGAGCTGATCGATGCACATGAAGCCGTGGGCAAAATTCTGCCGGCGATTGCCGAACACCTCGGCATCAACCCTGAAGCGCTGGTCTCCAGCGGCGGCGGCGACAATATGATGGGCGCCATTGGCACCGGCAATATCCAGCCTGGCGCGATCACCATGAGCCTCGGATCTTCAGGCACCGTTTACGCCTACTCCGACGTACCGAAAGTCAGCCCGGACGCCGCAGTCGCGACGTTCTGTTCGTCCAGCGGTGGCTGGTTGCCGCTGATCTGCACGATGAACCTGACCAACGCCACCGGTGCGATTCGCGAACTGTTCAACCTCGATCTGCAGCAGTTCAACGACCTCGTCGCACAATCCCCGATCGGCGCCGACGGCGTGAGCCTGCTGCCATTCTTCAACGGCGAACGGGTTCCCGCCCTGCCCCACGCCACCGGCAGCCTGCATGGCCTGACCCTGAACAATCTTACCCAGGCCAATCTGTGCCGCGCCGCTGTCGAAGGCACCACCTTCGGTTTGCGCTACGGGCTGGATTTACTGCGCCAGAATGGTTTACAAAGCCGCAGCATTTGCCTGATTGGCGGCGGTTCGAAAAGTGCGGTGTGGCGGCAGATCGTCGCCGACATCATGAACACCCCGGTCATCTGCACCGAGCAAAGTGAGGCCGCAGCCTTAGGCGCGGCGATTCAGGCCGCGTGGTGCAAATCCTGGTCGAACGGTCACGAAGACACGCTGGCGGATCTGTGCCAGCGTTGCGTGACACTCGACCTGAGCAGTGAAACCCTGCCGATTGCCGCCAATGTCGCGGCGTTCCAGCAGGCTTATGAACGCTATCAACAGCATGTCGCAACCCTATAAAGAGCAAACAACTATGTACCTGGTGTGTGGCGAAGCCCTGTTTGATTTCTTCAGTGAAGACGATGCCAGCGGTCTGGCCTCGAAAGTGAATTTCAAGGCGATTGCCGGCGGTTCGCCGTTCAACGTCGCCGTTGGCCTGCGCCGGCTGGGCGTGGATTCAGCGCTGTTCGGTGGACTGTCGACGGACTACCTCGGCCGCCGTTTGCAGCAGGTGCTGCAGGAGGAAGGCGTACGGCCTGACTACCTTGTGGATTTCGCCGCGCCGACCACGCTCGCGATGGTCGCGGTGGGTGCCAACGGCTCGCCGCATTACAGTTTCCGTGGCGAAGGTTGCGCCGATCGGCAGTTGAGCATGGCGCATTTGCCCACCCTCGGCCCCGAAGTGCGTGGCTTGCATATCGGTTCGTTTTCACTGGTGGTGCAACCGATCGGCGACACGTTGTTGGCCCTGGTTCAACGCGAAAGCGGCAAACGCCTGATCAGCCTCGACCCGAACGTGCGCCTCAACCCGCAACCGAATATCGACCTGTGGCGCGAACGCATTGCCACGCTGGTGCAGCTGGCAGACCTGATCAAAGTCAGTGACGAAGACTTGAGCCTGCTCTACCCCGAGGCCGATCCGCAGCGCGTGATCGAGGGCTGGCTGGAGCATCGCTGCCAGATCGTTTTCCTGACCCGTGGCGCTGAAGGCGCAACGGTGTTCAGCCGCACTCACGGTTCCTGGTCGGTACCGGCCTGCTCAGTGACGATTGCCGATACCGTCGGCGCCGGCGATACCTTCCAGGCCGCGCTGATCACCTGGCTGACCGAGCAGGGTCTGGATTCGGTGCAAGGCGTGCAGCAACTGGCTCGCGAACAGATCGAGACAATGCTCAAGTTCGCCGTGCAAGCCGCTGCGCTGACCTGCAGCAAGACCGGTCCGGATTTGCCCTATCGTCACCAATTGTCCTGAGCGCGTAGAATGTCGGCCTTTTTGCGCACGACGGGATAACGGCTTTTGAACTGCAGGCAGACGCTTGGACTTTTGACACTGGCAACGCTATTGACCGGTTGCGGTACTTCGCCGCCGCGCTCGCCGGAAAACCTCTGCGACATTTTCCGGGAAAAAAGCGATTGGTACGACGCCGCACAGGTCACGCAAAAACGCTGGGGGGTGCCGATTCAGGTGCCCTTCGCGATCATGTATCAAGAGTCCGGCTATCGCTACGACGCCAAGACCCCACGTAAATACTTGCTCTGGGTGATTCCATGGGGCCGGGTGACCACGGCTTCGGGCTACGCTCAGGCCAAGGACGAAGTCTGGTCCGACTACCAGAAAAGCACCGGCCGACATGGTGCCGACCGTGAAGACTTCGATGACGCCATCGACTTTGTCGGCTGGTACATGGACAAGACCACCACCATCAATGGCGTCTACAAATACGACGCGTACAACCAGTACCTCAACTACCACGAGGGCTGGGGCGGTTATCGCAACAAGACTTATGCGAGCAAAGCCTGGCTGATGCCAACGGCGCGCAAAGTGCAGAATCGCTCGGACCTGTACGCCCAGCAATATGCCGGCTGCAAGGACGACCTGAACCGAGGGTTCTGGAGCCGCTTCTGGCATTGGCTGTAAGCCATACAGCCGCGGTCCATTCAGGGACGCCATCGCGGGCAAGCCCGCTCCCTCAGGGATTTCTGCGGTACACAGAATCTGCGTTCACTGAAGATCCTTGTGGGAGCTGGCTTGCCAGCGATGGCAGTCGAGCAGACGCTGAAATGACTGACCTTACAACACCGAAAAGTTGTAGCTGACGATCAACCGCGTCTCATCGACATCCCGGGCGAACTTCTCGTAGTTGGTCCGATACGTCGCATTGCGCAGACGCAAACTGACGTCCTTGAACGTGCCGGCCTGAATCACGTATTTCAACTCGCTGTCACGTTCCCACTCTTTGCCTTCCTGATCGCTGCCCAACACCTTGATGTGGTCACCGTTGACGTAACGGGTCAGGAAGCTCAAACCGTTAATGCCAATAGCCTTGAAGTCATAGTCGTAACGCAACTGCCAGGAACGTTCCTGCGCCGCGGCGAAGTCGTTGACCTGCACATAGTTGACCAGATACGGATTGCTGCCATCGAGGTACGGCATCGAGTTGTCGCCGTTCATGCGCTGCCAACCGGCGCTGAAGGTATGCCCGCTGTGCGCGTAGGACAGCATGCCGCTCAATGCACGGTTATCGATGGACCCCGCCTTGGCATCGCCGCTGTCGGCACTCTTCAGCACACGCAGATCCGCTTTCAGCACACCGCCAGCCAGCGCTTGATTGCCCAACAGGCCAACGAAGTGCTGACGATAAATATCTTCCAGTTCGGCGTAGTGATACTGCGCGGTCAGGCGATCATTGATCTTGTAATCGAAACCGTACATGTCGAAATGATCGGCGGTGGTGTTGCACGCGTAGCGCTTGTTCTTGCAATGCACGCGGATGTCTTGCGAATCGGTGGAGTCCCGCGCGGTGTACTTGTCCAGGCGCGCGGCCATGAAGGTCAGGTCTTTCAGCTCTTTCGAGGTGAGCATGGCGCCGTTGAACATCGTCGGCAGCAAACGACCGTCGTTGTACTTCAGCAACGGCAGGTCCGGCAGCAGCGCGCCGTATTTCAATACGGTGTCCGAGACCTTGACCTTGGCGGTCAACCCCATTTTTGCGTACTGGCCTTTCGAGCCGCGCGGATCGCTGCCGCTGGAGGGCAGCAAACCGCTGTTGCTGCGGTCCGGGCTGGAATCGAGTTGAAAACCGAGCATGCCCAATGCATCGAGACCAAAACCGACCGTGCCTTCGGTGTAGCCCGATTGCAGGTTGAGAATAAAACCCTGAGCCGACTCTTCACGCTTGGACGCGCCTTGGTCGTTCGAGGTGTGCCCATCACGGAAATCGCGGTTGAAATACACCGTGCGCGATTCGATTTTCGCCGTGGTGTCTTCGAGAAAACCGCTGGCCTGAACCTGCGCGGCAAAACCGGCGCACAGCACAACAGCTCCGAAGCCAAACGACTGGCGCGGGGTGATGAGGGGAAATGGGGGACGCATGAAAAACTCCAACATTGCAGCGTTTGCGCAAAGGCGCAATAAGCCAGAAAAATAGCTCCCGTCCCGGGTCGAGGATGAGCCGGGAAGAAGTGAACACGCAGGGGTGAGCGGCAATGATGGCAGATGGCTTTGACGGGCCACAGGCGACTTTAGTCTGAAACTGACTGACGATTCTTTAGCGGGTGGTCGAATAATTCCACGTCGCCATCACTCACAACGACCTTGAATCGCCCGATTTCATTGGGTGAAAACCCTCACCTAAGGGTTTTCCCTATGACCTTGAGGGACCACGCATACGGCATTTGCGCCTTGAACGAGGCGGTTTAATCCTCCATCATCCGTCCCCTGCTTATTCAATGGACGGAATTCAAGGCATGCTGGACGCCAACGCAACCCACATCACCCTCACGCTTGAAGGCGCCAACGCCGACCTGCAAGTCCTCAGCTTCACCGGTCGCGAAGCCCTCAACGAACCGTTCCGTTTCGACCTCGAACTGGTCAGCGCGCGCCCCGACCTGAAACTCGAAGAACTGCTGCACAAACCCGGGTTCCTGACCTTCGGCGCCACCGGCGAAGGCAAGATCCACGGTTTGGTGTATCGCATCGAGCAAGGCGATTCCGGCAAGACCCTGACCCGTTACAGCATCAGCCTGGTGCCGCAACTGGCCTATCTGCAGCACAACCACGATCAGCAGATTTTCCAGCAGCTCACCGTGCCGAAGATCATTGCCCAGGTTCTGGAAGATCGCGGCATTCTGGCCGACGCCTACAGCTTCCAGCTCAGTGCCGAATACCCGGAACGCGAATACTGCGTGCAATACGACGAATCCGACCTGCACTTCATCCAGCGCCTGTGTGAAGAGGAAGGTATCCACTTCCACTTCCAGCACAGCAGCAGCGGCCACAAACTGGTGTTCGGCGACGACCAGACGGTGTTCCGCAAACTCAAAGCCGTGAGTTACCAGCAAGACTCCGGCATGAGCGCCGACAAACCGGTGGTCAAGCGCTTCAACCTGCGCCTGGAAACCCGCACCAGCCGCGTCAGCCGCCGCGACTACGATTTCGAAAAACCGAAGCTGCTGCCCGAAGGCGCGGCCAAATCCGAGTTCTCCCCGGACCTGGAGGACTACGACTACCCCGGCCGCTTCACCACCCGCGAGCGCGGCAAGTTCCTCTCGACCCGTGCGCTGGAACGCCATCGCAGCGACTACAAACTCGCCGAAGGCAAAGGTGACGAGCCGACGTTCACCAGCGGCCATTTCCTCACGCTGGCCGAACATCCGCGCGCTGAATGGAATGAGCTGTGGTTGCTGCTGGAAGTCTTTCACGAAGGTAAACAGCCGCAAGTGCTCGGCGAAAACGTCACCAGCGACGTCACCGACAACAAAAGTGATTTCCATCAGGGCTACCGCAACAGCTTCCTCGCCACGCCGTGGGACGCGCACTACCGCCCGGCCCTTGAGCATCCAAAACCAAAAGTGCTCGGTAGCCAGACCGCCGTCGTCACTGGCCCGTCCGGCGAAGAAATCCACTGCGATCAGTACGGCCGCATCAAAGTGCAATTCCACTGGGACCGCGACGGCCAGGCCGACGACAAGACCACCTGCTGGATGCGCGTCGCCAGCGGTTGGGCCGGCAGTGCCTACGGCGGCATCGCCATCCCGCGCATCGGCATGGAAGTCCTCGTTACCTTCCTTGAAGGCGATCCCGATCAACCGCTGGTCACCGGCTGCCTGTACCACAAGGAAAACGTCGTCCCCTACGACCTGCCGGCGAACAAGACCCGCAGCACCTTCAAGACCCTCAGTTCACCGGGCGGCAAGGGCTACAACGAGTTTCGCATCGAAGACAAGAAAGGCATCGAGCAGATCTACATCCACGCCCAGCGCGATTGGGACGAGAACATCGAGCACGACCAGAAAATCCGCGTCGGCAACGAACGCCATGACACCGTCGAAGCCAACACCCTGAGCGAATTCAAGGTTGAAGAACACCGGATTACGCACCTGGATCGCATCAGTGAAATGCGCGCTGACGACCACCTCACCGTGGGCGTGACCCAGCATGTGAAAGTCGGGACTGCGCAATTCGTTGAAGCCGGGACCGAGATTCACTACCACGCGGGTGACAAGGTTGTGGTCGAGGGCGGCATGGAGCTTACGGCCAAGGCTGGCGGCAGTTTTGTCAAAGTCGATGCCGGTGGCGTGACCATCAGCGGCGCCGAGGTCAAGGTCAACTCGGGCGGCGGCCCGGGCGCCGGCACAGGCATTGCCATCCTGCCACCGGTCATCCCCTTGGCCGCGGCAACAGACAAGGCCGGTGCCCTGCTCGTCCCCGCCGTTGCGCAAATCCTGCCGGCCAAAGCGCGCTAACCGATCTGCGAAGCCCGTCGCAAAAGCGGGCTGGGAGCCACAGCTTGGGCCAGGCCCTCGACCGCTGGCAGAGCGAATGGTTTACCCGTCAGAGGGGAGTCGTGGCTGACTCCCCAGGCCTTTTGCATACCGCAAGACAAGCGTTCACCCATCAGTGGTAAACGCCTCCCGAGGAAATAAAAAATGCGCACATTCGCGCGCTCATCCAGGATGAAATCATTACTGTGGCTGACGTTCCCTTTGATCGGTGCCTGCAGCTCGGCTGACAGCATGACCGGCGACTACGGGGCCGACACTTTCACCTTGATTGCGAATTCACCTGCCAACTTCGAACTGACGTTCAAATCGCAGTATTCGCCGGAGTCCGGCCAGAACTGCGACGTTTATGTGCCAGGCCTGGGCAGCACACAACCAAGACGGCATCAAAAAACCGATAGCGTTGATGTAAAAGACAGGGCGCAAACGACCCGTTTCAAAATCCCTTTGAGCTATCACATCGCTGGATGCACCCTGGCGTTAACGCGGGTAGCCGTGGCCATCGACGGCCGTTATGGCCCATCTTCCCTGGATATCGGTGGGGATGTCGGCGGAATATCTGTCAGAGGGGGAACAGCGTCGGGTGGTGTGACCCCTTCTGCGCCTGGAACCGCTGAGTTCAGAGGCCTGTGCACCTGGATGTTCCAGCTCAGCGTTGCAAGAATCGAAGATGACGGCATTTCAAAAATATTATCGTGCAGTGCGGCGGATTCAAATTGGAACGTGCCCGCCGACTATTACGAACGCGGTAAACCGGGCGGAGCCGTTCAACGCTCAACGCTTAAAAACAGCGAGATCAGTTTTACTTACCGCCTATCAGAAGATGAAGTACCGAGCATGGACAATCGGTGGATTAAAACCACCCAGGGATGGAAACCGTGTCAAGGCAGCGCAACCTCCGAAAGATGCCAGAAACCGCCGGTGTTCAAAAAATTCAAAATCAACGGACGCGAGTGCTCCGTTTATCCAAACTGCACCGAGTAACGCCTGTCTGGCGAAACACAACCGCATAAGCTTCTCGCCTATCAAACACGGACGTCGGATTCAGCACCATGGAATTGCAGTTCAGCATCACCCCAGAACACACGCGGATGCGGATCGGCGCACTGCTTGAGCAGGAGCTGCTCAAGGATGATCAGCTGCAGGCGCGGCTGTTGGGTCATATGCAGCGGTTGCAAGACCGCTTGCTCGCGCCGCTGCTGTTTTTCCTGGGGCTAGCCAGTGGCTTGCTGGCGATCTATTTCCCCGCGCGCGTGCTCAGCGCACAGACTTTAATCGCCATGGTGCTGTTCGCCGTGGTTTTTACGGGGAGCTGGTGGTTTTACTCCGATCGCCTGTTAACCCCTTTGCGCAAACGCATCGCTGACAACCGTGCGAAGCCGCGTGCGCCTTTTCGTCGTGCGAGTCAGCGCCTGATCGAAATGAAGTTACGCACGCAGCTCAAGGCGTCTGAGGGAAATTATCGCCTGCAACTCGACGAACAGGGTTTCACCCTGATCAATACCAAAGGCAAGAGCGCCAAAGCCAGCCTGGCCTGGGCGCAGATCGTGCGACTCAAAGTCACGCCCGACTTTTACTCCGTTGCCTGCGCCAAACTGGACAGCAAGGGCAAGGCCTATCACATCCCCAGGCACAGCGATGCGATGGACGCGGAGCTTTATCAGCAAGGTCTGACGCTGTTTTTGAGCCGGGTGCCAGTTTCGGTTCAGTCATGAACAGCCCGCTCGAAACACACTCGAGAATGTCCCCGTGAGAAAAATCCTCCTGGGCTTGTTGGTCACCATCCTGAGCTCTCACGCCCTGGCCACTGAACCTCGGTTTACGACTCAGCTCAGTTGTCAGTTGGGTGACAGCCTAAGCGTGATTTCGCTGCTTCGCGGGCATCCCCTTTCGGGTACTGATGTGTACCGGGTGCGCCTGCCAGATGCAGCGGGTTTCCTGTACGAAGACGCGGATGCTTCTCGAGGGAGTAACGTGCAGTCGCGATGTGTGCCACTGAAAGAGGGTTCGCGTGTGCTGCTGGTCTCGGGTGAATTCACCTCGAATTACCTGCAAGGGGTGCTGTTCTATCTGGATGTTGTCGATCACAAGATCGGGCGAATCGAATTCGCTGAAAGAAACCGTCCGGGATGGATCTGGCTGACGGAGCAAGGACCTCAAGTGATTTTTGCGAACGTGGGTCATGAGAGTTCGCACAAATACCTGATCTATGGCCCCAATGACCGCTATCAGGAAACGGATGAGTTCCCCGTTCATTCACACGTGAAGAATGAAACGCTGGTGACTTTAAAACTCTAACGACTCTCGCTCGATACAAATGAAGGTTTTACAAAGAATCGGCCCTACTCCTCAAAAAAACTCCCATTCCCTGACAGCCGGCGTTCAGCCGGGTTAACCATCGCTTAACGCCGTGGTCGAAAACTCTACTGAACCGCACGCCCTCGACCGTTTTGGCCGACGCCCAGTGCGGCAGGTTCGGCCCGCGTCACGCCGAACTTCTTTCCGTTGCTCGGGAGTCCTTTGATGAACATTCGTCCCTTCCTGCTCACCGCCGCCCTCGCCTGCACAGCCTTCGCCGGGCTGGCCCAGGCCAATGACACGTCCGCCACCTCGAAAGCCGTGCCTTATCAGTACGGCATGCCGCTGCACGTCGCGAAAGTGGTGTCGTTGACCGAGCCACCCACAATGGATTGCAAGGTGATTACCGCAGACATGAAATACATCGACAACAACGGTAAGCCTGAGGAAATCAGCTATCGGAAATTGTCTGACGCGTGCAGTTATCAAAACTGACGGAAAGCTCTGATTTGCGGGTTTGCGGTAGGCTTGGCGTGCTCCGGAGGTTATGCTCGGGGTCCTCCTCACTGCCGCAAAGGACTCGCCATGCAGTTGTCGTTTCGCACGTTGTCTGGGATCACTGCTTCGTTGTGTTGTGTGCTCGCGCTGGTCTGGGGCTTTTTCCCCGAACTGTTGTTGGCGATCTGGAGCATTGAATATTCCGACGGAGCCGGGTTTGTCGCGCGGCGCAGCGCCATGTTGTTCGCGGCGCTGGGGGTGATGTTTTTCCTGGTACGCAATGCGCCGCCGTCATCGACACGAAGTGCGCTGAGCAACGGTTTTATGGTCGGCTGTTTTGGTTTGGCAGTGCTCGGTTTCGGAGAATGGCTGAACGGCCACGCCGGCCCCGGGATTTTGCTCGCGGTGCTGGTCGAGTTCGCGCTGGGCCTCGGTTTCGTGCAGGCCCGGCGCGTGACGGTCGAACTGAGTGAAACGGTGCGTTAAACGGCTCTGGAGCGTGGGCTGTAGTGGTGTGGCGTAGCTTGTTCCTTCAAGTCCGAGCGCAGCCCTGCGATCAGTTCATTGATTTCACGACAGCCATTGAGGTGGCTGGCGTCGATGCCACTGACCAACAAATCGACCTGATCGGTCTGATGATCGCCAAACACTTTGACGGTCATCGACAAGTCGGGCGACAAGGTGCACTGGCAGCGTTTTGGCAGAAAACTGCTTTCAATGATGTTACGAAGTTCCAAGGCAGACAGAAACATGGCGAACCCTCTCCTTACTGTGCGATTGCCAATCAAGTATTCACGCTGACCTTTTGCTGCTCCTGCACGGGTGTGTCCCCGCTGTTTCCCTGGTGCGGCAAACGGTGGTACTGCGAAATGCCCATTGGAGTGTAGGCGCCCAAACCCGGTGCGCCGCACTGAAAAGACGCATAAAACGTGCCTTTCATCGGCTCATTTTGACCCTCGAAAAATCAATGACTTGGCGCGATGGCCAGCGTTTTGCCAGTTGCAAAATGCCGGAATGGCTGGAGGGTACGTTGCATTTTGCAATCTGTTGCCGGTTTGCATTCGCTGCCTGTGACAGTAAGAATGCCTGTCAATCACCCTACACCCGCCAGGAGGCTTCCATGGGTTCTTTACGCATTTACGCGACCACCGGGCTCGTTATCGCAAATCTGTCCACGTTCGCCCACGCCGCCAAACTTGAAGACGTGGCCCCGTACCCGAAAGCCGAAGCCGGCTTCACCCGCCAGGTCATACACTTACCCAAACAGGCGCAGGAAGAAAACTTCCGGGTCGAGATCCTCGCGGGTAAAACCCTCGAAGTGGATTGCAACCGCCAGAAACTGGACGGGATTCTCGATGAAAAGAGCCTGCAAGGCTGGGGTTACCCGTTTTATCGCCTTGAGAATGTCATCGGTCCGACGAGCACGATGATGGCCTGCCCTCCCGGCTCGAAGAAAAAACGCGCGTTCGTACCGGTTGTCGGTGATGGCTTCATGCTGCGCTACAACAGCAAACTGCCGGTCGTGGTCTATGCCCCATCCAATGTCGAAGTGCGCTACCGCATCTGGTCGGCCTCGGACAAAACCGGAACAGCCCTTCAGGAATAATCAGAACAAGGAGCGCCGCTGTTGATTACCTGCCACGTCAGATATGTCATTGATCCTTACCAGTTGACCGAATTCGAGGCTTACGCCAAGGCCTGGCTCGGAATTGTCGAGCGCCTGGGCGGCAGCCATCACGGCTATTTTCTGCCATCGGAAGGCGCCAGCAACATCGCTTACTGCCTGTTCAGCTTTCCCTCGCTGGCCGATTACGAAAGCTATCGGCATATCGCCATGACCGACCCGGAGAGCACGGCGCTGGTGGCGACGCTGGTCGAGAAGAAGTTCATTGTCAGCTACGAGCGCACATTCCTGCGCCCGTTGCTGGCCTGACCGACATCACGCCGGGACGCTGCACGCCGCCGCGCGCTCGGCGACATGCCGCAAACTGTCGAAATTGATGTTCGCACCGGAATCGATGGCGACGAAGGTTTGCTCGCGGACTCCCGTGCGCGCCACGAACTGCTTGATCCCGGCCACGGCCAAGGCACCGGAAGGCTCGGTGATCGAGCGGGTGTCGTCGTAGATGTTCTTTATCGCTGCGCACAGTTCATCGTTGCTGACGGTGATGACTTCGTCGACACAAAACCGGCAAACCTCAAAGCCGAACTCACCGATCTGCGCCACCGCCACACCATCGGCGAAAGTGCCGACATTGGGCAGGACGACCCGTTCTCCTGCGTGCAGGGCGGCTTGCAGGCATGCAGAGTGTTCGGATTCGACGCCGATGATCCGCACGTCCGGGCGCAGGTATTTGATATAGGCCGCGATGCCCGCGATCAACCCGCCACCGCCGACCGGAATAAAGATCGCGTCCAGTGCGCCCTGGTGCTGGCGGAGGATTTCCATGGCGACGGTGCCTTGCCCGGCGATCACGTGCGGATCATCGAACGGTGAAACAAAGGTGCGCCCGGTCTGCTCGGCAAGTTGCAGTGCATGAGCCAGTGCAAACGGAAAACTCTCACCGTGCAGCAGCGCTTCGGCGCCACGACTTCGCACGCCAAGCACTTTCAGTTCCGGCGTCGACTTCGGCATGACGATAGTCGCGGCAATTCCGAGCTCGCGCGCCGCCAGCGCCACGCCTTGCGCGTGATTGCCGGCAGACGCGGTGATCACCCCGCGCGCTTTCTGCGCATCGCTCAATTGCACCAGTTTGTTGTAGGCGCCACGGATTTTGAAAGAGAACGTCGGCTGCAGATCTTCGCGCTTGAGCAGGATGCGGTTGCCCAACGCTTCGGACAGCGCCGGCGCAGCCTGCAACGGCGTACGCACGGCCAGGTCATAAACGGGCGCGGCAAGAATCTTCTTCACGTATTGCTCAAGCAGGGCTTGCTGATCGTCGGTATACGTCATCTTCATCTCCTTGATAACCCCCTGTAGGAGCTGCCGCAGGCTGCGATCTTTTGATCTTGATCTTTAAAA
>NZ_AKJD01000051.1 GCF_000282515.1 Pseudomonas sp. GM80
GGGAATGCAGCCCGGGACGCTCCGCGTCTCAATCAACGTCAAAAGATCGCAGCCTGCGGCAGCTCCTACAGGGCGATCAGCGTAAATTGCCTGAGCGGTTATGTTTGGCCGAAGGCTTGTGTCATGATGATCCGACCGCAGGTTAGTCGTCCTCTTCCTATATGAATAGATCTTCCGCGTTGCTCCTTGCTTTTGTCTTCCTCAGCGGCTGTCAGGCCTTGGCACCCGTGTCGCCGGACGGTACACCGCCGGTCGAAGACACCACGCCCGTGCCTGAAAAGCCCAAGGTTTACAGCTCGTTCAGCGAGGAAACCGTTTTCAGCCTGTTGAGTGCCGAACTCGCCGGCCAGCGCAATCGTTTCGACATTGCCCTGGACAACTACGTGACTCAGGCGATCAATACGCAGGATCCGGGCGTCTCCGAGCGCGCCTTTCGCATCGCCGAGTACCTCGGCGCGGACCAGCCTGCGCTGGATACCGCACTGATCTGGGCGAAAAACGCGCCGGACGACCTCGAAGCGCAACGCGCTGCTGCCGTGCAACTGGCGCGCGCCGGGCGTTACGACGACTCGATGGTCTATATGGAGAAAGTCCTGCAAGGCAAGGGCGACACCCATTTCGACTTCCTCGCCCTCTCAGCGGCCGACACCGACCAGGAAACCCGCAACGGTCTGATGAAAAGTTTCGACCGTTTGCTGCAGCGTCACCCGAACAACAGCCAACTGATTTTCGGTAAGGCTCTGCTCCTGCAGCAGGACGGCGACAATAAAGCGGCCCTGACCCTGCTCGAAGACCATCCGCCGGAAGAAGGCGAAATCGCTCCGATCCTGCTGCGCGCCCGTCTTCTGCAGATCATGAACCGCGGCGACGAAGCCCTGCCACTTCTGCAAAAAAGCATCAAGAAATACCCGGACGACAAGCGCCTGCGCCTGACTTACGCGCGCATGTTGGTTGAGCAAGACCGCATGGACGACGCCAAGGCCGAGTTTTCCAGCCTCGTTCAGCAATACCCGGAAGACGACGAACTGCGCTATTCGCTGGCATTGGTGTGCCTGGAAGCCAAAGCCTGGGACGAGGCCAAGGGTTATCTGGAAGACCTGATCGCCCGTGAAAGCCACGTCGATTCGGCGCACCTGAACCTCGGCCGCATCGCCGAAGAGCGTAACGATCCGCAAGGCGCACTCATCGAGTACGCCCAGGTCGGCCCCGGCAACGACTATCTGCCGGCGCAATTGCGTCAGGCCGATATCCTGATGAACAACGGCAAGACCGCTGAAGCACAAAGCAAACTCGCCGCCGAGCGTGACGAGCAACCGGACTACGCGATTCAGCTGTACCTGATCGAATCGGAAACCCTGTCGGCCAACAAACAGGACGACAAGGCCTGGAAAGTCTTGCAGCAAGCCTTGCTGCAATACCCGGACGATCTGAATCTGCTCTACACCCGGGCGATGCTCGCGGAAAAACGCAACGACTTGGCGCAGATGGAAAAAGACCTGCGCCTGATCATCAAGCGTGATCCGGACAACGCCATGGCGCTGAACGCTTTGGGTTACACCTTGTCCGACCGCACCACCCGCTACGCTGAAGCCAAGGCGCTGATCGAGCAGGCGCACCAGATCAATCCGGAAGACCCGGCCGTACTCGACAGCCTCGGCTGGGTGAATTACCGCATGGGCAATCTGGATGACGCCGAGAAATACCTGCGTCAGGCGCTGGAGCGTTTCCCTGACCACGAAGTCGCCGCTCACCTGGGCGAAGTGTTGTGGACCAAGGGCAATCAGCGTGAAGCCAAACAAATCTGGGGCAAATTCCTCAAGGATCAGCCCGACAGCACCATTCTGCGCAGCACCATCAAGCGCCTGACCGGATCCGAGACTCTTTAACTCATGTTTTTGCGCCACGTTATTGTTTTCAGCTTCATCGCCCTGCTCGCTGGCTGCTCGGGTTTCGGCACCCGTGAATCGGTCGAGGGCCACGGCAGTCCGGCTCAATGGGCCGCGAACAAACAGCAACTGACTGGCCTCGACGGCTGGCAGATCGACGGCAAGATCGGCATCCGCGCACCGAAAGATTCCGGTAGCGGCACGCTGTTCTGGCTGCAACGTCAGGATTACTACGACATTCGTCTGTCCGGCCCGCTGGGTCGTGGCGCCGCACGCCTGACCGGGCGTCCGGGCAAGGTGTCGCTGGAAGTCGCCAACCAGGGCCGCTACGAATCGCAATCCCCGGAAGCCTTGCTCGAAGAACAGCTTGGCTGGAAACTGCCGGTGCCGAATCTGGCCTGGTGGGTGCGTGGCCTGCCGGCTCCGGACTCTAAAAGCCGCCTGAATCTGGACGCTGACAGCCGTCTGGCCAGCCTTGAACAGGATGGCTGGAAAGTTGAATACACCGCGTACACCGAACAAAACGGTTACTGGTTGCCCGAGCGCATAAAGCTGCACGGCACCGACCTCGACGTCACGCTGGTGATCAAGACCTGGCAACCGCGCAAGTTGGGGCAATAACGCATGACCGCTGCACGCCTGACCCTGCCCTCGCCGGCCAAACTCAATCTGATGCTGCACATTCTCGGTCGCCGTGAAGATGGTTATCACGAGTTGCAGACGCTGTTTCAGTTTGTCGATTACGGCGACGAAATCACTTTTGCCGCGCGCGATGACGGCGTGATTCAGCTGCACACCGAGTTTGCCGGCGTGCCGCATGACAGCAATCTGATCGTGCGCGCAGCAAAAATGCTTCAGCAACAATCGGGCTGTCCGCTGGGTATCGACATCTGGATCGACAAAGTGCTGCCCATGGGCGGTGGCATTGGTGGTGGCAGTTCAAATGCGGCGACCACTTTGCTCGGCCTCAATCATTTGTGGCAACTGGGCTGGGATGAAGATCGCCTGGCTACTCTGGGCCTGACGCTGGGTGCCGACGTCCCGGTTTTCGTCCGTGGTCACGCAGCTTTCGCCGAGGGCGTGGGCGAGAAACTGACCCCGGTCGATCCCGAAGAACCGTGGTATCTGGTGCTCGTACCGCAAGTCTCTGTAAGTACGGCAGAAATTTTTTCCGATCCTTTGTTGACACGTAACACGCCGCCCATTAAAGTGCGCCCCGTTCCCGAGGGAAACAGTCGAAATGACTGCTTGCCGGTGGTTGCAAGGCGTTATCCAGAAGTACGTAACGCATTGGATTTGTTAGGTAAATTTACCGAAGCAAAACTCACCGGAACTGGAAGTTGTGTGTTTGGGGGCTTCCCAAGCAAAGCTGAAGCTGATAAAGTCTCGGCCCTTCTGACAGAGACCCTTACAGGGTTTGTAGCAAAAGGCAGCAACGTTTCGATGTTGCACCGCAAGCTGCAAAGTCTGCTCTAAAGGAACCAAGTGCTCGGCACTTGATGCAACAGATACAGGGGCGTCGCCAAGCGGTAAGGCAGCAGGTTTTGATCCTGCCATGCGTTGGTTCGAATCCAGCCGCCCCTGCCATTTTCTATACTCATCCAGGTTACCCTCAGCCTCTAGGTACTGCGCGTGTCCAAGATGATGGTCTTTACGGGGAACGCTAACCCCGATCTGGCTCGGCGTGTTGTACGTCAGCTGCATATCCCTCTCGGTGACATCTCTGTCGGTAAGTTCTCCGACGGCGAAATTACTGCCGAGATCAATGAAAACGTTCGCGGTAAAGACGTTTTCATTATTCAGCCGACTTGCGCTCCGACCAACGATAACCTGATGGAACTGGTAGTGATGGCTGACGCCTTCCGCCGCTCCTCGGCTACTCGTATCACTGCTGTTATTCCTTATTTTGGTTATGCCCGTCAGGATCGCCGTCCGCGTTCCGCACGTGTGGCTATCAGCGCGAAAGTCGTCGCTGACATGCTTACCGTAGTCGGCATCGACCGTGTTCTCACGGTTGATCTGCATGCTGACCAGATTCAGGGTTTCTTCGATATTCCGGTAGATAACATCTACGGCTCCCCAGTATTGGTGGATGACATTGAAGATCAGCGCTTTGAAAACCTGATGATTGTGTCCCCGGACATTGGTGGCGTCGTGCGTGCACGGGCTGTTGCCAAATCCCTGGGCGTGGATCTCGGGATCATCGACAAACGCCGTGAGAAAGCCAATCACTCTGAAGTGATGCATATCATCGGTGATGTCGAAGGGCGTACCTGTATTCTGGTCGATGACATGGTCGATACCGCCGGCACTCTGTGCCACGCGGCAAAGGCCTTGAAAGAGCATGGCGCAGCCAAGGTCTTTGCCTACTGCACACACCCTGTGCTGTCGGGTCGGGCCATCGAGAATATCGAAAATTCCGTGCTGGACGAGCTGGTGGTGACTAACACCATCCCGCTGTCCGCTGCAGCACAAGCCTGTGCACGTATCCGTCAACTGGATATCGCACCGGTTGTTGCCGAAGCGGTTCGCCGCATCAGCAATGAAGAATCGATCAGCGCGATGTTCCGTTAAGGGCCCTGCCCTTCTCGAAATGTCTCGTTGACGAAAAGCGCCCCGCCCCGGCATTCCTGCCGGGGCGGGGCTTTTTTGCCCATACCGTGTTTGGCGCTGGTCGCAAACGTCAACCCGGTCATGGCTATTTTGGAGATACACAATGAACGATTTTACTCTGAATGCTGAACTGCGTTCCGACCTGGGGAAAGGTGCGAGCCGCCGCCTGCGTCGTCTCGCCGCTCTGGTTCCAGCTGTTGTTTACGGTGGCGAAAAAGCCCCTGAATCCATCAGCATGCTGGCCAAAGAAGTTGCCAAACTGCTCGAAAACGACGCTGCCTACAGCCACGTTATCGAACTGAACGTTGGCGGCAAAAAGCAGAACGTCATCATCAAAGCTCTGCAACGTCACCCGTCCAAGGGTCACGTTCTGCACGCTGACTTCGTACGTGTCGTAGCCGGCCAGAAACTGACCGCTATCGTGCCTGTGCACTTTGTTGGTGAAGAAGCTCCGACCAAGAAAGGCGGCGAGATCTCGCACGTCCTGAACGAAATCGAAGTAACTTGCCTGCCGAAAGATCTGCCTGAGTTCATCGAAGTCGACCTGTCGGCTCTGGAAATCGGCGCAATCGTTCACCTGTCCGACCTCAAAGCCCCTAAAGGCGTTGAGTTCGTTGCACTGGCTCACGGTGACGACAAAGCTGTTGCAAACGTACACGCTCCACGCGTTGCTCCAGAAGCTGAAGAAGGCGCAGCAGAGTAATTCACTCTGTCATGCCTGAGTGAGCAAGTAACATCGCGGACTGGAACGTAGCGAGAAAGCGGGCGAGATCGCGGAGTTTACATTCATGGTAAATGAGCATTTTTCGTCCACTTTCGCCGCTATCCCTGATCGCGGCGATGTTATCCACCACTCAAAGGAAGGGCCCCTATCGTGACTGCCATCAAACTGATCGTTGGCCTGGGAAATCCAGGCGCCGAATACGACCAGACCCGGCATAACGCAGGGGCCCTTTTTGTTGAGCGCATCGCCCACGCACAGAATGTGAATCTTGTGGCCGATCGCAAATATTTCGGCCTGACCGGGCGCTATTCGCACCAGGGTCAGGATGTTCGTCTGCTGATTCCCACCACCTACATGAACCGCAGCGGCCAGGCCGTGGCGGCACTCGCCGGTTTCTTCCGCATCAAGCCTGAAGAAATCCTCGTGGCGCACGACGAACTCGACTTGCCTCCGGGCGTTGCCAAGCTCAAGCAGGGCGGCGGCCATGGCGGTCACAACGGGTTGCGCGACATCATTGCGCAACTGGGCAATCAGAATACGTTCTACCGCCTGCGGCTTGGCATTGGCCACCCGGGCGTCGCCAGTATGGTTTCAAATTTCGTCCTGGGTCGTGCGCCACGCGCCGAACAGGAAAAACTCGATGCCAGCATCGACTTTGCCCTCGGCGTGCTGCCGGATATCCTCGCCGGTGAATGGAACCGCGCGATGAAAAACCTGCACAGCCAGAAGGCCTGACTCTACTCCGAGGGGAAACACCATGGGATTCAATTGCGGCATCGTCGGCCTGCCTAACGTCGGCAAGTCCACCCTGTTCAACGCCCTGACCAAATCCGGTATTGCGGCGGAGAACTTCCCCTTCTGCACCATCGAGCCGAACAGCGGCATCGTGCCGATGCCGGATCCGCGTCTGGAAGCACTGGCGGCCATCGTCAATCCGAAGCGCATCCTGCCGACCACCATGGAATTCGTCGACATCGCGGGTCTCGTTGCCGGCGCCTCGAAAGGTGAAGGCCTGGGCAACAAGTTCCTGGCCAACATCCGTGAAACCGACGCGATCGCTCACGTCGTGCGCTGCTTCGAAGACGAGAACGTGATCCACGTTTCCAACAGCGTCGACCCGAAGCGCGACATCGAAATCATCGACCTGGAACTGATCTTCGCCGACCTCGACAGCTGCGAGAAGCAACTGCAGAAAGTCGCGCGTAACGCCAAGGGCGGTGACAAGGACGCCGTGGTTCAGAAGGCTCTGCTTGAGCAACTGATCGCGCACTTCACCGAAGCCAAGCCGGCACGCAGCCTGATGAAGAACATGAGCGCGGACGAAAAAGCCGTGATCAAGGGCTTCCACTTGCTGACCACCAAACCGGTCATGTACATCGCCAACGTCGCTGAAGACGGTTTCGAGAACAACCCGCACCTGGACGTGGTTCGCGCCATTGCCGAAGAAGAAGGCGCAATGGTTGTTCCGGTCTGCAACAAGATCGAAGCGGAAATCGCCGAGCTCGATGACGGCGAAGAGAAGGACATGTTCCTTGAGGCCCTGGGCCTGGAAGAGCCTGGCCTGAACCGCGTGATCCGCGCCGGCTACGAAATGCTGCACCTGCAGACCTACTTCACCGCCGGTGTCGAAGAAGTCCGCGCCTGGACCGTCAAAGTCGGCGCCACCGCACCTCAGGCCGCCGGCGTGATCCACACCGACTTCGAGAAAGGCTTCATCCGCGCCGAAGTGATCGCCTACAACGACTTCATCCAGTACAAGGGCGAAGCCGGTACCAAAGAAGCCGGTAAATGGCGTCTGGAAGGCAAGGATTACATCGTCAAAGACGGCGACGTGATGCACTTCCGATTCAACGTGTAAGCATTACGCCCAAGAAAAAGCCGCGTTTGATACGCGGCTTTTTTGTGCCTGGCAGATTGTTAAAAGATCGCAGCCTGCGGCAGCTCCTACATGGGATTGATGTACACCTGTAGGAGCTGCCGAAGGCTGCGATCTTTTGATCTTAAGCCTTTTTGGTACGCGGCAAGAAGATCGCCAACACGCCAAACAACGGCAGAAACGAACACAGGAAATACACGTACTCAATCCCGTGCACATCCGCCAGATGCCCCAGCAACGCCGCGCCAATCCCGCCAAAACCAAACATTAGACCGAAGAAGATTCCGGCAATCATCCCGACATTCCCCGGCACCAGTTCCTGCGCATACACCACAATCGCCGAGAACGCCGACGCCAGAATGAAGCCGATCACCACGCTGAGGACAGTCGTCCAGAACAGATCAACGTGAGGCATCAGCAGCGTGAACGGCGCCACGCCGAGGATCGAGAACCAGATCACCGCCTTACGCCCGATCTTGTCGCCAATCGGCCCGCCGAAGAAGGTCCCCGCCGCTACCGCACCGAGGAACAGGAACAGGTGCAGTTGCGAACTCGCCACCGACAGGTCGAACTTCTCGATCAGGTAGAACGTGAAGTAACTGGTCAGGCTGGCCATGTAGAAATACTTCGAAAACACCAATAGCCCCAGCACCACCAACGCACTGGTCACCCTGCCCTTCGACAGCCCGTGAGTTGCCGCCTGGCCGGCCTTGAGTTTGAACAGGTTCAAATGATGGGCGTACCAGCGACTGATGCGGTACATCACGAACAGCGCAAATACCGCGAACAAGCCGAACCACGCCACGTTGCCCTGACCGAACGGAATGATGATCGCCGCCGCCAGCAGCGGACCGAACGCGGAGCCGGCGTTACCGCCGACCTGGAAGGTCGATTGCGCCAGACCAAAGCGTCCGCCAGAGGCCAGTCGCGCAATCCGCGAGGCCTCGGGGTGAAACGTCGAAGAACCGATACCGATCAGCGCCGCCGCCAGCAGAATCAACGGAAAACTGCCGACCATCGACATCATCACAATGCCAATCAGTGTGCAGATCGAACCGGCCGGCAGTAACCATGGTTTCGGATGCCGATCAGTGTGATAGCCGACCCACGGCTGCAGCAGCGAGGCCGTCAACTGGAAGGTCAAGGTGATCAGGCCGACCTGAGTAAAACTCAGATCGTATTTGGCCTTGAGCATCGGGTAGATCGACGGCAGTACCGACTGGATCAAGTCGTTGATCAAATGCGCCAGCGCCACCGCGCCGATGATGCGCATCACCAATGGACTGCTTTGCGGAGCAGCGGGCGCCGAGGCAGCGGCGGTCTGAGCGTTGCTGATAGCCATGAGAATTTCCGGACAACAGATGGGTGCGCACAGGCAGGTGCGTCAATGTGCCATTTTTCAGTGCGCGAGCGCCATCCCCTTAGCCAGCTAACTAACCAACTAAACCTGACCAACTAAACCTGACCAACTAAACCTGACTGACTGACTGACTGACATGAATCATGTAGGAGCTGCCGAAGGCTGCGATCTTTTGATCTTGATCCTGAAAACAAAGATCAAAAGATCGCAGCCTTCGGCAGCTCCTACATGGGATAGGTGATAGCGCAACGCCATGGTCTGAATCTTGCCTTGTTTCATCTCTTGAACGCGGCGCCCTTACAAAGGGCACCGACAATGGGAAGTTTCGCTACAGAGCCGGCCTACAGAGCGGGCGAGAGTGAACTTTCGAGGCCTTTTAGCAGGGCACAACATCCAGGTCGCACGACCGCGATGCACGCCATTGGTGCGTGGTGTCCAGAGGAGTCATGGGGCATGCAGGCTTTCCTTTCACCGGGGATCAAATTGCTGGGGCGATTTGGCTTCGCAGGTAAATTCCAGTTGTTGTTTCTGCTGTTCATTCTGCCGTTGGCCGGCAGTCTGCTGATGATCGGCCAGGACTATCGCGACAAGCTCAATCTGATTTCCGGCGAACGTGCCGGCGTGCGCCAGTTGCTGGCGCTGGATGCGCTGGACAACCTGCTCGCCGCCCAACGTGATCGCGCTGCCCGTTGGCGCGCCACGGAAACCAATCGCCAGCCGACGCCCGCTACCCTCGCCGCCATGGGCGCATTCGACACGGTGCAACCGGCAGTTCTGCAAGCCACCACGGACTTGGGTAACGCGCTGAAAAACGAAGGTGCCGAAGGCGAAACCCTCAGCCGCTTTCAGGCGCTGCAAACCGCGCTCAATGGCCTGGACTCGAAAAGCCTCAGCAGCGTCGGCTGGTGGCCAGACGGTTACGATCGTTTCACCAACGCCCTCAGCGCCCTGCAGGCGTTGCGCGAACAGATCGTCATGGACAATCGCCTGACCCTCGCACCCTGGCTGGAAACCTATCTGCTCACGCAGATTTCCACGCAACACGCGCCGGACCTGATCGAACGGGTCGGCCGCCTCGCCGCCGTCGGTCAAGCCTCGGTCGTCTCCGGCCAATTCACCCTGCAAAGCCGTCTGCAATTGCGCGACTTGCGCAGCCGCATCGGCGATGCCCGCGAGCAACTGGTGAAAACCGCCACGCTGCTCGAAGCACGCTTGCCGAAAGATCAACAGACCTGGGCCAGCCAATACCACGACAGCCTGAAACGTCTCGACAGCGGCCTGAAGGTGCTCGACGACGGCGTGTTCGGCGGCAGCATCACGCTCAAACCGGACGACTTCGAGCGCAACCTCGATGCCCTGCTGACCGATCTCGCCGCCCTGCGCCAGCAATCACTGGTGTCGCTGGATCAACGACTTGACGCCTATCACGGCTCGGCGATCCGTCAGTTCATCCTCGTCGCGGCGATCTTCGGCTGCTTGCTGCTCGCGGCGCTGTATCTGTTCATCTGCCTGCAAGCTTCGATTCGCCGCAGCGCCAGCGGCATCACCCTGCTCGCCGAAGCTCTGCGCGACGGCAACCTGAGCCTGCAAGTGCCGGTGGTGGGCCGCGATGAGTTGGCGGCGATCAGCACCGCGCTCAACGTGGCCGTGGTGCAACTGCGCACAAGCATGCTCGGCGTCGATCACGAGACCTCGCAGTTAAGCCATGCCGTGCGCAGCCTCAACGAGCACTCCAGCGGCGCCCTCGGCGAAGTCGAAGCGCAACAGTTGCAGATCAGCCAGATCGCCGCAGCCGCCACGCAATTGGCCGCCACCTCGCAAGGCGTGGCGCAAAGCTGTGAGCAGGCCTCAGGCAGCGCTCAGCACACCCAGCGCATCGCTGCTGACAGCAGCCGCGACAGCCAACGCACCACGGCGAGTATTCAGCAGCTCAATCAACGCTTGAACGACACCGCAGCGGCACTCGGTCGAGTCAGCGAGCAAGGCCAGCAGATTCAATTGGTGGTCGACACTATTCGCGGCGTTGCCGAGCAAACCAATCTACTCGCGCTCAACGCGGCCATTGAAGCTGCGCGTGCCGGTGAGCAGGGTCGCGGTTTCGCCGTGGTCGCCGACGAAGTGCGCAGCCTGTCGCAACGCACGCAATCATCCACCGCGCAGATCGCCGGCACGGTCGACAGCTTGCGCGCCACGGTCAACGAAGCGGTGAGTTTGATGGAAGCGGCGTGCGGCCAGGCGCAAACCGATGCCGAGTCGGTCACCGGTCTCGGTGAACGCCTGGGCGAAATCGCCAGCGCCGTGCAGAGCGTCACCGATACCCTGGCGCAGATCGCCACAGCCGTTGAAGAACAAGCGAGTACCGCCGATGAGGTCAGCGGCAATATCCAGCAGGTCGATCAGGCCGCCGTACGTTTGCTGGAAGGCGCACGCGCAGTGAATCTTGCCGCAGACACCCTCAGCCAAGGCAGCAAGGCGCTAAGCGACAACACCGCACGCTTCCGCCTCAGTTGATCACAGCCTCGGGGAAGTCCGTTTCCAGTTCAGCCTTGAGCCATTGAATAAACCACGCCACATCCGCCGAGAGTTCGGCGGACGGCGTCAGCACTCGATAGCTCTCAAGCTTCACCTCAGCATCGACCGCACGCACCAGTTTGCCGCTGGCCAGTTCATGACGCACCAGTACCTCGTTGGCCAGCGCGATGCCCTGCCCGCTCTCGGCGACTGAAAGCGCGTGATCGTTGTTGACGTAAAGCATGTCAGAATTGAGATGGATATCGAGGTCGTGCGCGGCGAACCACAGGTTCCACCATTCGCCGTCATCGACGTGGATCAGATCGTTTCTGACCAGGTCAGCGGGGCTGCTGATCGGGGCGATGCTGGCCAGATACGCCGGCGTGCAGATCGGGAATACCCGTGGGCAAATCAGCGCTTCCCGTGAGTCGGCGTATTGCCCATCGAGGCCGTAAACGATGCCGAGATCTGCGCTCTTGCCGTCCACTTCGGTGAAGGTCGAATTGGGCTCGATCGCCAGTTTCAATCCCGGGCGCAAATGCCGCAGCGCTTCGATCCGAGGCATCAACCAGCGCTTGGCGAAACCCGGCACCACCATGATCCGCAGCCAGCGCTCAGCATCTTTCGGCCGGGCTTCCTTGCCCGCTTCAATGATCAACTGCAAAGCGGCGCTGATCTTGCGGTGGTACTTCTCCCCCGCCGGCGTCAGGTTGACTCCGCGCGAGGTGCGCTCGAACAATTGAATGCCCAACCAGTCCTCGAGCAATTTCACGTGGCGGCCAATCGCAGGCTGGGTCACGTGCAGGGCTTTCGAGGCTTCGACGTAGCTGCCCAAACGTGCAGCGGCATCAAAGGCGCGCACCGCGTTGAGCGGCGGCAAACGGTGGTCGGGCATGATTCCTGGCACCTTCGGCTGTTAAATTAACTAACACCTGCCATGTTTAAATTGAAGTGTCGCGCCGCGCAACCCCTGGCTGATAATCGAGCCACAGCAAAACAAAAAAACAGCTGGTTTCACACCCGAACGCAATCTCGATCCTGCCCAAAAAAATAATATCCATGGCCCGACGGCAACGCTTTGCAAAGCGAGTCGCAGGCGATGGGGGAATCGGAGGTAACGCATGAATGCCCTGCATTCGCTGCAAACGCTGGCGGTCTCGATCCGTTCAGTGCGCAAGGTTTACGGTGATCCGCAGACCGGTCCGGTGGCGCTGAAAAGCATCGACCTGGATATCCGCGACAACGAATTCTTCACCCTTCTCGGCCCTTCCGGCTGCGGCAAGACCACGCTGCTGCGGATGATCGCCGGTTTCGAATTTCCCACCGAAGGCGAGATTCTTCTCTACGGCGAAAACATCGCTGATCGCCCGCCGTTCCAACGTCCGGTCAACACGGTGTTCCAGCATTACGCGCTGTTCCCGCACATGACCATCGCCGAGAACCTGGCATTCGGCCTCGAATCACAGCCGATGGGCAAAGTCCTCACCAAGGCGCAAATCGCCGAGCGTGTGCGCGAGATGCTGGCGCTGGTGCAGATGGAACGTTTCGCCAACCGCAAACCGGCGCAGCTGTCGGGCGGTCAGCAACAACGTGTCGCCCTCGCCCGCGCTTTGGCACCGCATCCGAAAGTGCTGTTGCTCGATGAGCCGCTTTCCGCGCTCGATCTCAAGCTGCGTCAGGCGATGCGCGAAGAGTTGAAAATCATCCAGGCCAAGACCGGTATCACCTTCATCTTCGTCACCCACGACCAGGAAGAAGCGCTGACCATGTCCGACCGCATCGCCGTATTGTCCGAAGGCGAAGTGCAGCAGGTCGGTCGGCCTGAAGATATCTACGAACGCCCGCGTAATCGCTTCGTCGCCGACTTCATCGGCGAAACCAATTTCATCGAAGGCACCGTCACTCGCGTTGAGGACGGGAAGGCGTGGTTCGCCGGGCCTGCCGGGCATCCGCTGCCCGCGCAACCGTGCAGCGATGTGCAGGTCGGCGCCAACGTCAGCCTGTCGGTACGACCTGAGCGTCTGCATCTGGTGCCAGCGGCTAGCGAAAGCGCGCTGCCGTGCCGGATCGAAGCACAGATCTATCTCGGCACTGATCTGCAATATCAGGTCAGCCTCAGCGACGGTTCGCGCCTCACCGTGCGTACGCCCAATTGCGTCGACCAAAGCCTGCGCTTTGCGGTCGGCTCCCAGGCCGGTTTGCTGTTCGACCAGGGCAGCGCCAGCGTCCTGCACGATTGAGCCGGAGGAATTGCCATGCACGCCTTACCGATTGCCAACACGCTGGAGCGGCGCAAAGCCTTTCAGAGTTTCCTCGGGGTCAGCCCGGCGCTGATCGCTATCTGTTTGTTTCTGGTGGTGCCGATTCTCATCGTCATCGGCTATTCGCTGATGGAGGCCAACCCCTACGGCGGGGTCAATAAAGTCTTCAGCAGCGACGCCTACACCTCGCTGCTGTTCGAACGGCAACTGGACGACAGCCTCGCCTTTGCCGACTCGTATTTGCTCATCGCCCTGCGCTCGATCGGCATTGCCGGGCTGACCACGATCATCACGCTGCTGATCGGTTTTCCGGTCGCGGTGTGGCTGGCCATGCAACCGGCACATCGCCGTGGTTTGCTGATCTTTCTGATCACCGTGCCGTTCTGGGCCAACCTGCTGATCCGCACTTACGCGTGGATTCTGCTGCTGCGTAACACCGGGGTGATCAACAACAGCCTGATGGGCATGGGCGTTATCCACGAACCATTGCAGTTGTTGTACACCGACGGCGCGGTGCTGCTGGGGCTGGTTTACACCTATGCGCCGTTCGTGGTGTTGCCGATTTACGCGACGCTGGAAAAGATGGATATCCGCCTGCTCGAAGCCGCGCAGGATCTCTACGCCGGACGCATACGCACCTTGCGCAAAGTCGTCTTGCCAATCGCCAAACCGGGAATTCTCGCTGGCGCGATCCTCACCTTCGTACCGTGCCTGGGCGCGATGATCGCCCCGGAGCTGCTCGGTGGCGGCACGCGGATGATGCTCGGCAACCTGATTTTCCGGCAGTTCAGCGATGCGCGTAACTGGCCGTTTGGCGCGGCGTTGTCGCTGGTGCTGATGGCCGCGGTGATGCTGGTGCTGACCGTTTATGCCTTGCGCGCTGAGCGCCAGCGCATCGCCAAAGGAGGTGCGTGATGATCGGCCTATTCAAACGCAAAGGGCTGGGTGTGCAGGACTTCCCCGGCTTCGGCGGCTTCAGTTTTCTGTTCTATCTGTACCTCTACGCGCCGATCGTGGTGTTGGTGGTGTTCTCCTTCAATGCCAACCAATCGGCGACGGTGTGGACCGGTTTCAGCCTCGATTGGTATCGCGCCGCGTTCGCCAATCAGGCCTTGCGCCAGGCCGCCGGCAACAGCCTGTTGATCGCCGTCTGCGCAAGCATGATCGCCACGGCGATTGCCACCCTCGCTGCCCTCGGCACCTCGCGCGGCGCCAAGTTCAAGGGTCTGCAATTGTCGATGGGCGCGATCATGTTGCCGCTGGTGTTGCCGGAAATTGTCGTTGGTGTAGCGACGCTGGCGCTGTTCTCCACCATCGGTCTGTCGCTGGGTTACGGCAACCTGATCATCGCGCACACGGTGTTCTGCATTCCCTTCGCCTACCTGCCGATTCGCGCAAGATTGAACGACATGGACCTGTCGCTGGAACAAGCCTCGGCCGACCTGTATGCCGGCCCTTGGCGAACCTTTCGCAAGGTCACTCTGCCGCTGCTGATGCCGGGGATTTTCTCCGGGCTGATGCTGGCCTTCATCGTCTCGCTGGATAACTTCGTGATCTCAATGATGGTCTCGCAGGCCGGCACGACAACGCTGCCGATCTTCATTTTCGGCCTGCTGCGCATGGGCGTGACACCCGACGTCAACGCCGTGTCGACGCTGATCCTCGGCGTCTCGGTGCTGTTCGTCAGCCTCTCTTACCTGTTGGGCAAAAAGAACGCCTGAACCTTCTACGACCTGTGGGGAAATAACATGAGCAAGTGGATAAAAAGCGTTGGCACTTCGTTGTTCCTGACTGTGCCGCTGGCGATGACGGGCAGCGTTCAGGCCGCCGAGAAACTCAACGTGGTGAGCTGGAGCGGCTACTTTTCGCCGGAGATTCTCGCCAAGTTCCAGAAGCAGACCGGTATCGAAGTCACCGTCGATTCCTACGATTCCAACGAGACGCTGCTGGCGAAATTGAAACAGGGTGGCGCCGGTTATGACGTGGCGATTCCGTCGCACCAGTTCGTGCCGATCCTGATCAAGGAAAACCTGCTGGAACGCTTCGACCCGGTCAAAGAGCCCTACTACGCCAGCGTTGTGGATAACTTGAAAAAACCGAGTTGGGACCCGGAGGGCGCGTATTCGGTGCCGTTCATTTGGGGCACCACCAGCGTCGTCCTCGACAGCGCGCGCTACAAAGGCCCGGCCGACAGCTACAAGGTTTTGTATGAGCCGCCAGCCGAGCTGCAGGGGCGCATCAACATGTTCGACTCGGTCAGCGACATGGTCGACATGGCCAGCCTCTATCTGAACATTCCGCTGTGCAGCGAAGACCCGAAACAGATGCAGCAAGTGCTTACGCTGCTCAAGGCGCAGAAGCCATTCGTGAAAACCTACAGCTCCAAGGCCGGCTCGATTCGCGAGAATCTCGCCTCGGGTGAAATCGATATGTCGATGTTCTGGGGTGGTTCATCGATGCGTGCCCGTGAGATGAAGCCGACGCTGAAATACCTCTACCCGAAAGAAGGCGTGCTGGCTTGGGTCGACAACATGGTCATCCCCACCGGCAGCAAAAATCCGGCGAATGCCAAGGCGTTTATCGCCTTCCTCAGTCAGCCGGAAAACGCGGCGATGACGCAGAACTTCCTCAAGCACCAGAGCCCGATCAAAGGCGTTGAACCGTTCCTTGATGCGGCGTTGAAAGATGCGCCGGAATTGCACATTCCCGAGGGCACCAACGTGGTGTTCAGCAAGACCTGCGGTGAAGGCGCGATCCGCCTCGCTGACCGTCTCTGGACCAACCTGATGCGTTGATCGCTACCGCCCCGTCGCACTGGCGGGGCGTTTTTCCAGCCGTCTGAAAGGCCGCTTGCAATGAACTCTAATAACATCAGCGAACTGGTCCTGTTGCAGGCTCACGAGCTCGCCGACCGCATTCGCCTGCGCCAGGTTTCCTGCCGGGAAGTGATGCAGACTTACCTTGCCCATATCGAACGTTTCAACCCGCTGGTCAATGCGTTGATCAGCCTGCAATCACCGGAACATCTGCTGGCTCAGGCCGACGAACGCGATGCCGAACTGGCGCGTGGCGAATACCGGGGCTGGATGCATGGCCTGCCCCATGCGATCAAGGATCTGTCGCTGACCCAGGGCATCCGCACCACGCTGGGTTCGCCGTTGTACAAAGACTTTGTGCCTGAGCGCGACGGCATCATGGTCGAGCGGATCAAGGCTGCTGGGGCGATCATTATCGGCAAGACCAACACCCCAGAATTCGGCCTCGGTTCGCAGAGTTACAACCCGTTGTTTGGCGCCACCGCGTGCGCGTACGACCCGAGCAAGACGGCGGGCGGCAGTAGCGGTGGCGCGGCGGCCGCGCTGGCGATGCATCTGGTGCCCGTCGCGGATGGCAGCGACATGATGGGTTCGCTGCGCAATCCGGCGGCGTTCAACAACATTTTTGGTTTTCGCCCGTCGCAGGGACGTGTGCCGTTTGATGACAGTGCCGATCTGTTTTTTGATCAGCTCGGTTACGAAGGGCCGATGGCGCGCAGTGTGAAAGATGCGGCGTTGCTGTTGTCGGTGCAGGCTGGCAGTGATGCGCGGGCGCCGCTGTCCATCGCTGAATCCGGTGAGGCGTTTGCAGCGCCGCTGGGGCGTGATTTCAAAGGCACGCGATTGGGTTGGCTGGGCGATTTCGGTGGGTATCTGCCGATGGAGCAAGGCGTGCTCTCGCTGTGTGAGAAGACCTTCGCCGACTTTGAGAGCCTCGGCTGCCACGTTGAGTCCGTTCTGCCGGATTTCGCGCCTGAGCGGCTGTGGAGCAGTTGGCGGACGTTGCGGCACTGGATGGTCGCGGGGTCTTTGGGCGCGACGTATGCCGATCCACAGAAGCGTACATTGTTGAAGCCGGAAGCGATTTGGGAAGTGGAAAACGGCCTGAAGCTGTCGGCCAGTGAAGTGTTCGCCGCCTCAGTGGTTCGCAGCGATTGGTATCGGGCGATTTCCCGGCTGTTCGAAAAGTACGATTACCTGCTGCTGCCCAGCGCCCAAGTGTTCCCGTTCGATAAAACCCAGCCTTGGCCGACGTCGATTGAGGGCGTGGCGATGGACACGTATCACCGCTGGATGGAAGTCGTGATTCCCGGCACTTTGTCGGGTTGCCCGGTTGCGAACGTCCAGGCGGGGTTCAATGCGGACGGTTTGCCGATGGGGTTGCAGATCATCGGCAAGCACCAGGCCGACTTCGCTGTCCTGCAATTGGCGCACGCTTATGAACAGGCCAGCCGCTGGTTCCAACGCTGCCCTTCGCCACTGTTGAGGCAGTGATTTTGATAAACGGTTGAAAGCGTAGAAAAAATTTTTAAATTTACGCTTGACGCTTTTCCATTTCAGGGGAATAATGCGCGCCACTTGGCTACATAGCTCAGTTGGTTAGAGCATAGCATTCATAATGCTGGGGTCCGGGGTTCAAGTCCCTGTGTAGCCACCAAGTACTAAAAACGGCTTACCGAAAGGTAGGCCGTTTTTTTATGTCTCGAGAAAAGTCTAAGTGATCTGTCACTTCAAACATCCTTCTCTTCGTCGCTCGCTTTGGTCGCTGCCTGTGCGATCAGGGCGTCGAGCATCTGCGCAATGACCTTCTGTTGAACCTTCGAAAGCTCATTGATGGACTACAGGCATCGATACCATGTCGAGGTCAAGCTGCGTCTGGGCGTCTCCGTGTACGAGGGCACCCCGAGCAGGTCCCCAACAGGCACGCGAAGCGCAAATGCCATCTTCACCAATGTCGTGACCGCCATGCTGCGCGTGCCCTCCTCGTAGCCCTGAAAGGTTTGCCGGGAAAGACCTAAGGCCCGTGCAAACCGCGTCTGTGTGATCTCGTGCACTGTGCGTAAGTGAGCAATGCGACTGCCCAGCGCCACCAGAAAATCACGGTCCTCATTGGAAATACTCATGACAATGGCCGACTGAAAATAGAGTTGATTGGCAACGGACTCATCCTTTTCATCTGAAATCCATCCTGGAAAAACAACAGAAAACATCCTCAGGTAAAGGCGCGTAAGTTGTCGACCTGAAAGGTTTGTAGGAGAAATGCAGAACAACCGCTAGGTCGGGGGCGAGGTACTACAGGCGCGGCATCCAGCGGATCACCATGCAAATGCAGCCACTGGTCATCAGGCAAATGCCGGTGCTCATCAGGCAAATGCGGCTGTGAGAGGCAAGGACCGATTTACAGACATCTCAGGATGTCTATAAATCAAAACAAGAAGCCCGTCTCGTGCGGGCTTTCTTGTGTCTGGAATTCCATTCTTGTCGCCCCCCGCACCCTTCACACCCTGTACGCCCCTGCACTGAGGGCCTTCACGGATGAAGCGCAGCAATATAAAACGCCCCCCTCTGCCATGACCGTCGGTAATCAGCCACTGTCCTAGGTTGTTCCAGGGCGCTTGCTTGGTTGCAGTCATGCAATCGGATGCACTCTCCCTGGCAGCATGACCCCTTGTGGTTTTGCCCGATGTGGTTGGCGCTCGGGGGATTGATTTCTGATGAGCCGCTGACGTAGGCTGTTTCCGTTGATCGTGTCAGTCATTTCTCAAGGTTGAGTTGGATGACGGCACACATCAGTACCAGATCAGGAGCTTCATTTTTACAAGGGTTGGTAGGCGTTTTGTTGCCTGCCTGTAATCGAACACGGCGAACGCGTAGGTAGAAGCGTTTGCGAATATCTGGTTATTGATACTCTCATGTTCCCTTCCTTATTGAGCCCGCATCGACTCATCGCGCATGTCCGCCCGGATATCGCCCTTTTCGATAGCCATGTTGCGAACAGTCGTCGTCGCAGCATTTTGTTTGCCTTTACTTTCTCTCCTCCCCCCCAAAAACGCTAAGTCGTTATTGAACCTATTGCCTTCCTGATAACTGGCCGGGTGCCTTGGCCTGCCTGTCAGCGATTGCCTGAGCCTTTTTAACGGGACGTCCACTTGGGTGGGGCGGGTCTTTTGATGCATCTAACAGGGAGTTCACTGCATGTGGTGGAAGAGTCTTGCTCGGCAAATTCAGGAAAGAACTGCCGATAACAATGGGGTCGTCGCGTTCGGCGCAGGTTTCGGACCCTCCGGGCTTCCCCATATCGGAACGTTGTGTGAGGTGTTGCGCGTCAGCATCGTAAAAACCGCCTTCGAGAAAATATCCAGCAAGGAAACCCGGCTGTTTATTGTTTCCGACGATCTGGACGCGCTGCGAAAAGTACCCGGAACATTCCCTCAGCCGCAGCTCCTGCAAAGTAGTCTGGGGCTACCGTTGTGCGATATTCCCGACCCATTTGAACAGGCGGGCAGTCTGTCGGCAGGCATTAACGCTCGACTTGATCAGGCACTGATGCCCTATGCGCTCGACTATCAGTTGATTGAAAACAGTGCGCTCTATCGATCCGGTTACTACAACTCGACCATCAAGCAGTTTCTCTCTCGAATGGAGGCAATCAATCAGGTCGTGGCCTCACGTCTGGGAATTACCCGTAGAAAGAGCTACAGCATGTTCATGCCCGTTTCGCGCTTTTCAGGGCGGATCATCGAGCATCTGGTGGTTCGGCATGTGGATGTGCAGCGCGGCGAAATTGTCTATCAGATCCCGCCAGACCTGCTGATCAACCGGCCAGGCGAGGAGTACAGCATCACGTCACAGGAGTACTACGCCGACGAGCCGATTGGCGAAGACATCACCACCTCAGTGTTGGATGGTCACTGCAAGTTGCAATGGAAGGCCGATTGGGCAATGCGCCTGATTCACCGCAATATTGCTTTTGAAATGCATGGCGAAGACCTGACTGACTCGGCGAATACGGTGCGCGATATCTGCCAGGTATTGGATGTGCGAGCTCCGATCCTGATGAAGTACGGGCTGTTTACCGACATCGCCGGCAAAAAAATATCCAAAAGCAAAGGCAACGGCTTTTCTCTGGAGCAAGTGAACAAATACATGCCCGAGGGGGCGTTGCAGCATTTCATGTTCAACAACCCTTATCGCACCACGCGCTTCCATCCCGAGGTGTCGATCAAGGCCTATGACCATTACCGGGCTGACCATGCGCGCATGGTCGAGGGCGACGATGACAATCCCGTCGGTTATTTCCATCGCCCACCGCGCCATGGCAAGCGTCGCACCACCTATCAGCGGATGCTGAACATATTTACTGCCTGCCATCCAGAAAACATTGATGCGGCTTACCACTACCTGCTCCAGCACGACAAAACCCGACAGGACATCGTGGCGGATGACGGCTTTACCGATGTGGTCCAGAAAGCATTTACCTATTACCAGGAACGAGTTGCCCCACTTTTCCTGCCACGGATGCTCAACAAGAACGGGGAGCCGGTGCTCTATCGGATGTCGGAGCAGTTCAAACAACTGGCGGTCCACCCAGGACCTGTTACTCGCGAACAGATAACGCAAATCTTCGATCAGGTTGGCGTCGCCAGTCACGGCGATGCTTACCGGATGCTTTACGCCTGTCTGTTCGGCGAGGAAAGCGGGCCGCGACTCCACGGGTACGTCAATCGTCTGGGTGTTCAGGCTTTTAGTGCGCAACTCGAATCACGGATCAAACAGGCAACTCAATACAGGGAAAGTGAAACCATGAGCGAAGTGCAGTTCAATCAAGCCACCACCGAGTTGTCCGAAGTTTCGCGCCCGATGGTCACGATCGAAAGGCCACCAGAGGCCCGGCAAGTGCTGGAAGCCATCGATTTCGAAGAGGTCAAAGCCCGTGCCGCCGCGTTTGCACAACATCTTCGAAGCAACAGTGAGGCGATTGCCGAGAGCCTTTCGGGGTTCGAATGCTACAACGTGGCGGTGGATGAGATTGAGCGGTGTGTCGAGTTTCTTGAGTGCCTGGCGCTTAACAGCCCTTTCTTTGAACGCCGGGTGCGTTGCGTGACCAGTTACTTGCCGCTCAACCAGCCGATCTATGCCACGACTTGTTTTGGCATTATTCCGTCATTGCTGGCCGATTCAGCCTGGCTTCGACCGCCGACGGCGATGCACTCGCACTACAGGAAGTTGCTGGAGTCGTTGCAGCTGGAGCGCTTCTTTCCGAACCTGAATGTCTCTTTTGCCGACAAAGAGACGTTTGTCAGCCAGACCGCTGCGATGTCCGATGTGGTTATTTTTACCGGCACGCCGGAAAACGCGACCAAAGTCAGAAAGTCCTACCTCAAGCGCACCTTGTTCATCCTCAACGGGGCGGGCCATAACCCACTGGTGGTGTCGGCAGATGCATCAATCGACACCGCGATCGAAAGTGCGCTGCGGGTGGTGTTGTACAACCAGGGACAGGATTGCGCCGGTCCCAACAGCATCCTGGTGCATCGCCAGGTCTACGGTGAGTTCATCCGTCGGCTGCGCGAGGAGCTGGTCAAGTGCGAGGACTATGTCGGCGATTACGCACGCAAAGAGAACATCGTCGGCCCCAATAGCGACCCTGACCATACGTTGAAAGTGGTGAAGATGTTCAAGGAGTATCGCGAACACTGTACGTATGGCGGCGAGATCAATCCGATCAGCGGGTTGATACGTCCAACCGTGTTCGAGCGGCCATTGTCGCTGGGCGGCAACTACAAAGAGTTTTTTGCCCCCGTGTTCTTCGTTCAACCTTATGCAGATGACAGCGAGCTGGCGGGCTACTTCGAACATCCGCTCTATGCCCCCAATTCCATGTACGTATCGTTGTTTGGCAGCAGTGGCTACATCGACGAGCTGGTGGCGTCAGGCAAACATGCCGCGGAGACGGTGCTGAACAACACCGACCTGCATGTCGTGGAGAAGGGCTACAACCCTTACGGCGGGTATGGGGTCGCGGCGTCCTGCCTGTATGTGAACGGCGTGAGAATTGCCAAACCGACGTTGCCTCAACGGGATATCCACGAGCATCTCGTGGCGGTTTGAGCGTGCGCGGGCCAGCTATCGATGGGCAGTGAGCCTGAGGTGTGATGAATGAATAGATTATTGTTGGCGGCGCTGGTACTCGGCGTTTCCATCGTCGGGTTATGTATCGGTTCGACCGTGCCAGTGGTTGCGTTGCGCCTGTACCAGGCGGGAGCGTCGGCTGTGCATATCGGCGTGATGTCGGCACTGCCCGCAGCCGGAATGATGCTGTCGGCCTTTCTGGTGGACTGGATCTGCCAGCGGCTGAGCCGTCGACATATTTATTTGGGATGTTTCGCCCTGTCGACCCTGAGCGTGGCCGCCGTCGAGTTCTTCGCCTCGACGGTGTACGCCCTGGCACTGGCCAGGTTTACGATGGGGCTGGCGGCGGGGGTGATCATTATTCTGGGGGAGTCCTGGGTGAATGAAATCGCCGAGGACCAATACAGAGGTCGGGTTGTCGCGATCTACACCACCTGCTTTACGGTGTTCCAGCTACTGGGGCCCGGGATGGTGGCCCTCTTCGGCACTGCTGGCCCCCAGGTGATCAGTGTGGTGATTGGCGGACATCTATTGGCGCTAGGGATGATCTGGTTCACCTTGCCCAGGCAAAAGGAGCATCACGGGCATTCGGAAAGCAAGACGTTCTCGGTGCTGGGCTTCATTCAAGTGGCGCCGGCGCTGTGTATGGGCATCATTTTCTTCTCGTTTTTCGATAGCGTGATCCTCTCGATGTTTCCGGTTTACGCTGCCGATCACGGCTATGCGATCAAATTCGCTGCGCTCATGGTGACGGTGATTCTGCTCGGTGACGCGGCCTTCCAGTTCCCGCTGGGCTGGCTCTCGGACAACGTTGCCAGGCCGATTGTCTATTTGGGGTGCGGTGTGCTTTCTCTGGCCATCGGTGTCTGCTTGCCGTGGTTGATGAACTATCCCCTCTTGCTCTGGCCAAGCCTTGTGGTACTCGGCGCCGTTGCTGGCGGCGTTTATACCCTGGCGATCATTCTGATCGGCGAAGGGTTCAAGGGCCCCGACCTGGTCACCGCGAATGCCAGCGCCGGTTTTTTATGGGGGGTCGGCAGTTTGCTCGGGCCCTTGGTCAGCAGCGCAGCGATGACAACCAGCGCCCACGGCCTGCCGTTAGCGCTGTCTGCTGCGGCGGCGCTGTTTGTGTTGTTCGCGTTGCCGCTGTTCAGAAGGACGGTCAGGGTGAAAGCGTTGCGATAAAAAACGCCGAGGCCGGGGAGTTTTTCTTCGGCGCCGTCGGTTTTTTCGACGTTTTACACGTACTGAAAACGGCTTACCGCAAGGCAGGCCGTTTTTTTATGCCCGTTGTGGCGAGGGCGATTTATCCTCGATGGGGCACGAGATGACCTTTTTACCGGATGAACATTGCGGCCGCTTCGCAGCCCATCGGGGATAAATCCCCTCGCCACTATCAGTTAGTCAGCCAGTGCCGCCAGACCTTTTGCCCAGATCTGCCGGGTGCGCAAACCGACCATCGCGCGCCAGTCAGGATCGGCTGGATAAAACTGTTCGAGCAGATTCAGCTTGATCGCCCTCCCCGTTGCATCCAGTGGATCGCCGTGCAGATGCAGCCAATGGTCATCACGCAAATGCCGGTGCACGTCCGCGCCCGGATAGGTCCCGCACTCGATCACGAACGGCATCAACTGCACATCCGGTAAAGCATTGAGCAACGCTTGCGAGGTGTATCCGGTAGCCGTCGCTGCCACTCCGGTTTCGCTCAACGTGTCGGCGCCGGTGTGCAGGGTGTAGAGCCATTGGCCGTAAATTGCCTGAGCTTGCGCAAGTGCCGGGTAAGGTGCCTGTGTAATCGTCAGCAACATCGGATGACCGTATTCGCCGGCGCCGGTGTGCAGGTCGAAACACATCACGGTTTCAGCGCCAGCCAGGTGCGCCTCGATGATTTGATGCAACGTGCGATTCGACCAGCTCGGCGCGCGGCCACCGTAAAACAGTCCGTCGGGATGACTGTGCTGACCGCCCTCGACAATCGACATTACCGCTGGCCAGCCGTGTTCGTTGATTTGCGCATCGAGCATGGCATCCGCGAGTTGACGCTCGGCGCCGTTCAGTTCGGTGCAGGCGTAGATTTCATGCAGTGCGGCGTACGCGCGGTTGTCCGGCAGCGGCCCGGTGATATCCAGGTGATTGCGGTTGAGGTCGATGTTGTCTTCGTTGACCCGGCGCAGCCATGCGGTGCCCCATGGATTGATCAGATGCACCATGACCACCGCGACATCCTTGGGCAGGGAGCCAGGGACGAAATCTTTCAGCCAATCGATTTGGCAGTCGGAACCGTAATACCCCTCCACGCCGTGAGTACCGCTGAGCGCTACCAATCGGCGTTTGGCCTGTGGATCACCGAGCACAGCGACGTCGGTGCTCAACGGTTCGCCAAATGGCCCACAGCGCGGATGTGCGTAGGAGGTGAGCGTGGCGCCGGCGGCGTTGGCGGCGGCCAGGAACTGTTCGCGTTGATTGCGGTAACTGGAGTCGGTGGGGAACTCGCTGTGCATTCTTGGCCTCTTGTGATTTTTATGGTTTGACCTCTGTAGGCCTTCGCCTGCTCGCGATAGCGTCATCACATCCAACATCATTGCTGACTGACCCACCGCTTTCGCGAGCAGGCGAAGGCCTACAGGGGGACGTGTGCGGTCAGTCAATTGACGCTGACCCTAGCGAACATCCGCCCCGAAAAGAAAGACAAAAATGCCCACCGGTTTGCGTCGCGACCGAGCGGTCGATAAAGTCCCTCAGACTTTTAATCCACGGACGGAGAGCCCGCGTGTTTTCAGCCTTGCCCTTGAAGCGCTTTCGCCTGCCTGCCCTGACACTGATCATCAGCGCCCTGACCCTCACCGCCTGCAACGCCCCGCCCTCCTCGACTTTGCCACTCGCGCCAGAGGCGGCCTCGGGCTTTCGCACCGATCTGCAAACCCGTCACGCCAGCAAACACATGGCCGCTGCTGCCAATCCGCTGGCCGCTGAAGCAGGGCGCGAGATGTTGCGTCAGGGCGGTTCGGCGATTGATGCGGCGATTGCGATGCAAGCGGTGCTGACGCTGGTTGAGCCGCAATCCTCCGGCATCGGTGGCGGCGCGATGATCGTGTTGTGGGACGGTAAACAGGTGCGCACTTACGACGGGCGCGAAACCGCACCGGCCGGCGCTACCGAGAAGTTGTTCTTGCGCGCTGACGGCCAGCCCATGTCGTTCCCGCAGGCGCAGATCGGCGGTCGCTCAGTCGGTACGCCGGGTGTATTGCGTGCACTCGAGCTGGCGCATAAACAACACGGTCGCCTGCCTTGGGCGAAGCTGTTTGAACCGGCGATCAAACTGTCGGAGCAAGGCTTTGCGATTTCGCCGCGTTTGCACTCGCTGCTGGAATCAGACCCGGTGATCCGCCATTCGCCCGACATGGCCAAGTATTTCCTCAACGCTGATGGCAGCGTCAAAGCCGTCGGCACGCGCTTGCAGAATCCAGCGTTGGCCGCCGTGCTCAAACGCATCGCCAATGAAGGTGCCGATGCGTTGTACAAAGGCCCGATCGCTGAAGAAATCGTCGCCAAAGTGCAGGGCCATGCCAACCCCGGCAGCCTGTCGCTGAACGATCTTCAGCACTATCAAGCCAAAGAACGCGCGCCGCTGTGCACCGATTACAAACGCTGGCAGGTATGCGGCATGCCGCCACCGTCGTCGGGCGGCATCGCGGTGGCGCAGATTCTCGGCACCTTGCAGGCGCTGGAAACCCGCGATCCGCGCTTGTCACTCACCCCACTGAAACCGGTGAAAACTGACAAACCCGCCGGCATTGAACCCGCGCCACAAGCGGTGCACTTGATCGCCGAAGCTGAACGTTTGGCCTACGCCGACCGTGCGCAATACGTCGCCGATACTGACTTCGTTCCTGTACCAGTGAAAGGCCTGGTCGACCCGGGTTATCTGGCCAGCCGCGCCAGCCTGATCGGCGAGCGCAGCATGGGCACCGCTGAACCTGGCACACCGCCGGGTGTTCAGGTGGCCTACGCGCCCGACCGTTCGCCACTGCGTATCTCGACGTCACAAGTGGTCGCGGTGGATGACCTCGGCGGTGCCGTGTCGATGACCACCACCATCGAAGCGGCGTTCGGCTCGCACCTGATGGTTCAGGGTTTTCTGCTCAACAACCAGATGACCGACTTCTCCTTTATCCCTGAAGAGAACGGCCAAAAAGTCGCCAACCGCGTCGAACCCGGCAAACGCCCACGCTCGTCGATGGCTCCCACGCTTATCTTCGATCGCAACAGCGGCGAATTCCTCGCCAGCGTCGGCTCACCGGGCGGCTCGCAGATCATCGAATACGTGGCAAAAACCACCATCGGCCTGCTCGACTGGAACCTCGACCCGCAAAGCGCCATCAGCCTGCCCAACTTCGGCAGCCGCAACGGCCCGACCGAACTGGAGCAAGGCCAGTTCAGCCCGATGCTGATTCAGGCACTGAAAGACAAGGGACATGCCGTGAACGAAATCGACATGACCAGCGGCACTCAGGCCATCGTGCGCGTCAAGGATGCGCAGGGCAAAGCAACGCTTGAAGGTGGCGCGGATCCGCGGCGTGAAGGCGAAGCTTTGGGGGATTGAGGATTGTGGCGAGGGAGCTTGTTCCCGCTGGACTGCGCAGCAGGCCCTGCTCCTGGATTCAAGATTGGGGCCGCTTCGCGCCCCGGTGGGAGCAAGCTCCCTCGCCACAAGTTCTGTTCGTTCAGCCTGTTTTCGCTCAACGGCTCGCCACCAAGTGCGCGCCAAACAGCAAGTAGCAGCCACCCGCCAGTCGATCCAGCCACTTACGCGAGCGTTCGTAAATACTTGCCATCCGGCGGCTGGCGAAGAACAGCGCTACGCTGCAATACCAGCTGAATGACAGCGTGGCCATGGTCAGCACCGCCAGCGCCAGCAATAACGGCGGTATGTGTGCCGGCATTGCGGTAGCGAAGATGGTGGCGACGAACAATGCCGATTTTGGATTGGTCATGTTGCCGAGAAATCCTCGGGCATAAGCGCCGTGCAATGTTTGCTGCGACGCATCTAACGTACCCGGCGCGGTAGCGGCTTTGCGCTTGAATTGCTTGAGGCCGAGGTAGATCAGGTAGCAGCCACCCGCGATCTTGAAACTGAGGTACAGCGTCGGTGCGGCGCTGAACAACGACTGGATGCCCAGCCCGCCAGCCAAGCCCCACAGCACCGTGCCGCTGGCCACGCCAAGTGCGGCGACGACGCCATGGCGCCGCGAACGGCTGACGGCCAGTTGCGCGATATTGAAGAAGTTTGGCCCCGGCGTGATCACCGCGACTGTCCACAACAGCGCCAACGACAGCAGTGGAGCAAAGTAGCTCACAGTTGAGAGATCCATGGGGCATGTGCCTGATTGATTCGACAATGCCCCATACCTTGCAGCATCCCACAGCGTTTTGCCATGGGTTGAACACTGCTTTTAAACAGCAGGTTCGCCATCCGGCACGCGTATCAAAAGGTCGCCGGGTTGGCAGTTCAGGTATTCACAGATGGCGTCCAGAGTTGCCAGACGCAGGCCCTTGACCTTGCCCTGCTTGAGCAACGACAGATTGGCCTCGGTGATGCCGATGGCTGCGGCCAAATCCTTCGATTTGACTTTGCGCAAGGCGAGCATCACATCCAGCTGAATCACGATAGACATGGCGATCTCAAATAAAAGTACGGTTTTCGGAATCCACTTCGCTGGCTTGCGACAGGATGCGCGCAATGATCGAAATGCAGCCGGCCATGAACAGCGCGACGAAGGTGGAAGCCGTGACGCTCAAGGTCACCATTCGCTCGCCGACCGGTGCGTTTTGCGTAACCCACAGACTGAGCATTGGCTCGCAGAGAAAATCCAGCAGTACCCAAAGGGCCACGGCGCGCCCGACCTTGCCCAGATGACCGGCGGCTTCAGTGGAAAAATACTCACCCATGGCATAACACTGGAACAGACGACGCAGCGCTTTCAAACCAAAGGCCAGTGCGATCAGGGGAATACTCGACAGCACGATGGCGCCCAGGGTTTGCCACCACGGAAACACCGCAGCGGCGCTGGTCATGTCCGAGAGCTGGCGTTCGCTCAACGCGAACCCCAGGCCCAGACCGTCCTTGCTGCCCAGCGTCGGGAATAACCAGACTGCGGCGTTGAGTACCAGCATGAGAATGATCAGCAGCAGCGTGATCGTGGCCATGCGACGGCTGAATTGCGCGAGAGAAACGGAAGTCATGGGATGCCTCACAGAATGAATGTGAGACAAACCATAGACGATAAAATTATCGTAAAACAATAATTAATTACTGCAAAACGTTAATTTATATTTCACACAGATGGTTTCGCCTCCAGCACTTTGCCATCCAGCGCATCACCGATGGTGAGGAAATGCCCGCCCGCCACATGGTGCAGCGTGCGCAGTGAATCGTGGCCGTCGAAATGCCAGCGCCCTTCGCTGAATACGCGCGCATCGGCGTGAGCGGCAATCACTTCGGCGAGGAACAGATCGTACTGCTGATGGTTGTGCGGCTCCGGCAGCAGCCGGCATTCAAGCCAGGCAACACAGCCGTCGAGCAGCGGCGCGTCTACGAGATCTCCGGCAAAAGTTTGCAGGCCATACGCTTCGAACTTGTCGTGGCCCTGATTGCCAACCAGATCCAGACCGGAAGTGGTGCCGACGGTTTGCACGATATCGGCCTGTTGTGCGCACGGTACGTTGAGGACGAAAGTGCCCGATGCTTCGAGCAACTGCCGCGTCCAGGTCGCTTTATCGAGCACCACGGCAACTTTCGGCGGTTCGAAATCCAGCGGCATCGCCCAGGCGGCGGCCATGATATTACGCTGGCCGTCATGGGCGGCACTGACCAATACGGTCGGCCCGTGGTTGAGCAACCGGTAGGCTTTGTTGAGGGGAACCGGGCGGCGGTGGGAATCGCTCATGGGGATCTGCTCCGGGGAGAAAAGGAGCCGATTGTAGCGCCAGCATCGAAATATATGCTGGTGAAAAACCTGCAGGAGCGGCGGAACGCTGCGATCTTTTGATCTTGGACCTCAACATTAAGATCAAAAGATCGCAGCCTCGTTTTACTCGTCAGCTCCTACAGGGATTGGGTGGGGCTTCAGTGGGTGAGTTGGTTGGCGAACTGGCCGACGGCATTGACGACTTTCTGCGCGCCGTCCTGAATCTCGACGATCACCGTGCCCGCCTCTGCCGCCAGCGCCAGGCCTTGTTCAGCCTGGAGCTTGCCGTCGGTCATCAGCGCCACGGCGTTGCGAGCCATTTCCTGATTCTGTCGCACCACACCAACGATCTCGTCGGTCGCCTGGCTGGTACGTGAGGCCAGTTGGCGTACTTCATCGGCCACTACCGCGAAGCCACGGCCCTGCTCACCGGCCCGCGCGGCTTCGATGGCCGCGTTGAGCGCCAGCAGGTTGGTCTGCTCGGCAATCCCGCTGATGGTTTTGACGATGGTGCCGATCACCAGCGACTGCTCGTTCAGCGCTTCGATGCCTTCCCCGGCGGTTTGCATGTGCCTGGACAAATCGCGCATCACGTTCACCGCTTCGGTCACCACCGTGGTGCCACGCTGGGCGGTGCTGTCGGTTTGCTGCGAGGTGCTGTAGGCAATGTTGGCGGCTTCGGCCACGGCTTGTTCGCGGTTCACCTGATCGGTGATCACCGTGGCGAACTTCACCACTTTGTACAGTTTGTCGTTGGCATCGACCACTGGGTTGTAGGACGCTTCCAGCCAGACCGTACGACCATGACTGTCGACTCGCTTGAACCGTTCAGCCACGAATTCGCCATTGTTCAGACGTCGCCAGAAATTCTGGTAATCAACGCTGTTGTACTCCTCCGGCGTGCAAAACATGCGGTGATGTTTGCCCTTGATCTGCGCCAGGCTGTAGCCCATGCCGTTGAGAAAGCGGTCGTTGGCGTTTAGCACATTGCCATTGAGATCGAACTCGATTACTGCCGTGGAACGCACCAGCGCGCCGATCAGGTTTTCGTGTTCGCGAGACGCTTCGATGGTGCGGGTCAGGTCACTGGCAAAGATCGAGATGTGCTTGATCCGCCCATCCGAAGAGCGCACCGGCTGCACAATCGAGCGCAGCCACGCCTCTTCACCATTGCCGCGCATCAGGCGGATGGCGCCGGCGAAATGCTCGCCGCGGGTCAGGGCGTTCTTGAAGCGATGATGGAAATCGTCGGACTTCACATGCACCGGTACGATGTCTTCAATCGCCCGCCCGATGAGGTCGTGGCTCTTGTAGAGCATCTCGTTGAGGAAGTTCTGGTTGACTGACTGCACCCGGCCATCGGGCTCAAGGTTCAGCACCAGCATCTCGCTTTCCAGGCTTTCCTTCACTTGTACAAGGCTGGAGAGTTCTTCACGAAGAGCGGCCAGCTCTTGCTTCAGGCGTTTGTTGAACATGGCAAGGTACCGATGGGCAGGATAGAAAGCGGGATGCAGCCTAACCATCGGCCTTGGAAAGTTTTTCTGAAGCGCCCTTGCGACCCGTCAGTCAAAAATAATTCGACTGCGCACGATCAGGCCGGGCCCGCCACCTGACACTGTCCCGTACGCGGCATCCGCGCGCCGAAATACGCCGCAGCCAGAATGCCTACCACGCCCATCACCGCGCAGAAAATCACACAGATCCACGGGCTCCACGGCATCAGACCGATCAGCAACAACGGTGTGAAACTGGCCCAGGCGGCGTAAGCAATGTTGTAGGTGAAGGAAATGCCCGACACACGAATGCGCGCCGGGAACAAACCGACCATCACCGAAGGCACCGCGCCGACAACGCCACAGGCGAGACCGGCGATGGCGTAGGCGATGCCAATCCAGTCGCCGCCGCTGATCAGGCAGCCGTAGAGCACGCCAATGCCCAACGGTAGCAACAGGCTATAGAGCATGACCGTGCGCCAGGCGCCAATGCGGTCGACCAGCAGCCCGGCGAGCACGCAACCGATATTCAGAAAGACGATGCCCAAGGCGCTGAGGGCGAAGGTGTGGCTGGCGGACATGCCGAAGGTTTTCTGCATCATCGTCGGGGTGATGACCACAAACACCACCACCGCCGAGGTCAGCACGCAGGTCAGCAGCATGGCCGGCAACATCGCCAGCCGATGCTCACGCAGCACCGTGCGCAACGGCAGTTCGACGCGCGCCTCGCGTTGCGCTTCCATGGCCATGAACACCGGGGTTTCGCTCAGCCAGCGACGCAGGTAAACGCCAATCACGCCGAACACACCACCGAGCAGGAACGGATAACGCCAGGCGTAATCGAGGATTTCCGTCGGGGTGAAGACTTGTGCCAGGAACGTCGCGGTCAGCGCGCCGATCAGGTAACCGAAGGTCAGCCCGGCTTGCAGAAAGCCCAACGCATAACCGCGATGGCCGGTCGGCGCATGTTCGGCAACGAACACCCAAGCGCTCGGCACTTCACCGCCCACCGCCGCGCCTTGCAGGATGCGCAGCGCCAGCAACAGCAACGGCGCGAAATAGCCGATCTGCGCATACGTCGGCATGATCCCGATCAGCAGGCATGGCAGCGCCATCATCAGGATGCTCAGGCTGAAGACTTTCTTGCGCCCGAGTTTGTCGGCGAAATGCGCCATCAGAATCCCGCCCAGCGGCCGAGCCAGATAGCCGGTGACGAAGATGCCGAAGCTTTGCAGCAGACGCATCCACTCGGGCATTTCTGGCGGGAAGAACAGTTGGCTGAGGGTCAGGGCGAAGAATACGAAAATGATGAAATCGTAGATCTCCAGCGCCCCGCCAAGGGCCGCAAGGCCGAGGGTCTTGTAGTCGGAGCGGCTGAACGGCGCGGGTTTGGCCGTGGATTGGGCAGTCATGGCAAAGAACTCTGGATCAGGCAAAAAACCAAGGCGCCCATGGTCTACGCAAACGGGCGGATGGACAACCCGTTAGACCATAGTCCCGGTTTTGCAAAACCTGCTCACAAAGCGTCGGCAGTTGAATTACTGTTGAGACATGGCGACCCCCACGGTCAAACCCCTGTAGGAGTGAGCCTGCTCGCGATGGCGCCAGATCAGTCAATTCACATGTTGAATGAACGGACGCTATCGCGAGCAGGCTCGCTCCTACACAGGTAATGGCTGTTTCGTCCGCAACACCACAATAACCATAAAAATCCGAGGTATTCCTGTGGCCGTTGATATCGAAGATAGCCGCTCTGCACGCTTTGCCCTGCGTTGTTCGAGTTTTGCCGAACGCTGGTTTCCCGATTCCTGGGTGTTCGCCGCGTTGGCCGTCATCATCGTTGCGCTGGCGACGCTGGCGATGGGCGCCAAGCCCACCGATGCCGCCATGGCCTTCGGTGACGGTTTCTGGAGCCTGATCCCGTTCACCATGCAGATGGCCTTCGTGGTGATTGGCGGCTACGTCGTCGCCAGTTCGCCGCCCGCTGTAAAACTGATCGACCGTCTGGCGCGAATCCCCAAGAACGGCCGCTCCGCCGTGGCCTGGGTCGCACTGATCTCGATGGTCGCCTCGTTGCTCAACTGGGGCCTGTCGCTGGTGTTCGGCGGTTTGCTGGTGCGCGCCCTCGCCCGCCGCACCGATCTGAAAATGGATTACCGCGCCGCCGGTGCCGCAGCGTATCTGGGCCTCGGCGCAGTATGGGCGTTGGGCCTGTCCTCGTCGGCGGCACAGTTGCAGGCCAACCCCGGCAGCCTGCCGCCATCGATCCTGTCGATCACCGGGGTGATTCCGTTCACCGAAACCATTTTCCTCTGGCAGTCCGGGGTCATGCTGCTGGCGCTGATTGTGATCTCGATCATCATCGCCTACGCCACCGCGCCCGGCCCGAACTCTGCGCGGGACGCCAAGGCCTGCGGCATCGACCCGGCCTTCAACCTGCCGCCGCTGCAACCACGCACCCGTCCGGGTGAATGGCTGGAACACAGCCCGCTGCTGATCATCGTGCTGGTGCTGCTGGCGGCGGGATGGCTGTTCCACGAGTTTTCGACCAAACCGGCGATCACCGCGATCTCCGGGCTGAACACCTACAACTTTCTGTTCATCATGCTCGGCGCCCTGCTGCACTGGCGTCCGCGCAGCTTCCTCGATGCCGTGGCCCGTGCGGTGCCGACCACCACCGGCGTATTGATCCAGTTCCCGTTGTACGGCTCGATCGCCGCGCTGATGACCACGGTCAAAGGCACCGATGCGCAAACCCTGGCGCATCACATCTCGACGTTCTTCGTCAGCATCGCCTCGCACGACACCTATGCGCTGCTGATGGGCGTGTATTCGGCGATTCTCGGCTTCTTCATTCCGTCGGGCGGCGGCAAGTGGATCATCGAAGCGCCGTACGTGATGCAGGTCGCCAACGATCTGCAATACCACCTCGGCTGGGCGGTGCAGATCTACAACGCGGCGGAAGCCCTGCCGAACTTGATCAACCCGTTCTACATGCTGCCGCTGCTCGGGGTGCTTGGGTTGAAGGCGCGGGATCTGATCGGCTTCTCGTTCGTGCAGTTGCTGGTGCACACGCCACTGGTGCTGCTGTTGCTGTGGGCGCTGGGGACGACATTGGCGTATACGCCGCCGGTGATGCCGTAGTTTGAGTTGATTGCACCTGCTTCAGGGCGGGTGCAATCAATCTGACGCGGTGGGTAAGGAGGCTAGTAATTCAGGCAAAGCGCTATGAACCGTTTCCCACACTACAGCCAGGTTGATATCGAAGTAACCGTGAGCAATCCGGTTACGCATTCCGCGCATATTGCGCCAGGGAATCATTGGATGCTGCGCCACGAAATCCGGAAAGCGGTCCATTATTTTGGTCGCGGCCTCGCCAATGATGATCAGACTCATGATGACCGCTTGCTGAGTTCGCTTATCGTCAACGAACTCTTCCTTGCTCAGGCCTTACACAAAGATCAACGCATCGCTCGACGCCTGGCGCATGTGCTCAAGGTAATCGCTGAGGCGGTTTTCGGTCATACGGGACGGGCCTGATCAAGAACCTTCTGGCGAAATTTCAGCGGGAGGTCTCCTGGAGTCAGCAAATCAACAGTGACACCCAGCAGGTCCTCCAACTCAACTTGAAGCCCACCTAGATCGAACAGGGTAGTGCCGGGCAAGGGATCTACCAACAAATCAAGATCGCTTCCTTCCATGTCCGTACCTAACAACGCGGAACCAAACACCCGAGGATTGGCCACGCGAAAACGGCCTATAACCTCGCGAACGGCTGATCGCTGCAAATCAAGAGCAGTGGAAGGTTTCATGGTTCACCCATGCCAGATTCAATGTAGCGCCAGTCTAGCAGTGCTTGAGAGCTGCAAACACCGCGCCTTTTGTAACCCAACCGTCACACACCCTTGCTAGCGTCCGCCCGAAACATACTGAAACATTTAAGCAAAAACGGGCTGAGACATGATCGACGAAACAGACGGCACCGACGCACCTTCCCCTGAATCCGACAATCCCACCGATACCAGTCGCCGCCGCTTCCTCGGGGGTGTCGCGGTGCTCGGCGTCGGCGCGACGCTGGCGGCCTGTGGCAACACCGGCGAACAGCCCGGCAAACCGGCCGAACATCCGTTAACCCCGACCGAGCTGGACAAGGCCCTGCGCGAGCAGGTGAAAACCGTAGTTGTGATCTACGCCGAGAACCGCAGTTTCAATAACCTGTTCGGTAATTTCCCCGGTGTCGAAAAGCCGCTGGCGGCGCTCAATCCCGCCGACTATCAGCAACGTGATCGCGACGGCTCATTGCTGCAAACCTTGCCGCCCGTCTGGGGCGGCACCTTGCAGCTCGGCCCGCAAACCCTCGATGGCGTGACCTACCCCAGCGCCACACAGTTTCAGGAAAACCTGCCCAACGCGCCGTTCGCCCTTAAAGGCCCGAGCGGCGAGGATCTGCCGTTCGGCCTGGTGACGCGCGATCTGTGGCACGTGTTCTACCAGAACCAGATGCAGATCAATGGCGGCAAGAACGACAGCTTCGTCGCCTGGGCGGACTCCGGCGGTTTGACCATGGGCCATTACGCCCAGAGTCGCTATTCATTGCGCCTGTGGGATGTCGCCAGGGAATTCGTGCTGTGTGACAACTTCTTCCAGGGCGCTTTCGGCGGTTCGTTCCTCAATCACCAGTACTTGATCAGCGCCACCGCGCCGTTCTATCCGGACGCGGCCAATTCGGTGGCCAAGTCGCAGATCGCTGCCTTGCACAGCGACGATCCGAAAGATTCGCGCCTGAAACCGCTGGAACAGTCCCCAGCCAGCGCCATGACCGGCCCGCCGCAGTTCGGCCCGAGTGCATTGACCCCGGATGGTTTTGGCGTCAACACGCTCGCCCCGCCCTACTGGCCGACGTGGATTCGCGACCCGCAACGCCCGGCGTATGCCAAGCCCGATCTGCCCAATGTCATGGTGCCGCAGACTCACGAGCACATCGGCGACAAGCTGTCGAAGAAGAATGTCGATTGGGCGTGGTACGCCGGTGCGTGGCAAGCGACGCTGGAGCAGTTCAAGGATTCCGGCGGCATCCCGAAAATCCCCAACTTTCAGTATCACCATCAGCCATTCAACTACTTCAAACAGCAAGGCCCGGAAAACCCCGCCGAGCGTGACAAACGCCTGCGCGATGCCGGTCTGGGTGACGAGTCAACCAGCAACAAGTTCTTCGCCGATGCCGAGGCCGGCAAGCTGCCGGCGGTGAGTTTCTATAAGCCTCAGGGCAACCTGAACATGCACGCCGGTTACGCCGACGTTGCCTCGGGGGATCGCCATATCGTCCGCGCATTGAAGGTTTTGCGTGAAAGCCCGCAGTGGAAAAACATGGTGGTGATCGTCACGGTCGACGAAAACGGCGGCTGGTGGGATCACGTCGCGCCGCCCATAGGCGATCGCTGGGGGCCGGGGTCACGGGTGCCGGCGTTGGTGGTGTCGCCGTTTGCCCGCAAAGGTACGGTGGATCACACGGTGTACGACACCGCATCGATCCTGCGTCTGATCACCCGGGTGTTCCAACTGGAAACGCTCGACGGTCTCAAGCAGCGCGATGAAGCGATGATCGCTCGTGGCCAGAAACCCATGGGCGATCTGACCAACGCCCTGCAGCTCCGGGCCTGAGCAAAGGGTCCTGCGAGGTGGCGCAAAAAACTGCGCATGACCGCTTTTCTGCGCCACGCGGCTGATCCACTATGAGCCGCCCCCGACCGACGGGAACCACGCTGAAAAGGATCTGAGCATGTTCAAACTCGCAGGACTGACCCTCGCCGCGCTGACGTTGAGCGCGGCCGCCCACGCCGATGTCGACTTGAAGCTGGGCAGCACCGAGCGCGTCACGCGCCTCTTCGCCTATCCCAACAATTGCAACGTGATCTGCTTTCGCAACTGGTCGCTGGAGCAGACCGTCGCCCACTACCTGAGCCAAAGCGTGCAGCGCGACGGCTACACCGACGCCAGGGTTCTGGTGAAAAACGATAACGGCCAGCTCTACGCTGAAATCAGTGGCGTGCCGCAGGGCTATGACAAGCCGCTGTCCGCGCTGCTCGACGCCGGCGACCTGGCTTATACCGGCGCCAGCAAACTCAACGCCGACGGCAAGTGGGCGTACAGCTGGTACCTGTTCCTGCCGCTGGGCATGGCATTGGAAAATCGCAAAAGTATTGAGTTGCTGCACTTCCCGCCGGATTACTCACTGACTCAGGCGCAGGATTATTTACGGTCCAACACCACGGATCGCTGGGCAGCGCTGCTCACTTTCAACGGCATTCCCGCCGAGCAGACGCCAGCCTTCCAGACCATCATCGACATCGCCCCGATCGCGGCGCCGTCCAGTGCGGGCAAGGATCTCGAAGGTGTTTATGACTACTTCAAGGACTATCAGACCACGCTGGTCCAACAGTTCAGCCAGAACGCCGCCGGCACAACCCTGCCGATGGTCGCATTCGGTGCGCCGGTGCGTAACTGGATCAAGCAGCAATACGGGCCGACCGTGAATGTCCTGGGCCTGGCGACCATCAGCCCGAGCGCAGGCGTGAAAGTGCCGGTATTGGGCTCCAACCACCCGAGCTACATCTGGTACGCCGCTGACCCGGCGAGCTACGACGGCGACACGGCCAAGGCGGATGCGGCCGGCCTCAAGGTCATGGGTCAGGACTTGAGCGCCGCCTGTTGGCAGGCCGACATGGGCACCAGACCGGCAAGCAATGCGCAGACCACGCTCAACAATTGCACGCAGACCTGGCAAGTGACGCAGAAAGGCAAAACCTGCGAACTGTTCTACACCTCGATCCGTAACCTAAGCCAGCCAGAGGCCGCCGCCAAATGCGCCTCGACGCCAATCAAGGCGCAACTCAAGCAATTGCAGGCGCCACTGCCGCAAGCCGCGGTTGCAGCACCGCATCTGTAACCGATGACGGGATTCCCGTGTCAGCCAGAGCTGACGCGGGATGCGTCTATCGCGCCTGTCAGATCTGACAGTAGACCCGTCTCGGCACATACACGACGATTGGTTCCACAGAACGTGTTGCAGGACTGACAGGACGTCAGCCTTCGGGAGTCGCAACACCCGAACAACAAGGAACGTTATGAACAGCCATGCCTTTCAAGCCAGTCAGGCGAGGGATGCAAAAGGGATTTATCCGTTCGCCGGACTGCCTGTTCGCCTGGGTTTCCCCTCCTGCCTTGATTTCGAAATCGTTCACCCGGACGCGGGCAATGGCGCAGCAGTGGTGGCCCGGCGGGATTTTCTGCGTATCAGTCGGATGTGCCGGGTGTCCGGGCAATTGCTGCCCTATCGGTGTCGGCAAACCCGCCAGTTGCAGATCGGCATTCACATTTACGACCCGCGTTTTTGCGGCCTGCTGGAGCACTCCTGCGACCCCAACGTCTTTCTCGACATGAGCGAGTTATGGCTGTGGGCGCTGAAAGATATCCACAGCGGCGAGCGCCTGACCATGGATTACGCCGCCACCGAAGACAAACTCCTGCAGCAGTTCGCCTGCACGTGCGGAGCGTCGCTCTGTCGCGGGTGGATCACCGGCTACGACGATCCACCCTCCCTTGAAGGTCAGCACTTTCTACAGCGTTGGCGACATTCGAGCGGGCGCTGACGCGGTTTTACGGCGCGCCGACCGGACGCAAACGATATTGCGGCGGCAACTGCTCGAAACCACTGATGGTGGTGTTGAGACTTTTCCAGCGACCGTCCTTGATGCCATAGATGCACCCGTGGATCGACAGGCTCTGCCCGCGATGCCAGGCGTTCTGGATGATGCTGGTGTGGGCGACGTTGGCCACTTGCTGGACCACGTTGAGTTCGCAGAGCCGATCGACCTGCTCTTCTTCGGTCGGCAACTTGGCCAGTTCTTCGCGTTTTTCGTAGTACAGATCGCGGATCGACCGCAGCCAGCCGTCGATCAGGCCGAACTGACGGTCCTGCATCGAGGCGCGCACACCGCCGCAGCCGTAGTGGCCGGTGACAAGGATGTGTTTGACCTTGAGCACATCGACCGCGTACTGAATCACCGACAGGCAATTGAGGTCGGTGTGCAGCACCACGTTGGCAACGTTACGGTGAACGAACAGGTCGCCGGGCAACATGCCAACGATTTCGTTGGCCGGCACACGTGCGTCGGAACAGCCGATCCACAGGTATTCCGGCGTTTGCTGGCGCGCCAGCTTGGCGAAAAAATCCGGGTCTTCCTTGGTGATCGCGTCAGCCCAACGCTCGTTGTTATCAATCAGGTCTTGTAAGTCGTGCATGCTGTAAGGCCTCAAGAAAGATGCGCTGGTATGACAGTCGACCGCCCGTCGGGGTCACGCCGCCATCGCAAGTGATTTCATGGGAATTCTCGTGTGCCTGGTGAGTCCACCTTAGTAAGGCCCACAGTATGAGGATTTGCCATGACTGATTCACGACGCCCTTACGATGCGGTGCAACCGGAGCCCATCGATGATAACGAAGACCGCATGGGTTCGGTGCATGAGCTGGATTTCGATGAAGACGAGCCGAGCGCGAAGATTGGTGATGAGATTCCAGAACGTGAACGCGAGCAGTTGATGCCCAGTGAGCGCGTGCGTGAGGCGGGCATGACCGGGGCTTCGGTCAGCGATCATGAGCCAACGGACGATGACATGAGCCCGGAAACCCTGATTCATGAAGACGGTGCGCGGGATGCCGAAGAGGCCGGTGAAGGTAATCCGGCAGATTGGGACTTGAGCCTGGTCGATGAAGACGACATCGGCGGTGGTAACGGGCTGGATGAAGCGGAGCTGGCGCGGCGCGATCCGCTGGACGGTAACCGCTAACAGACGCGCCTTCCTGTAGGAGCTGCCGAAGGCTGCGATCTTTTGATCTTTTTTTGCATGACCCGGAACAAGATCAAAAGATCGCAGCCTGCGGCAGCTCCTACAGGGGGATGTTGTATCCGCAGAATGAGTCAGGGGATCAGTCGACCAGGGTGCAGGCCATGACCACAGCGTCTTCGCGCCCGCCCACCGCCGGATAATAATCCCGGCGCCGGCCGATTTCGTTGAAACCATAGCGCTCGTACAAGCGGAACGCCGAGCGATTGCTGTCGCGCACTTCGAGAAAGCACTCCCGAGCTTGCGCCGCATACGCCCGCGACATCAGATGCTCGAGCAACGTCAGCCCCAAGCCTCGCCCCTGATTCTCCGGTTTAACCGTGATATTGAGCAGGTGCGCCTCATCCAGAATGATCTGCACCACGCCATGCCCGACCTGTTGCTGCCCTTCGAACATCAGCCAGATCTGGTATTTGCCCAAGCCGTCGAGAAAAATGCCCCGAGTCCATGGATGGCTGTAAGCGGCGAATTCAATCTTCAGCACAGCGTCCAGATCCGCCTCGATCATCGGGCGGAAGGTTACAGCGTCACTCATTCGATTCTTTCCAGCGCGCCATCAGCCGACGCATGGCTTGCCACACAGCGGCCTTGCGCTGTGGCTCTTCCATTAACAACTCCAGACCGGGAATGGCCCAGGCCGAGCCCAGACCTTCGATCTGCAATTCACGATTGAATGCTTCAGCGTCCGCTTCACCGGCAAAACGCACTGCCGGCAGGCCGATCAGCCACAGGCAGGCGCACGGTGCGGCTTCCATTTGTACCGAAAGGAAGCCCTGGACGAAGTCGCGCGCCGCCTCCGGGCCCTGATCCATGGTGCCGCGATTGAGCCACGGCCAACGCACTGGCTCGCCGACGATTTGCGGTGCATCCGGCAGACCGGCGGCGCGCAGCATGTCTTTGAGCAGCAGATAAGCCGGGTCGCGGCTCTGGAACGGTTCGCCTGTGGGTAACTCGACCAACAGCAGGCAGCGCCCGGCACGGAGCAATTGCAGAGCGAAACGCGGTGGCGGCACCGGCGCGGGTTTGGCCACCACGGGGGTGTCGTCGGCCGCTTCTACCGGTTTGGCGTTGGTTCGGGTGCTGGCCAGCGAAGGGCGTGGCACTTCGATTTTCGGCCGTTCGCTCGGACGCGCAGCAGCCTGCGCGGGCGCTTCAGCCTGAGGCGCGGGCATCACCTGCGCCTCTACCTCGGGCTCGGGCATGTCCAGCAGCTCGGGCCGCGACGGCGCGGCGAAAGGCAATTCGGTGCGCGGCAGCCAGTTGACCACCTGCATGGCGTTCAAATAGGCGCGGCGGCGGGACTCGATTAGCAAGGGTCGGCCACTTGTGGATAACTGAAGTGGGCTGATTCTACCGCCCTTCGCTCAAGATCGCCCGTTGTTGATCGATAGACTTGATCAACGTCTTCCACAGGGAGAAACGCGACAGTCCGTCCCGAGAGTGAATCGCCTCCTTCATGATGCAGTACAATCGCCGCTTTTCATTGCCAACCAGCCGGGCATTCCGATGATCGAACCCAAGCGCGTCTTGCGCGCCCTCGCTGAACACTGGGCGCTTCTGGAGCCTTTGTGCGAGCATTTCGACCAAGGCACATTGAGCCTCAACGAACTGCGCGCGCAACTGGCCGCCCAACAACTGGACAGCACGCCACAGGACATCACCAGCCTGCTCGACGTGTGGATTCGCCTCGATATTCTGATTCCGGTGGCGAAAAGCCCGAACCGTTTCGAGCTGAACGCGCAGATTCACGACTTCCTCGCGTACTTGCGCCGTGAACACCGCTTGGGCCTATGCCTGGAAATCGAAGCGTATCTGCGCCACCTCGAGCGTCTGGCTGGTTACATCCAGGACGCCTTCGACATCCGCGACGGCCACGACCTCGCGCGCCAATTGCGTTTGCTCGACATGCGCGTGCGTGACGTGCTGAAGAAACTCGACAACGACGAACAGGCGCTGGTGGCGGTGGCCGAACGCGCCAAGACCAGTGACCGGCAGATTCCGCTGCGTCAGCGTTACGCCGAAGTGCTGGCGACGTGGGACGAATACGTCGAGCCGATGATCGATCTGGTGAACGCCGACGGTGCCTTCGAACAAGGCGTGCGCAAGGTCGAAACCGTGTTGCTGAAGATGCTCAGCGAGCAACAGCGCCTCGGTCACTTGGTTGATGACGACATGTTGTTGCGCACCCACGCGCGCATCCTCGAAATGCAGACCAGCGCTCAGTTGACGTTGCGTCACGCCCGCGAACTGCTGCTGCCGCTGCGTGAAGAAGCGCGCCGGCACAACGCCGTGACCCGTGGTGCCGCGCTCGCTCTGGCAGCGATTCGCCGCAAAGGCATCGACGCTGTGCCCCAAGCGGCGATGCCGCTGTTCACCCGCCCGCAAAGCACCTTCCTCGGCAGCGCCAGTCAGGTCGAAGCCTACGTGTATGCGTTGGCGCGTTTCGAGCCGAAACCGGCGCGTTTCCCGAAAGCGCACAAGACCCAGAAAGGCGAAGCCCCCCGCGCGCCACGCACCGTGCGCGAGATGGTCGACCGTTGCGAAGAAGCCCTCCCGATGCCGGATCTGATGACCTGGCTGCTCGAGCAAGAACCGGACGGCGCCACCGACGAATTGCTCTACTGGTTCTCGCGCCTGTCGCGGGAAAAACGCTTCAAGCGCGAGCGTCTGGAACGCCGCGAATACCACACTCACGAGCACCAGGTCAGCCTGCGCTCCTTCGCCCTGCTCTCGGCCAGCGACAGCGCCGCCGAGGATTCTGCGAGCGCCCTCTCTGCAGGTACTTCAAATGCAACTTGATCTTTCCGAACTGTCGCAACTCGCGCCGATCTTCCGCGAGCTGTTCAAGGGTTACCACGTCAGTCGCCGTGATCCGGAGCTGTACGCGCAGCTGTCGAACTTCCAGGATCAGTACCGCACGCTGTTCAAGGCGTTGGGTTTTGAACTGGTCTGCGACACCCGTGGTTTCTACTACTTCGTACCGGACATGGCCGCAGCAGCGGTGAACAAGACGGCCCAGCGTCTGGCGCTGTTCACCTTCATCCTCGTCGAGCACCTGGCCGATCAGGGCCGCGACCCGATCGCCGTGCTCGATGGCGGCAGCCTCGGCCGTGAAGAACTGCCATCGTTGCTGGAGAAGTACCGCGACCTGTTCATTCAGGCCGAAGTGCAGACCGTTGAAGAACTCGAAGAAAAGATCATGCGCCGCATGACTCAACTGGGTTTCGCCGGCGAAGAAAACGGTGTGTATCGCTTCCTGCCGCCGATGCACCGTTTCCTCGACGTGTGCCTGTCGGTGCAGCAAGACCGCGATCTGGCAGCCAGCGTACACAGCGTTCTGCCGCTGCCAGCCCCGGTGCTGATCGACGAAGCGGCGGAAGCCAAATTCCTCGAAACCGACGATCCGCTCGATCTCAGCGAATTCGATGAAGAGAGCGAAGAAGACGCACTGGCCCGCGCCATTGCCGAAGAACAGGAGTCCGACGCATGAGCCAGGAACGCTACGGCATCCGCCGCTTTGCCCTTTTGAACACCGCCGGTTACAGCCTCGGCCTGTTTCCGCTGGAAGAACCGTTGTCGGTTTACGGCGCGAACAACCTCGGTAAATCGGCGTCGATCAACGCCTTGCAGTTCCCGATTCTGGCGCGCATGTCGGACATGAGTTTCGGCAAGTACAGCCTCGAACAATCGCGGCGCTTTTACTTCGCTTCCGACACCAGTTACATCCTTGTCGAAGTGAACCTGCCGCACGGCCCGCACGTGATCGGCGTGGTCGGGCGCGGCCCGGGCGGTGGTTTCGGTCACCAGTTCTTCGCCTACGCCGGCAAGCTCGATCTGGCGCATTACCAGAAGAACGACACCTGCCTGCGCCAGAAAGAGCTGTTCAGCAACCTTGAGAAAGAAGGCCTGAAAGCCTACGAACTCAAGCCGGATGAACTGCGTCGTTTGCTGGTGGGCGGTCACACGTCTATTCCTTTGGATCTGACCCTGATCCCGCTGCGCTCCACCAGCGAGCAGAGCCTGAAGACCTTCCGCGCACTGTTCATCAACCTGCTGCACATGCGCGAAATCACTGCGGCCAAGCTCAAGCAGTTGTTCCTTGATGCCTTCGAACACAGCCTGCGTTCGGGCAGCGTCGACTACATCGCCGCGTGCGAAGAAGCCTTCCGCGACGTGCGTCGTATGGAACAGGACTACAACTCGCTGGTCGCTGCCGGCCCGCTGGTTGAAGCCTTGGCCAACGGCGTGAAACAGCGCGACGTGCTGCGCGGCAAACTGCATCGGCTGTCGCCGCTGCTCGATTCGTTGCTCGGCACCTGGTCGGACTACGCCAGTGCGCGCAAGGAAGAGCTGACCATTCAGGCCGACCACTACCGTGGCGAGCAGGACAGTCTGCAAAACGATCAGCGCGGTGGCACCCAGGAACTGATGCGTCTGGAGCGGGAAATTTCCGGCATCCAGCGTTGGCTCGGCGAATTGTCGGTGTTGAAGAATCGCTTCGCCTTGGTCGATGACGTCAAAGTGCTGGAGCAACAGTTGCTCGCGGCCAAAGACGCGCACGACGAACTGGCCGGTGCCTTGGCGCAATCGCGTCAGTTCAGTGCCGAAGATCTCGAAGAGCGTCTGCGCGATCTGGAAAAACGCCTGAAGTCGGTGAAGCTGCAACTCGATCACGCCGACAACAACAGCTATGCGCGTCTGCGCGAAGAGTTCTCGCAACAGGACGTCGAGCGCCTGATGCGCCTGTTCAACAGCGCACTGTTCAGCCTGCCGCTGGGCGAACACGGCATCACCCTCGACGACGATGGCGAGTGGGTCAAATCGGTCGAGCTGATCCTTGATGGCTTCAAGGGCGAGCGTTTCGAAGTGCCGGGCCTGTCCATCGACATCTCCAATATCGAACCGCCGGCCCTGCAAGCGCTGGCCGACCGTGCCGCGTTGCGCGATCAGAAAGAGCGTCTGGAAAAAGAACTCAAGCAACTGAAAACCCAACAGGCCGTTGCTGCCGACCGCGCCGCGAGCAAGACCCAGACCGAAGCGCTGTACCAGCAAGTGCTGGACGCGCAGAAAGCCTTGGAAGATTTCCGCCGTACGCAGACTTTGAGCGCTGAAGAAAGCGACAAGCTCGAGCAACTGGCGCAGATGGAAGGCGCACAGGACGAACTCAAGCGTTCCAGCGATGCCTTCACCGAACGCGTCCAGCAACTGTCGGCCAAGCTGCAACTGGTCGGCCGGCAGATCGCCGACATGGAAGCCAAGCAACGCACGCTCGACGATGCGCTGCGCCGTCGTCAGCTGTTGCCGGCGGATCTGCCGTTCGGTACGCCGTTCATGGATCCGGTCGACGATTCGATGGACAACCTGCTGCCGCTTCTCAACGACTATCAGGACAGCTGGCAAGGTCTGCTGCGCGCTGACGGTCAGATCGAAGCGCTGTACGCGCAAGTGCGTCTCAAGGGCGTGGCCAAGTTCGACAGCGAAGACGACATGGAGCGCCGTCTGTCGCTGCTGATCAACGCTTACGCGCACCGTACCGATGAAGCGCTGACGCTGGGCAAGGCCCGTCGTGCAGCGGTCACCGACATCGCCCGCACCTTGCGCAACATCCGTAGCGACTACGACAGCCTCGAGCACCAACTGGCGCTGTTCAACCGCGAGATCAACAAGCGTCAGGTCTCCAACCTGCAGAGCTTCCGCATCGTTCTCGCGCCGAACAAGGAAGCGCTCAAGCACATCGATCAGATCATCCACAGCGCCGGTCAGTACGAAGAAGGCGAAACCCTGTCGGTGTTCGACCTCAGCCAAAGCGCCGAGCAGGACAACAAGAACGAAGAGGCCAAGGAATATCTGGCGCGGTTGGTGGCGGCAAACCACAACCAGCTCGGTCTCAAGGATCTGTTTGAGCTGGCGTTCGAGATTACCAAGGTCAACGGCCAGCCGGTGATTCACACCGACATCGACGGCGCGGCGTCCAACGGTACGACCATGACCATCAAGGCGCTGACCAACATGTACTTGTTGCTGCACTTGATGGATCGCGATCTGGCCGGCCGCGTGCGTCTGCCGTACTACCTCGACGAGGCGGCGGATATCGATGAGAAGAACCAGGCCGCACTGCTGGAAACCAGCCTGCAACTGGGCTTCGTACCGATTCTGGCGAGTGTGAAGCCGCAGGTCTGCGCCAGTGTCGCGATCGACCTTGAAGGCGGCAGCGGCCCGGCGGGTATCTACATTGATGAGGCGGACTGGAAGTACATCCGTCGCCATGATGTGGTGAAGGCGACGGTGAATGTTGAAGCGGATGAGCCGGCGCTGGATGCGGTTTGATCGGCGTTAACTGAAGGCAAAAAAAGGGCCGCGATCTGATGGGATCGCGGCCCTTTTTTATGGCTTGGGATTAGTGCTGATTTTACGGGCCCTATTGCGAGCAGGCTCACTCCTACAGTTGGAATTCGCTCCCCTGTAGGAGTGAGCCTGCTCGCGATGGCGCCACTTCAAACACCGCAGGATTTACTTACCGAGTGAAATCTTCGGCGCCCACGTCAGCCACTCATCCTCAAACTTGTCGAACAACGGGAAAGTCTGCTCAGCCCGCGCCGGGTTGCCCATGCGCTCACCCTCCGGCGTAGCAAAAGCAATCCCGCCCTGAATCGCCGTCTCCAGCGATTCGGTTCGCACTGTCAGCCCGTTGAATAACCCGATATCAAACCCAACACCGCTGGTGTTCCAGAACCGGCTGCCACTGCGCACCAGTGGCGCGTATTTCGGCTCGATCAGAATGTGCACTAACACCCGATCTGCGGTCTGGCCCAATTCATAACCGGTCACCTTACCCACGGTGATTTCACGGTAAGTCACCGGCACACCCGGCTTCAGCGAACCACGACGGGCAGCGCTCAGTACCAGACTCAACCCTGCTTCCTGCTTGGTCACTTCCGGCGCATTGGCCAGCGCGACAAAGTTCTTCTGTGGGCCAAGATTCTTCGCCGCCGGTTGCACTTCGATGTACTTGCCGGTCACCAGGGTTTCCAGATTCTCGGTCTTGATCAGGCCGAGCTCAGGCTTGACCACCCAGAACTGACTACCAACTCGCGCGATCTTTTCTGGCACTTCAGTGATGCGCGCGGTGAGGATGACCGACTGCAGGTCATCAGTCAGATCGACGCTTTCAATCTTGCCGACGTCCAGCCCTTTAAAGCGAACCGGCGTGCCACTGCTGAGGCCGTCGGCGCGATCGACTTTGATCGTCACTACGCTGCCTTTTTTACTGGCATCGTCATGATTGGCGAACAGACGGAAACGCGGGATGCGCTTCTGCAGCGGCGCCTTGGCTTGCGGCGTTTCGAAGGCGATACCGCCGGCCATCAGGGTTTGCAGCGACTCACTTTTAACTTGAATCCCGCCAGTCAGACCACCAGTGAGGGTGACACCGCTGACGTTCCAGAAACGCGTCGAGGCGTTGACCAGGTTTTCGTATTCCTTCTCGATGTGCACGCCAACGATGATCTGCTTGCGCGTCTTGGAGAACTGATAACTCTGAACCGAACCGACCTTGACCTGCTTGTACAGGATCGGACTGCCGACATCGATCGAGCCAAGGGTATCGGTGAACAACACCAGGTGCAGGCCCGGCGAGCGCAGATCCAGTGGCGGCGCTTTCGGCCGTGCTTCAAACTCGCGTTTCGGTGCAGCGCCTTTGTCACCCGGGCGTACGGCGATGTAGTTACCCTTCACCAGAGCTTCCAGCCCAGTGATACCCGCCAGGGAAATCGACGGTTTGACCACCCAGAACTGCGTGCCGTCGACCAGATAATCTTCGGCCAAAGGATCAAGCGTCAGTTCGGCGGTGGCGCTGTTCAGATCCGGATCGACCTTCAAAGCTTTCAGGTTGCCGACCTGAATGCCTTTGTACATCACCGGCGTGCGGCCAGCCTGCAGGCCTTCGAAGTCGCTGAGTTTGACCTTTACGCGAATCCCGGCAGCAGCGGCGTCGAAATCCTCGTAGAGACGGAACGGCAGGCTTGGATCGGTCGGTGGACTGTCCTTGCGGTTTTCCGGTGTGGCGAAGGCGATACCACCAGCGACAATACTGGCGAGCGACTCGCTGCGCACTTTTACCCCGGACAGGTTAGCGTCGATGCTGATGCCGCTGGCGTTCCAGAAACGCGTGTGTTTGCGCACCAGTTTGGCGTAGGTCGGTTCGATGAAGACTTTCAGTTCAACGGTGCTTTGGTCTTCCGAGAGCAGGTAACTTTTGACCTGGCCGACCTTGATCTGTTTGTAGAACACCGGGCTGCCGCGGCTCAGTGAACCGAGTCGATCAGCCTTGATGGTCAGGTGCAGGCCAGGCTTGGCGTCGGACAGCGGCGGCTCTTCGGAAAGCGCCTTGAACTTGCGAGTCGGCTCGCCTTCACCAGGACTGATGGCGACGTAGTTACCCGAAACCAGGGTTTCCAGTCCGGTGATACCGGCCAGAGTCACGCTCGGTTTGACCAGCCAGAAGCGCGTGCTGGTCTTAAGATATTGCTCGACGTCCTTGTTCATCTCCACGGTGGCGATCACGCCTTTGGAGTTGCCCTCGTCATCGAGCTTGAGCGTCTTGACCTTGCCGACCGACATGCCTTTGTACATGACTTCGGTCTTGTTGGCCTGGATGCCTTCGCCACTCTCGAAGCGGACCTGGATCTCGATACCGGTTTCGGAATAGGCACGCCAGCCGAGCCAGCCACCGATGATCAGCGCGATCAGAGGCAGTACCCAAATGGCAGACCAGTTCGAGGCCGGTCGGGTTTTCGCTACGGGCAAATCAGTCATGGTCGTCGTCCGACTCCGTGTTATCCCAAATCAGTCGGGGATCGAAAGTTACTGCGGCGAGCATCGTCAGAATCACCACACTGGCGAAGGCGATGGCGCCAAGATTGGCTTCGACACTGGCTAGCCGGCCGAAGTTGACGACCGCCACGAGAATGGCGATCACAAAAATATCGAGCATCGACCAGCGACCGATGAACTCGATGAAGCGGTACATCCAGATGCGCTGACGCGCCGACAACGGCTGGCGTCGTTGCACCGAAAACAGCAACAGCGCGATGCCGACCAGTTTGAAGGTCGGCACCAGAATACTGGCGATAAAGACTACCGCGGCAATCGGAATCATGCCGTGCTGCACCAACTGGATCACCCCGGACATGATGGTGCTCGGATCACCCTGCCCCAAAGAACTGACAGTCATGATCGGCAGAACATTGGCCGGAATATAGATGATCGCGGCCGTGATCAGCAGCGCCCAGGTGCGGGTCAGGCTGTTCGGCCGGCGAGCGTGAACCAAGGCACCGCAGCGGGTACAGGTTTGCTCGTCGGTGTCCGCTTCCCGCCTGTTTAACTCATGACATTCGGTACAGACCAGAATGCCCGCATCAATCGCCCGCATGCGCGTCTTCTCCTGATAACGCCTGCCAGATCTGATGCGGTGACATCACCACTTCCAACCAGACCTGTACCAACAACAGTCCGATAAAACACGCCAGCCCGAGGCCTACAGTAATCGCCGCCATGTCCGCCAGTTTGACGATCGCCACCAGTACGCCCATGAGGTAAACCTCGAGCATTCCCCAGTCTTTGAGGTGGTGGTAAATGCGATAGAGCAGCAGACCGTAGCTACGGCCGAAGTTGAAACGAATCGTCAGTAAAACGAACAGCTGACACAGCAACTTGAGCAGCGGTATGGCCATGCTGCACAGGAATACGACAATCGAAACGCCCTGCATGTCGGTGTTGAACAGGCCGAGAACGCCACTCCAGACCGTATCCTGCGAAGACTGTCCGAGGATATTGAGCTGCATGATGGGCAAAAAGTTTGCCGGGATGTACAACAATAACGCTGCAATCACCAAGGCAAGGCTGCGCTGCACCACGTTATGACGGTGAGCGTACAGTTCGTAACCGCAGCGTGGGCAGAGGGCTTTCTCGCCGTGGGCAAGCGTTGGCTTGCGCATCAGCAGGTCGCACTCGTGACAGGCCACCAAGTCTTCCAGCGGTAAATCTGACAGCCCGGGGGCGTCAACCGACTCTGACATAAAGGCTCTGGCTCCGAATAAGGTGGGGCTATTCTAGTGTTCTGGTTTGAAAATAACTGTGCAAATTTGTTCGCTGATCGCAGTTGAAAAACTTTTCTTGCGGGCAAAACAAAACCCCAA
>NZ_AKJD01000052.1 GCF_000282515.1 Pseudomonas sp. GM80
GCAGCCTGCGGCAGCTCCTACAGGGGATCACATTCCAATGTAGGAGCTGCCGAAGGCTGCGATCTTTTTGTTTCTGGAAATACTGACAACTGGCCACCCTCGCCACATTCGCTGCAACCCTCTACCCTGAGTGCATTGGCAGCCGCAAACCTGCCGCCTCAGGACACTGAGCCCCATGTACAAAGATTTGAAATTTCCGGTGCTGATCGTCCACCGCGACATCAAGACCGACACGGTCGCCGGTGACCGTATCCGTGGCATCGCCCGGGAGTTGGAGCAGGAAGGTTTCAGTATCGTCTCGGCCACCGACTACGCCGAAGGGCGGTTGGTCGCGTCGACCCATCATGGCCTCGCGTGCATGTTGATTGCCGCCGAGGACGCCAGCACCAACTCCCATCTCTTGCAGAACATGGCCGAACTGATCGGCCTGGCGCGGGTGCGTGCCCCGGATCTGCCGATCTTTGCCTTGGGCGAGCAGGTCACCCTGGAAAACGCCCCGGCCGATGCCATGGCCGAACTCAATCAATTGCGCGGCATTCTCTACCTGTTCGAAGACACCGTGCCATTCCTCGCCCGGCAGGTCGCGCGAGCGGCGCGCAAGTACCTGGATGGCTTGCTGCCGCCGTTTTTCAAAGCGCTGGTGCAGCACACCGCCGACTCCAATTATTCCTGGCATACACCGGGCCATGGCGGCGGCGTGGCTTATCACAAGAGTCCGGTGGGGCAGGCGTTCCATCAGTTCTTCGGTGAGAACACCCTGCGTTCGGACTTGTCGGTCTCGGTGCCGGAACTCGGCTCACTGCTCGATCACACCGGGCCACTCGCCGAAGCTGAGGCGCGTGCGGCGCGTAATTTCGGCGCCGATCACACCTTTTTCGTGATCAATGGCACCTCGACCGCCAACAAGATCGTCTGGCACTCGATGGTCGCGCGCGACGATCTGGTGCTGGTCGATCGCAACTGCCACAAGTCAGTGTTGCACGCGATCATCATGACCGGCGCGATCCCGTTGTACCTGTGCCCGGAGCGCAATGAACTGGGGATCATCGGACCGATTCCGCTGAGCGAATTCAGCCGTGAATCGATCCAGGCCAAGATCGACGCGAGTCCGCTGACCAAGGGCCGTGCGCCGAAGGTCAAGCTCGCGGTGGTCACCAACTCGACCTACGACGGCCTCTGCTACAACGCCGAGCTGATCAAGCAAAGCCTCGGCAACAGCGTCGAAGTGCTGCATTTCGATGAGGCCTGGTACGCCTACGCGGCGTTTCATGAGTTTTTCGCCGGGCGCTACGGCATGGCCACCTCGCGCGGCGAAGACAGTCCGCTGGTGTTCACCACCCATTCCACGCACAAACTGCTCGCGGCGTTCAGCCAGGCCTCAATGATTCACGTGCAGGATGGCGGCGCGCGACAGCTGGATCGTGACCGCTTCAACGAAGCGTTCATGATGCACATTTCGACGTCGCCGCAGTACAGCATCATCGCCTCGCTGGACGTGGCCTCGGCCATGATGGAAGGACCGGCCGGGCGTTCGCTGTTGCAGGAAACCTTTGACGAAGCGCTGAGCTTCCGTCGTGCGCTGGCCAATCTGCGCCAGCACATTGCCGCCGATGACTGGTGGTTCTCGATCTGGCAGCCGCCGGGTGTTGAAGGCATTGATCGAGTACAGACTGAGGACTGGCTGTTGAAACCGGAGGCCGACTGGCACGGTTTCGGCGAGGTCAGCGACGACTACGTGTTGCTCGACCCGATCAAGGTCACGCTGGTGATGCCGGGGCTGAATGCCGGTGGCGCGCTGAGCGAGAAGGGCATTCCGGCGGCGGTGGTCAGCAAATTCCTCTGGGAGCGCGGACTGGTGGTCGAAAAGACCGGCCTGTATTCGTTTCTGGTGTTGTTCTCCATGGGCATCACTAAAGGCAAGTGGAGCACGTTGCTCACCGAGCTGCTGGAGTTCAAGCGCAGTTACGACGCCAACGTCCGTCTCGACACTTGCCTGCCGTGCGTGGCGCAAGAAGACACTGCGCGCTATCGCGGCATGGGCCTGCGCGACCTCTGTGATCAGTTGCACGCCTGCTACCGCAGCAATGCCACGGCCAAACACCTCAAGCGCATGTATACCGTGCTGCCCGAGATCGCCATGAAGCCGGCCCACGCCTACGACCACTTGGTGCGTGGCGAAGTCGAAGCGGTGCCCATCGATGAACTGGAAGGGCGGATCGCCGCCGTGATGCTGGTACCGTACCCGCCGGGCATCCCCTTGATCATGCCCGGCGAACGCTTTACCGAGGCGACCCGCTCGATCATCGATTACCTGAAATTTGCTCGCACGTTCGATAGCAGCTTCCCCGGTTTTGTCGCGGATGTGCATGGATTGCAGCACGAAGACGAAGGCAATGGACGGCACTACACCGTCGATTGCGTCAAGGAATGAGGACTTTTCCCAGTATGCAACCGGTCATGAATCCGAAATACCCAGGGTTGTCGGTGCGGGTCGCCGATGAAGGTTTTGCGCCGTATATCTGGGGCAGCGACTTCAGTTTCGAGGTCGGCGCCTACGGTGAGGCGGTGATCGGCATGCCGGTCGAGCAATGGCGGGTCACGTCGATCGTGCCGTACCGCAAGTGCTACGGCATTGATCCCGAAGAATTCAGCAGCTTCCACAACGCCACCGACAGCGCCATTTTCATGGCCTATCTGGATGACGAGCCGGTCGGCCATCTGGTGATCAGTACCAATTGGAACGGCTTTGCCCACATCGACGAACTGGCGGTGCATGCGCCGGCCCGCCGTCACGGCGTGGCCAAGGCATTGCTCGATGTCGCGCAATTCTGGAGTCGCAAGAAGAAGCTGCCGGGGATCATGCTCGAAACCCAGAACAACAACCTCGGGGCCTGTCGGTTATATGAGCGCTGCGGTTATGTGATTGGCGGGGTCGACCAGTTGCGCTATCGCGGCATCGACCCGAACACCGCCGAGGTGGCGTTGTTCTGGTATCGCCTGTTTGATAACCCGTTGGAAAATTCGCTCAGCTCGACAGCATCGCCTCGGCTTGTTCCGTGATGATCGCCAGCAACGTCTGAATCGCTGATGACGGCGCGGCGTGCTTGAAGGTCAGGGCATAGAGGCTGATCGGCACGGCTGGCGACAGCGGGCACACGTCAAGTCCGGCGGCACGCGCGCCCAGTGCGGTGAACGGGTCGACGATGGCCAGGCCTTCGCCGGCCTCGACCATGCTGCGCATCATTTGATGAGTTTGCACGCGGGTCTGGATGCTCGGCGACGGGCGCAGCGCCTGGAGTTTGTTTTCCAGCGCCGGGTTCAACGGGTCCTGGCCTTCGAGGCCGACCATGGCCTGGCCGGCGAGATCCTGCAGGGAAATGTATTTCTGTTTCGGTTGCAGCCAGCCGTGGGGCGCGAGCAGTTGCAGCTTGCCTTGGGCCAGCGGCTGACAATCGATATCGGGATGCTCGGGATCGTGCAGGCTCAGGCCCAGGTCACTTTCGCGCAGCAGCAGGCTGCGGACGATGTCGCGGGTGGGCGCGCTCAGCAGACTGCACGGTGCATCGGGCAGGCGTCGGCGCAGGGCGGCCAGGCTTTGCGGTAACAGTTGTTGCGCCAGCGGCGGGGTGCCGATGATGCGCAGGGGCGGGGCGAGGTATTGCTTGAGGCTGCTGGCCAGACGCTGGACGGGCTCCAGCGCCTCATACACGTGGGCGATCTCGACCTGCAACGCCCGCGCTTCGGGCGTTGACTGCAGGCGTCCGCGAACGCTGGCGAACAGCATGAACCCCAGCTGACTCTCGGCTTCGCGCAAACGCTCTTCAACCTCGGTCACTGGCAACTGCAGCCATTCGGCGGCAGTGCCCAGGTGACCGGTCTGCAAGAGCGCCTGAATCACTTCGATATGACGTAAACGCATGCGTGAAGTCCATGTTCAGCAGGTGGGGTCAGTGGCTGAATCCTACCCCAAGTCTGCGCATATGACTTCTGCTCATAACGGCCAGTTATGAAGCGACGGTTGGCTCAGGTTCGCGAATCAGGGTGATGCCCGACTGAACCAGTTCGAACGTCTGGTCATCGATCTTTTTGATGCGATCGCCAATGGCCAGTTTGTAAATCGGCTCCGAGCCAGTGAGACCGTCGACCGACGGGGTGGATTCCTGGAATTCATGCACGGAATAAACGCGGCCTTCCGCATCTCTTGCATGGAACTGACCGACGAGTACTGCTGCCATCTGCTTAGAACCTCTGGAGATAAAACGCTTGATTTGCGGCTTGGTAGACCGTCATCAAGCGCGGTAAGTTTTCCTACAGGAAAAAAATAATCCGGACGCGGGAATTTCCCTCGTCGACTGGTGGAGTCGTCATTGAATCATCTATAACTACAGGCTCCTTCCCACGGACAGTCGAGAGTCTTCCATGAGCAATGTCTACAACGTCGCCGTAGTAGTCGGTAGCCTGCGCAAAGCGTCGATCAATCGCAAGGTCGCCCTGGCACTGGCGGAGCTGGCACCGGCCAACCTCAAGCTGGAGATCGTCGAGATTGGCGATCTGCCGCTGTATAACGAAGACATCGACGGCGATTCACCGCCGGCAGCCTACAGTACTTTCCGGCAAAAAGTGGGTTCATCCGACGCGGTGCTGTTTGTGACGCCTGAGTACAACCGTTCGGTGCCGGCGCCGTTGAAGAACGCGATCGACGTTGGCTCGCGGCCGTATGGCAAGGCCGTCTGGAGTGGCAAACCGGGGGCGGTGATCAGTGTATCGCCTGGCGCCATTGGGGGTTTCGGGGCAAATCAGCATCTGCGCCAGTCGTTCGTGTTCCTCAATGTGCCGTGCATGCAGCAGCCGGAGGCCTATCTGGGCGGCGCGGGCTCGGCGTTCGATGAATCAGGCAAGTTGAGCGAGACGGTGAAACCTTTCCTGCAAAGCTTTATCAATGCTTACGGACAATTCGTCGAGCAACACAAAAAATAATCCATGCACATTGGTGAATTCCTTGTGGTGAGGGGATTTATCCCCGATCGGCTGCGCAGCAGTCGCAAAACCTGCGAGCACGGTTTGACTGAATGGCGCAGGGGGCTGCTTCGCAACCCATCGGGGATAAATCCCCTCACCACAGGTATCCTGCCGTTTCTCAAAATTTTCTATTGAACAAGGCTGTTGCGGATGCTGGCTGCGTCACTGATTTTCCTGCTGACCATTACCCTTGTCATCTGGCAACCCAAAGGCCTCGGCGTCGGCTGGAGCGCGACGCTTGGCGCCGTGCTGGCGTTGATCTTCGGCGTCGTGCACCTGAGCGATATCCCGCTGGTGTGGCAGATCATCTGGAATGCCACCGGCACCTTCGTCGCGCTGATCATCATCAGTCTGCTGCTCGACGAGGCCGGGTTTTTCAACTGGGCCGCGTTGCATGTGGCGCGATGGGGGCGTGGCAGCGGGCGCAAGCTGTTTGCCTTCATGGTGCTGCTCGGTGCGCTGGTGTCGGCGTTGTTCGCCAATGACGGTGCGGCGCTGATCCTTACGCCGATCGTGATTTCGATGCTGCTGGCGCTGCGCTTTTCCCCTGCGGCGACGTTGGCGTTCGTCATGGGCGCCGGGTTCATTGCCGACACCGCGAGCCTGCCGCTGGTGGTGTCCAATCTGGTCAACATTGTTTCCGCAGACTTCTTTCACATCGGCTTCAACCGCTACGCGGCGGTGATGGTGCCGGTGAACTTCGTCAGCGTGGCGGCGACGCTGGGCATGTTGCTGTGGTTTTTCCGTCGCGATATTCCCAAGGCGTACGACCCCGAGCAACTCGAACATCCTGAAACCGCGATCCACGACAAGGCCACGTTCTATGCCGGCTGGGCGGTTCTGGCGATTCTGTTGATCGGCTGTTTCGCGCTGGAGCCGTTGGGCATTCCCATCAGCGCGATTTCTGCCGTGTGCGCCGCGCTGCTGCTGGGCATTGCCGCGCGTGGTCACAAGATTTCCACGCGCAAAGCGATGAAAGAGGCGCCGTGGCAGATCGTCATTTTCTCGCTGGGCATGTACCTGGTGGTCTACGGCCTGCGCAATGCCGGGCTGACCGGGTATCTGGCCGGTTGGCTGGATGTTTTCGCAGGTCACGGTGTGTGGGGCGCGGCAATGGGCACCGGGGTGCTGACCGCGTTGCTGTCGTCGATCATGAACAACTTGCCGACGGTGCTGATCGGTTTGCTGTCGATTGATGCCAGTCAGGCGAGCGGGGTGATCAAGGAGGCGATGATCTACGCCAACGTGATCGGCAGCGACCTGGGGCCGAAGATTACGCCGATTGGCAGTCTGGCGACGTTGTTGTGGCTGCATGTGCTGGAGCGCAAGGGCATCCACATTGGCTGGGGGTATTACTTCAGGGTCGGGATCGTGTTGACGGTGCCGGTGTTGTTGGTGACGTTGGCGGCTTTGGCTGTGCGGCTTTCCCTGTAGACCGAGTGGGCCCCATCGCGAGCAGGCTCACTCCTACATTGGAATGCGTTCCCCTGTAGGAGTGAGCCTGCTCGCGATGGGGCCGGTACAAACGCCCCAAAACTCAGGCCTGGCCGGGAACGTTCGGCCAAAGGTCCGAGACCAGAAACAAGCGCTCCGCCTCTTCCCATTCCCCACGCGCATTTTCAATCAGGCGCACCATCAGTTGCGCCGGCGCCAGCGGCTCAAGATCCTCCAGCCACATTCGCAAATGCTCCGCAGTCCAGGTCTGATCCGCCGGATAATGCGCCGGCGCCAGCCAGGCATGGCGGGGCAGGGGTTGCCAGCGTCCAGCCGGGCGCTGCGCCACGAACGCCGGCCAGTCCTTCTGATGCAACCAACTGCCGCGCAAATGCTGTGGATGCGCGCCAACCGGTGACTCGGCCTGGCCAGGCCACGGATACAGCAGATAACCGCCCAGCCACAGCTGCGCGCTGAACACTTCGATGTCCAGTGCCGCCAGCACTTCACGGCTTTCCGGGCGCGCGGAAATCGGCAGTTGATGCTCGGCCAGGTGCGCCAGTTTGCGATCCAGCCGATCATGACAACCCGGCCCCAGCCATTGCGCCGGATCGCGCCCGTTGCCGTTTTGCGGGCCGAGGTAGAGCTTGATCGCCAGTTCCAGGTGATGCACGCCGTCGCGGTCGCGCAGCAGCATGTCCAGTTCGCCGAGGGTATGCCCCTCGCGCCGGATCGGCAGGTTGGCGGCAATCAACTCGATCCCCGGCGCCTGCTGAACGGCAAATTGCCACAAGCGCTCGTAATACAAGCCCAGCCGCCGCGTGCGTGCCTGCGACAACCAGTGCAGCAAGCCATAACTGTCGCGGTCGAGCTGACGCAACCAGCGTTCCAGCCGCTCGGGATCAGCCACCCAGTCGCTGCCGGCCAGCGGGTGGCGCTGTGGCCATGGTGTGGCCGCGAGCATTGGCGGGGCGAGGATCACCCACGCCAGATCACGCACTTCCGGATGGCGTAATTGGTGGGGCAGCTGCAGCAAGTCGGGAAATAGGATCATCTTGCGAGCATAGCCTTAAACACGCGCGCACCCCTGAGGCTGAAAGGATTTTGTCTATCGCAGGCTTTCGCCCATAATCGTGCTTTTCGCGTTTTCGATTGTCCGCAGAGGTCCCATGGAGCAATTTCGTAATATCGGCATCATCGGTCGCCTGGGCAGTTCCCAGGTGCTGGATACCGTCCGCCGACTGAAACGGTTTCTGCTCGATCGTCACCTGCATGTGATTCTCGAAGACACCATCGCTGAAGTCCTGCCCGGCCACGGCTTGCAAACCTCGTCACGCAAGATGCTCGGCGAAGTCTGCGACATGGTCATCGTCGTCGGCGGTGACGGCAGCCTGCTTGGCGCCGCGCGGGCGCTGGCGCGGCACAATATTCCGGTGCTCGGGATCAACCGGGGCAGCCTGGGGTTTCTGACCGACATTCGCCCGGACGAGCTGGAAGTCAAAGTCGCCGAAGTGCTCGACGGCCACTATCTGGTGGAAAACCGCTTCCTGCTGCAAGCCGAAGTCCGCCGCCATGGCGAGGCCATCGGTCAGGGCGATGCGCTCAACGATGTGGTGCTGCACCCGGGCAAATCGACGCGGATGATCGAGTTCGAGCTGTACATCGACGGCCAGTTCGTCTGCAGCCAGAAGGCCGACGGCCTGATCGTCGCGACCCCGACCGGTTCCACCGCCTACGCGCTGTCTGCCGGCGGGCCGATCATGCATCCCAAGCTCGACGCTATTGTGATTGTGCCGATGTACCCCCATACCTTGTCGGGACGGCCGATTGTGGTCGATGGCAACAGTGAGCTGAAAATCGTCGTGTCCAAAGATATGCAGATCTACCCGCAGGTGTCCTGCGACGGCCAGAACCACTTCACCTGCGCACCGGGCGACACCATCACCGTCAGCAAAAAAGCGCAGAAGCTGCGGCTGATTCACCCGCTCGACCACAACTACTACGAAGTCTGCCGCACCAAGCTCGGCTGGGGCAGCAAGTTGGGTGGTGGAGGCGACTGATGCTCGATCCCGCGCGCAGTTATGACCTGATTGGTGACGTGCACGGATGCGCCCTGACCCTCGAACACTTGCTTGACCGACTCGGTTATCACAAGCAGGGCGGGGTCTGGCGGCATCCATCGCGCATGGCCGTGTTCGTCGGCGACATCATCGACCGTGGCCCGCGGATTCGCGAGGCACTGCACATCGTCCACGACATGGTCGAGGCCGGTCAGGCCTTGTGCATCATGGGCAACCACGAATTCAACGCCCTCGGCTGGAGCACCCCGGCGCTGCCGGGCAGTGGCAAGCAGTTCGTCCGCGAGCACACGCCACGCCATGCGCGTCTGCTGCACGAAACCCTGACCCAGTTCGAAGGCCACCCCGGTGACTGGCACGATTTCCAGCGCTGGTTCTACGAGCTGCCGCTGTTTGTCGACGCCGGACGATTCCGCGTTGTCCACGCCTGTTGGGATGCCGGCCTGATCGAGCCGTTGCGCGCGCTGTTCCCCAATGGCTGCATCGACGAACACTTTCTCCAGGCCTCGGCCGTGCCGGACAGCTTTGCCTGCACGGTGTTCGATCGCCTGCTGCGCGGCACCGACATGCGTCTGCCCGATGGTCTGACCATGACCAGCGGCGACGGTCTGGTGCGTTCGTTCTTCCGCACCAAGTTCTGGGAAGACGATCCGAAAACCTACGGCGACATCGTCTTTCAGCCCGATGCCTTGCCGGAGCCAGTGGCGCAGACGCCGCTGACCTCCACCGAAAAGAATTCCCTGCTGCGCTACGGCGTCGACGAGCCTTTGCTGTTCGTCGGCCACTACTGGCGCAGCGGCAAACCGGCGCCGATCCGCCCGAACCTCGCGTGCCTGGATTACAGCGCGGTGCTCTACGGCAAACTCGTCGCCTACCGTCTGGATCAGGAAACCCGTCTGGATCCGCTTAAATTTGTCTGGGTCGATGTCGAGCGGCCGGAGGTGCTGCAATGATCGCGGCCTGCTCGTTCTGCTATTTCAATTCGCAACTGGCTGTCACAAGGATTCACCATGGATGACACGACGCTGGATCAACTCGAGGCCGCCTTGCGCGCCTCGCCGGGAAACGTCGCGCTGCTCACGCTGGTGCTCAAGGCCTGCCTTGAGCGCGGTGACCACGAGCGCGGCCTCAAGCTGGTGCCGGCCGACCTGCACCAACTGCCGGACGCCGAGGCACTGAAGCCGATCGCCGCCCAGTTGTACCTGGCCGCCGGCCAGGCTGATAAGGCCCTGAGCCTGGCGGACGGTGAGGGCGCCTCGCTGCAACTGCTGCGCGCACGCGCACTGGCCGACCTTGACCGCCTCAAGGAAGCGCTGGTCGAATACCGCGCGGCCATCAGTGCCAACCCGGCGCTGGAAGACATGGCGCTGTGGCGTCGCTTGAACGTGTCGGTGGTGGATTTCGCCGCCGGCGAAGGTCGCCCGAAGTTGCGCGTGATCTCCAACGATGACACCGACCAGGCGGAAGTGCGCCGCCTGCTGGTGCCCGACAGCGAGACCGTGACCTTCAACGACATCGGTGGTCTGGACGATCTGAAGAAGACCATCCATAAAAAGATCATCCTGCCGTATCAGAAACCCGGGCTGTTCGAGCGCTTTCGCAAGCGCGTCGGTGGCGGTGTGCTGCTCTACGGGCCACCGGGTTGCGGCAAGACTCTGCTGGCGCGAGCGACGGCCGGCGAGTGCAAGGCGAAATTCTTCAACGTGGCGATTTCCGATGTGCTGGACATGTACATCGGCGAATCCGAGCGCAAGCTGCACGCCTTGTTCGAGCAGGCACGGGCGCAGGCTCCGGCGGTGATGTTCTTCGATGAAGTCGAGGCGCTGGGCGGCAAACGCTCGAATACCCGTGAGTCGACGTCGTCGAAACTGGTCAGCCAGTTCCTTTCGGAAATGGACGGTTTCACCCATGACAATCACGGCGTACTGATCCTCGCCGCGACCAACGTGCCGTGGTCGGTGGATTCGGCGTTCCGCCGTCCCGGCCGCTTCGACCGCGTGCTGTTCGTGCCGCCACCGGATCGTGCCGCCCGTGAAAACATGCTGCAACTGATGGTCAAGGGCCGTCCGGTGGCGGCGGATATCGATTTCGCGTTCCTCGCCAAACACACTTCGGGCTTCTCCGGTGCCGACCTCAGTGAGCTGGTGGAAACCGCTGCCGATGAAGCCATCGAAGCATCGATCAGCGAAGGCGCCGAGCAGCCGATCTGCGACCGTCACTTCAAGCAGGCCTTGAAAGAAGTCCGCGCGACGACGCTGGAATGGCTGACCACCGCGCGCAACTACGCGCGCTATGCCAATGAAGGCAATCAGTACGATGAAGTGCTGGCCTTCCTCGACAAACATGGCAAGGGACGCTGATGGGTACCCAGAATATTTACCGCATTGAAGACGAGCCGCGTCCGGGCGGCCTGGCGCGGTTTGCGGTGTCGCCGTTCTGGCCGTTGCTGGCGCTGATGATGGGCGGACTGTGGTTGGGTTTACCGTGGTTCGTGCTCAACTCGGTGGCGGTGGGCAGCCCGACGCGCAAGCGTGAGTGGATCTGGGTCGGTGTCGGTGCCGTGGGCAGCGTGCTCATTGGTCTGGCCTTGATCAGCTTGTTGAACAACGGCTACCTGAGCACTCAGGCACAGATCCAGTACGCCTTGCTGGTGCTGGTGGTGTGGAAACTCAGCGTCGGTTACGTGCTGTACACCCTGCAGAACTCGACCATCGAGCTGTACCAATATTATGGCGGCGTGCTCAATCGCTTCGCGCCGCTGGTCGCGCTCGCCGGCGCCTTCCTGCTCAAAGGGATCGTGGTCACGCTGGTGCCGGCGACCCTTTGGTACCTGGTGGTGAGCTGATGAATACCTCCTATCTGTTGCAAGTGGCCTATCAGCGTTTGCAGTCCGGCCACAATGACGGCGCCATCGACAGTCTGCGACAACTGCTGGCCGATGACCCGGAATGTGCCGAAGCCCACGCCTTGCTGGCGCTGTGTCTGCTCAACATGCGTCGTCTGCATGCCGGGCGTCACGAAGCCTCGATGGCGCTGGCGATGGACCCGGCCTTGCCGTTGGCGCATTACGCCGCCGCGCACATCGACATGGCCGCGCGGCAATTCAAGACCGCCGAACAGCACTTGCTGCAACTGCTCGACATGGAGCCGACGGAGCCGCGCTACTACCGCAGCCTCGCCGACCTGTTTCAACTGACCGGACGCCTGGCGCAGAGTCAGCCACTGCTGGAAAAAGCGCTCGAGCTGCAACCTGACGATCCGGCCAACCTGGTGGCGATGGCTGAATATCATCAGGCCTGTGGTCATTGGCAGCAGGCGGAAAGTTTTGCCCGCCAGGCGCTGCAGGCTGATCCCGGGCATGCCGGGGCCGTGGTGGTGCTTGGTCGTTTGCTGCTGCGCCAGGGTGATATCAACGGTGCGCGCGAACACGCGATCTGGGCCCTGCAGGAAAACGCCAGCAATGTCTCGGCGCTGAGCCTGCTGACCGCCGTCAAGGCGCGCAGCAATGTGTTCATGGGTTTCTGGTGGCGGTTCAACAGCTGGATGACCGAGCGCAGTGCGACTGGCGCGATCATTCTGTTGCTGGCGATGTTTGTGGTTTATCGCGTCACCGTGATCACCGTCACCGCCCAAGGCTACCCCGGGGCTGCCGAGGTGATTGACTGGGTGTGGCTGGCCTTCGCGCTGTATACCTTCACCGCACCGCAGATTTTCCGCCGTGCGCTGGAGAAAGAACTGACCCAGGTAAAACTTTCAAGGGAGTTCTAGGACGCCGGGCCTTGCGCCCGGCGCTCCGCTCGCTGACCTGATGCCCGGCAGTGTCTTGCCGCTTCAGCGCCGTTAAACTAGCGACATTCATTGGAGAGTGTTCAAACATGTCGTCTTTTGCCGAAATGATCAAAAACATCACCCCGGACATCTACGAGAGCCTGAAACTGGCCGTGGAAATCGGTAAGTGGTCCGACGGTGGCAAGCTCACCGCCGAGCAGCGCGAGCTGTCGTTGCAGGCGATGATCGCCTGGGAAATCCAGAACCTGCCTGAAGACCAGCGCACCGGTTACATGGGCCCGCAAGAGTGTGCGTCGAAGTCGATCGAAGTGCCGAACATCCTGTTCAAGTCGGACGCTATCCATTGATCGAGATTGGCCGCGGTGCAATCAGCAAAATGTCGGCGCGCCTCGACGGGCCGAACGTGCAATACGCGTTTCGTCTGGATGACGTCGAGGTGCCGGTCAACCCCATGATCGGCACGACGGTGCGTCTGGAATACCTGGGGGCGATCCACTGCACCCATTGTGGGCGTAAGACCAAAACCAGTTTCAGTCAGGGCTATTGCTACCCGTGCATGACCAAACTGGCGCAGTGCGACCTGTGCATCATGAGCCCGGAGCGTTGCCACTATGACGCCGGCACGTGCCGCGATCCGGTGTGGGGCGAGCAGTTCTGCATGACCGATCATGTGGTTTACCTGTCCAATTCGTCGGGCGTCAAGGTTGGCATCACCCGTGCAACGCAACTGCCGACCCGCTGGATCGATCAGGGCGCGTGTCAGGCCTTGCCGATCATGCGCGTGTCGACGCGGCAGCAGTCGGGCTTCGTCGAAGACCTGTTTCGCAGTCAGGTCGCGGATAAAACCAACTGGCGGGCATTGCTCAAGGGCGATGCAGCGGCGGTGGATCTGGCGCAGGTGCGCGATCAACTGTTCGACAGCTGCGCCGAAGGCTTGCTGGCTTTGCAACAGCGATTCGGCCTACAGGCAATTCAGACGATTCCCGACGTGCAACCGCTGGAAATCCGCTATCCGATCGAGCAATACCCGGCCAAAATCGTCAGCTTCAACCTGGACAAGAACCCGATTGCCGAAGGCACGTTGATGGGGATCAAAGGCCAGTACCTGATCTTCGACACCGGCGTCATCAACATTCGCAAGTACACGGCTTATCAACTCGCCGTGCATCAATAAGGACTCCAGCATGCGCACCGAACAACCGAAGATGATTTACCTGAAGGACTATCAGGCGCCCGAGTACCTGATCGACGAAACACACCTGACCTTCGAGTTGTTCGAGGATCACAGCCTGGTGCACGCGCAGTTGGTCATGCGCCGCAACCCGGCGCGTGGCCCGGGCCTGCCGCCGCTGGTGCTCGACGGCCAGCAGCTGGAACTGCTTTCGGTGACCCTGGCCGATCAGGAGCTTGGCGCCGCTGACTATCAATTGTCCGAAAACCACCTGACCCTGCAGCCGACCGCCGAAACCTTCACGGTCGACACCAGCGTCAAGATCCACCCGGAAACCAACACTGCGCTGGAAGGCTTGTACAAGTCCGGCACGATGTTCTGCACCCAGTGCGAGGCCGAAGGCTTCCGCAAGATCACCTATTACCTCGACCGCCCGGACGTGATGAGCAAGTTCACCACCACCGTGGTCGCCGAACAGCACAGCTATCCGGTGCTGCTCTCCAACGGCAACCCGATTGCCTCGGGCCCGGGCGAAGACGGCCGGCACTGGGCGACGTGGGAAGACCCGTTCATGAAACCGGCGTACCTGTTCGCGCTGGTGGCCGGTGATTTGTGGTGCGTCGAAGACACCTTCACCACCATGACTGAGCGCAACGTCGCGCTGCGCATCTACGTCGAGCCGGAAAACATCGACAAGTGCCAGCACGCGATGAACAGCCTGAAGAAGTCGATGCGCTGGGACGAAGAGGTTTACGGTCGCGAGTACGATCTGGACATCTTCATGATCGTCGCCGTCAACGACTTCAACATGGGCGCGATGGAGAACAAGGGCCTCAACATCTTCAACTCCAGCGCCGTGCTCGCTCGCGCCGAAACCGCCACCGACGCTGCCCACCAGCGCGTCGAGGCGATCGTTGCCCACGAATACTTCCACAACTGGTCGGGCAACCGCGTGACCTGCCGCGACTGGTTCCAATTGTCGCTGAAGGAAGGTTTCACGGTGTTCCGTGATTCCGGCTTCTCCGCCGACATGAACTCGGCCACGGTCAAGCGCATTCAGGACGTGGCTTACCTGCGTACCCACCAGTTCGCCGAAGATGCAGGTCCCATGGCCCACGCCGTGCGCCCGGACAGCTTCATCGAGATTTCCAACTTCTACACCCTCACCGTGTACGAAAAGGGCTCGGAAGTGGTCGGCATGATCCACACCTTGCTCGGCGCCGAAGGCTTCCGTAAGGGCAGCGATCTGTACTTCGATCGCCATGACGGCCAGGCCGTGACCTGCGACGATTTCATCAAAGCGATGGAAGATGCCAACGGTGTCGACCTGACCCAGTTCAAGCGCTGGTACAGCCAAGCCGGCACGCCGCGTCTGGCGGTGAGCGAGTCTTACGACGCTGCGGCGAAAACCTACAGCCTGACCTTCCGCCAGAGCTGCCCGGAAACCCCGGACAAAGTTGAAAAACTGCCGTTCGTGATTCCGGTCGAGTTGGGTCTGCTGGACAGCCAAGGCAACGAAATTGCCCTGCGTCTGAGCGGCGAAGCATCGGCGCAAGGCACCACCCGCGTGATTTCGGTGACCGAAGCCGAGCAGACCTTCACCTTCGTCGACATCGCTGAACAGCCGCTGCCATCGCTGCTGCGCGGCTTCTCGGCGCCGGTGAAACTGAGCTTCCCGTACAACCGTGATCAATTGATGTTCCTGATGCAGCACGACAGCGACGGTTTCAACCGCTGGGATGCTGGCCAGCAATTGTCGGTACAGGTGCTGCAAGAGCTGATCGCTCAGCAACAGAAGGGCGAGAGCCTGAAGCTCGATCCGCGTCTGGTCTCGGCACTGCGCACGGTGCTGTCGGACGAATCGCTGGATCAGGCGATGGTTGCCGAGATGCTTTCGCTGCCGGGTGAGGCGTACCTCACGGAAATCAGCGAAGTGGCGGATGTTGATGCGATCCATATCGCCCGTGAGTTCGCGCGCAAGCAATTGTCGGAAGGGTTGTTCGAGGCGCTGTGGCTGCGTTATCAGGCCAATCGTGACCTGTCCAAGCAAACCCCGTACGTGGCCGAGGCCGAGCATTTTGCCCGTCGCGCGCTGCAGAACATTGCGCTGTCTTATCTGATGCTCAGCGGCAAGCCAGAAGTGTTGGCGGTGGCGCTGGAGCAATTCGAAGCGGCTGACAACATGACCGAGCGTTTGACCGCGTTGGCGGTGTTGGTCAACTCGCCATTCGAAGAGCAGAAAGCACTGGCGCTGGCCAGTTTTGCCGAGCACTTCAAGGATAACCCGCTGGTCATGGATCAATGGTTCAGCGTGCAGGCCGGCAGCACTTTGCCGGGCGGTCTGGAGCGTGTGAAAGCGCTGATGCAGCACCCGGCGTTCAACATCAAGAACCCGAACAAGGTGCGTGCGCTGGTCGGTGCGTTTGCCGGGCAGAACCTGATCAACTTCCATGCGGCGGATGGTTCGGGTTATCGCTTCCTCGCGGATCTGGTGATTGAGTTGAACGGGTTCAACCCGCAAATCGCTTCTCGCCAATTGGCACCGCTGACGCGCTGGCGCAAATATGACAGCGCCCGTCAGGCGTTGATGAAAGCTGAGCTGGAGCGGATCCGGGCGTCGGGACAGTTGTCGAGTGATGTATACGAAGTGGTGAGCAAGAGCTTGGCGTAACCCGATCTAAAAACAATCCCACAGGTTTTTGCGTCACCAACTCATCGCGTTCTGTAGGAGCTGACGAGTGCAACGAGGCTGCGATCTTTTGATTTTGATGTTAAAGATCAAAAGATCGCAGCGTGCCGCAGCTCCTACATGTTTCAGGTTTCAGTTTTTCAAGTCGAAACGATCAAGGTTGGTGACTTTCGTCCAGGCAGCGACGAAGTCTTTGACGAACTGCTCCTTCGCATCCGAACTGGCATACACCTCGGCCAATGCCCGCAATTGCGCATTGGAACCAAACACCAGATCCACCCGCGTCGCCGTCCATTTCACGCTACCGGTTTTGCGATCACGCCCTTCAAATTCATCCGCATCCCGCGAAGTCGGTTTCCACTCCACCCCCATGTCCAGCAGGTTAGTGAAGAAGTCGTTGGTCAACGCTTCCGTCTGGGAAGTGAACACGCCATGGCGACTTTGCCCGACGTTGGTGTTCAACACCCGCAAACCACCCAGCAACACAGTCATTTCCGGCGCGGTGAGGGTGAGCAGTTGCGCCTTGTCGATCAACAGTGCCTCCGCCGAAACCGTGTATTTGCCTTTGCTGTAGTTGCGGAAACCATCGGCAATCGGTTCAAGGAAACCGAACGAGTCGACGTCGGTTTGCTCCTGAGTGGCATCGGTGCGTCCTGGACTGAATGGCACGCTGATCGAATGCCCGGCGTTTTTCGCTGCTTGCTCGACCCCGGCATTCCCCGCCAGCACGATCAGGTCCGCCAGCGAAACTTTTTTGCCAGCGGCACCGCCGTTGAATTCGTTCTGGATGCCCTCAAGGGTTTGCAACACTTTGGCCAGTTGCTCAGGCTGGTTGGCCTGCCAGAACTTCTGCGGTGCCAGACGCAGACGCCCGCCATTGGCGCCGCCGCGTTTGTCCGAGCCACGGAACGTCGAGAGTGCCGCCCAGGCAGTAGAAACCAGCTGCGAAACCGAAAGATCTGAGGCGAGGATTTTGCTTTTCAGCGCGGCGGCGTCGCTGTCGTCGATCAGCGGATGAGTCGCCTCCGGAATAGGGTCCTGCCAGAGCAGTTCTTCGGCGGGCAGTTCCGGGCCGAGGTAGCGGGACAGCGGGCCCATGTCGCGGTGGATCAATTTGTACCAGGCGCGGGCGAAGGCGTCGGCCAGTTGATCGGGGTTGGCCAGGAAGCGCCGCGAGATTTGCTCATAAGCTGGATCGAAACGCAGCGCCAGGTCGGAAGTGAGCATGGTCGGCGAGAGTTTCTTGCTCGGGTCATGGGCATGTGGAACCGTGCCGGCACCGGCGCCGTTCTTCGGAATCCACTGGTGGGCACCGGCCGGGCTCTTGCTCAATTCCCATTCGAAGCCAAACAGGTTCTCCAGATAGTTGTTGCTCCATTTCGTTGGCGTGGTGGTCCAGGTGACTTCCAGGCCGCTGGTAATGGTGTCAGCGCCCTTGCCGGTGCCGAACGCGTTTCTCCAACCCAGGCCTTGTTCTTCCAGCCCAGCCGCTTCCGGTTCAGGCCCGACATTGTCGGCAGGGCCGGCGCCGTGGGTTTTACCGAAGGCGTGACCGCCGGCGATCAGTGCCACGGTTTCTTCATCGTTCATGGCCATGCGGCCGAAGGTTTCGCGAATGTCGTGAGCGGAAGCGACGGGATCGGGATTGCCCTCAGGGCCTTCCGGGTTCACATAGATCAAACCCATCTGCACGGCGGCGAGCGGGTTCTCCAGATTGCGTTCGCCCTGATCGGTGCGGCTTTCTTCTTTGCCGTGCAAGTCCGGCTCGGCGACCAGCGTGCCGTCACCGGGCTCCTGCATGGGCGCCTTGTCTTTGCCATAGCGACTGTCGCCGCCCAGCCATTCGTGTTCCGAGCCCCAGTAGACATCTTCGTCCGGTTCCCAGACATCGGCACGGCCGCCGGAATAGCCGAACGTCTTGAAGCCCATCGACTCCAGCGCAACGTTACCGGTGAGCACAATCAGGTCAGCCCAGGAAATATTGCGGCCGTATTTCTGTTTGATCGGCCACAGCAAGCGTCGGGCCTTGTCGAGGCTGACGTTGTCCGGCCAGCTGTTGAGCGGGGCAAAGCGTTGCTGGCCGGAGCCGGCGCCACCACGACCATCCGCGGTTCGATAGGTGCCGGCGCTGTGCCAGGCCATGCGTACGAAGAGCGGGCCGTAGTGGCCGAAGTCCGCCGGCCACCAGTCCTGGGAGTCGGTCATCAGCGCGGTGAGGTCTTGTTTGAGTGCCTGGAAATCGAGGCTCTTGAAGGCTTTGGCGTAGTCGAAGTCCTTGCCCAGCGGATCGGACTTGGGCGAGTGCTGACTCAGGATTTTCAGGTTGAGTTGATTCGGCCACCAGTCACGGTTCGTCGTACCACCACCGGCGGCGTGGTTGAACGGGCATTTCGATTCGTTTGCCATGTTCGGGTCCTTATCAGGTCTGCTACGGCCGGCTCGTGCCGACTTCGGACTTGTAAGGCTAGACCCGACTGGGCAAGTCAGCTAATAGGCCGACTGATGGACGCTGATAGGCAAAGTCTTTTATTGCTCTGCATGTGTAGGCGCTGCCGAAGGCTGCGATCTTTTGATTTTGAATAATCATCAGGATCAACAGATCGCAGCCTTCGACAGCTCTTGTACAAGTCAGGTGGATTGGGCGGTATCGTCGTCGGGCACGTCGTCAAGCATGTCCTCCTGCCCCGGCAATTCAGTGACCACACTGAAGTCCGTCACTTCGACGGCGCCCAGGCCGTAACCCAGCAAATGGAAGGAAAACGCCTTGCGCTCCTTCGGATTGTCGAAGCTGAAGTTCATCTCCAGTGGCTGTTCGGCAGTCGCCACCATTTCCTGCGGCAAACCAATCTGCACGTCCTGTTCAAACTCCTTGGCCTTGAGTTGAATGTACGCTGCTTGCTGCGGATCAACCGAGCGCACGGTCAGGCGCACGCGGGTGTGCGAGCCCTTGGGCATTTCCAGATACTGCGCACCGATTAGGTTGTCGGCCCAGTCGTCCTTGATCTGCGCCTGCAGCGGGATGACGTTGGTGCTGCCGAACTGGTAGCGGTGATTGAGCGGGGTGCGCAGCAGCGACAGGTCCAGCGCGTTGGCGCGGGCGGCGATCTGGCGGGCCGGGTGACCGCTATAGTTGCCCTTGTACGTAGCGCTTTCAGCGATGAAACCGGCGCTTTCGTAATAACGGCAACGGCGCGGCATGTCGCATTCGGCGAAGATCCCCTGACCGTTGTGATAGCGCAGTTTGCCGTTGGTGAACGACATGATCTCGCGGCCAGTCTCGTAGTCGCGGAACAACGAACGACCGCTCAGCGCGGTCGGAACCGGCAGGTCGAAATAGTCGAGAATTGACGTGCTCAAGTCGATGTGGCCATACACGCCTTTGTTCAGCCGTGGCAGTTGCTCGTGCTCCGGCGCCAGCGTCAGGTTGAAACCCCAGGAGGAGGCGAGGCGAACGCCATCGATGCCATGGGATTCATCCGAAGTAATCACCACCAGCGTGTCTTTCAACACGCCTTGGCGTTCGAGACCGCTGAGGAACTGCTCCAGCGCGTCGTCGAGGTAGCCGACGGCGGCTTGCTTGGGCGTTTCATAACGCTCCAGATAGTCTTCCGGTGCGGAGTAGGGCTGGTGCGTGCCCACGGTCAGCAGCGTCAGCATCCACGGTTTTTTCTGTTTTTTCAGTTGGCCGACATAGTCCAGCGCACCCTCGAAGAAGGCCTTGTCGTCCTTGCCCCAAGGGAATTCCAGATAGTTGCTGTTGGTGAACCATTCAAGACCGTGTGTCGCATCGAAACCGATGTGCGGCATGATCTTGTCTTTGGCCATGAAGCGCAGCCCGGCACCTTGCAGGTAGTGGGTGCTGAAACCGTGTTCACGCAATTGCGCCGGCAGGCACGCTTGATTGCGTTCGTTGAGGGTGAGCATTTCCACGCCTTTGGGCGTGCCGTTGTTGAGCTTGTCGTAATCGCCGCAAAGCATCGCGTACAGACCGCGAATGGTCTGGTGCGTGTGCAGCACGTAATCGGGGGTGTTCATGCCGCGCTCGGCCCAGCGGCTGAGGTTGGGCATCAGGTCTTCCTGATAATGGCTGCCGATGGCTTCGCGATTGGCGCGGATGTAGGCGCCGGGAATGCCTTCCAGCGCAATGATCAACACATTGCGCGCCTGACCCGGCGCCGCCAGCAGTTTCTGGCCGTTGAGGTCGACATCGGTCAGCCCGGTCATGACCGGCGCAGGTTCTTCGACATCGCCGTCCAGCCATTCCTCGGCGCGGATCTGCAGATCCGCGACTTCGCTGGCCATCAGTTGATGCGGCAGGTTGTAGGCGCGCCAAGGATCAGCCTCGCTCGGCCAGAGGTTCTGCACGCCCCAATGAGCGGCGAACAACACCAGCGGCGCGCTCCAGAGCGCACGCGGCAGGGCTGGGCGCGCCTTACCGCGCGCGGTGACTTGCGTCAGCAGCCAGAACAGCAGGGCCAGCAGCAGCGTGAGGCCCAGCGCCGGATGGGCGAGGCCGCCGCCGGTGGAGTTTTCGACGAATTGCGGATCGATCAGGTAGTGAATGTCGGAAGGCGTCGGCAGACGCCCGACCGCGCTGACCAGTTCGGCGGTCGCCACCGCCAGCAGGCCCCAGAACAGCAAGACCGGTAGCGCCAGCCACCACGCCCGGCGATGCAGCAACACAATCAACAGGCTGCCGATGGCCAAGTCTGACAAATAGCCCAACGGCGTCGACCAACCCAGCGCCGCGCGCAGGCACACCGGCACGATCAGCACCAGGAGAGTCAGCGAAAAGAGGCGGGCAGACGGCCGCCGTAACCGGTTAAAAAGAGCGCTCACAAAAAAGACCTTCCAGCCATTAAAACGTCATAAAAGTGTGCGCGATGATACCAAGGGTGAGCGGTCTGATCGTCTTTTAAAACAATTGGGTGATCTGGTTTTGGCAGGTGCTGGATGGCTTGCAGCCCTGAGTGGCTCTCGTCTGCCTCGGCAATTGGCGATATTGCTGTCGATGGTTTTATTGTTTCAGGCTGTTTAACCCGTACCCAAATCTCCTGTAGGCGCTGCGGCACGCTGCGATCTTTTGATCTTGTTTTTTAACAGTCAGGATCAAAAGATCGCAGCCTCGTTGCACTCGTCAGCTCCTACGGGGGGGGCGGTGAGGCTGACTGCCAACGTTACCTGACGCTGTACAGCCTGACCGTCACGCCCTTCGTCGAGGCAACGCGACGTTTTTGGCCCGCTGAACGTCCCCGTGCTATAGATATTCGATAAAGGTATTTAATTTCTATTTTTTATAGCGATAAAGTCAGGCCTTTCAGCACACCACCCCCTGCTGCGAGGTTGTCATGGCCACACCGTTCAAACGTTCCGCGCTGACTCTGTTGGCCGCATCCCTGGCAGCCAGCGCGCTGTTCAGCACCGGCGCCCAGGCCGAAGGCAAGATCAGCATCGCCCAGCAATTCGGCATCGGTTACCTGATTCTTGATGTGGTGCGTGATCAGCAACTGATCGAAAAGCACGGTAAAGAACAGGGCCTCGACATCAAGGTCGACTGGAACAGCATCTCTGGCGCCACCGCGATGAACGAGGCGCTGCTGACCGGTTCGCTCGATGTGGTCTCGGCAGGCGTGCCGCCGATGCTCACCGTGTGGGACCGCACCAAAGGCAAACAGAACGTCAAAGCCATCGCCGCGCTCGGTTCGATGCCCAATTATTTGCTGACCAACAACCCGAACATCAAGACACTCAAGGACTTCAGCGACAAGGACCGGATCGCCGTGCCGGCGGCCGGCGTGGGCTTCCAGTCGCGCACCTTGCAGATCGAAACCGCCAAGGAATTCGGCGACGCCCAGTACAAGAAATTCGACGACATCTCGGTCAGCCTGCCGCACCCCGACGCCACGGCGGCGTTGATTGCCGGCGGTTCGGAAATCAACTCGCACTTCTCCAGCCCGCCGTTCCAGTACCAGGCGCTGCAGAATCCCAACGTGCACAAGGTGCTGAGTTCCTACGACATCCTTGGCGGTCAGGCCACGTTCAACGTGCTTTACACCACGGAAAAATTCCACGACGAAAACCCGAAGACCTACAAGGCCTTCTACGCTGCACTGGCTGAAGCCGAGAAAATCATCAAGGCCGACAAACCCGCAGCCGCTCAGGCCTACATCCGCGTCGAACAGTCGAAGTTGCCGCTGGCGCTGGTCGAACAAATCGTCAAGGACCCGGAAATCGATTTCACCGTGGTGCCGCAACGCACATTCATCTACGCGGAGAAATTGCAGGAGCTGGGCGTGCTGAAAAACAAGGCAGGGAGCTGGAAGGATTACTTCTTTGAAGAGGCGCATGAAGGCGCTGGCAGTTGATAGAAAAGGGGCAACGTTGCGTTGCCCCTTTTTTCGTTACACCGCGCTTTCCTCGCGCTTGACCACCAACGTCAAAATGTCATAACTGGCCACCAGCTCGCCGAGCTGGTTGGTGACTTCCACATCCCACGCGACCACCCCTTGCGGAATGCCTTGCGGGCTCTTCTTGCCTTGGTCGATCTTGCGTTTGCAGGTCAGGCGCGCCTGGATGGTATCGCCGATGCCGACCGGGTTGATGAAGCGCAAGGTATCCAGGCCATAGTTGGCCAGCACCGGGCCAGGCGCGGCGGAGACGAACAGGCCGGCGGCCGCTGACAGCACGAAGTAGCCGTGGGCGATGCGTTTGCCGAACTGCGATTCCTTTGCGGCGATGTCGTCGAAGTGCATGTAGAAATGATCGCCGGACAGGCAGCCGAAGTTGACCAGATCGGCCTCGGTGACGGTGCGGCGATGAGTCAGCAGCGACTCGCCGATCTGCAGATCCTGGAAGTGCCGGCGGAACGGATGCACTTCGGTCTCGATGACTTTGGCGCCGCGCACGTGTTCGCCGGTGACGGCCGCGAGCATGGTCGGCGAGCCCTGCACGGCGGCGCGTTGCAGGTAGTGTTTGACCGCGCGCAAGCCACCCAACTCTTCACCACCACCGGCACGACCCGGGCCGCCGTGTTTCAGTTGCGGCAGTGGCGAGCCGTGGCCGGTGGATTCGGCGGCGGATTCGCGATCCAGCACCAACAGACGCCCGTGCCAGGCAGCGGCAACCGGAATGGCTTTGGCGGCGATTTTCGGGTCTTTGGTCACCAGGCTGGCGACCAGGCTGCCTTTACCGCGCGCGGCCAACACCAGCGCTTCATCGAGATCGTCGTAAGCCATCAGTGTGCTGACCGGGCCGAAGACCTCTATGTCGTGCGCGCCACCTTCGGCGCGCGGGTCACGGGCCAGCAACAGCGTCGGAGCGAAGAATGCCCCTTGGCTGACGTTTGCGCCGCGCGGTTCGAAACCGTCCTCAGCGCCGAACAGTTGATCGCAGCTTTGCAGCAAGCTTTGCAAGCGTTCGCCGACGTCCTTCTGCTGATCATGGGAAGCCAATGCGCCCATGCGCACGCCTTCCACGGATGGATCGCCGACGACGACTTTTGCCAGACGATCACGCAGGCGTGTGGCGACGGCGTCGATGTGTTGCTTGGGCACGATGGCGCGGCGAATCGCGGTGCATTTCTGCCCGGCCTTGGTGGTCATCTCGCGGGCGACTTCTTTGATGAACAGCTCGAACTCTTCGTCGTCCGGCGTCACGTCAGGCGCGAGGATCGCGCAGTTCAGCGAGTCGGCCTCGGCGTTGAACGGCACCGAGTTGCGGATCAGGTTCGGGTTGACGCGCAGCTTGGCGGCGGTGTCGGCGGAACCGGTGAAGGTCACCACGTCCTGGCCTTGCATGCGGTCGAGCAGGTCGCCGGTGCTGCCGATTACCAATTGCAGGCTGCCGGTCGGCAACAGGCCCGAGGCGTCCATCATGCGTACCACGGCTTCGGTCAGATAGCTGGTGGCGCTGGCCGGTTTGACGATGCACGGCATGCCCGCGAGGAAGCACGGCGCGAATTTTTCCAGCATGCCCCAGATCGGAAAGTTGAACGCGTTGATGTGCACCGCGACGCCACCGCGCGGCACCAGAATGTGCGTGCCGGCAAAGGTGCCGAGTTTGCCCAAGGGCAGCGCCGGGCCTTCATGGACGATGTTGCCCGACGGCAATTCACGCGCGCCGAGGCCGGCGTAGGTGAACAGCGTGCCGTTGCCGCCCTCGATGTCGATCCAGCTGTCGGCGCGGGTGGCGCCGCTGTGGTGCGAGAGCGCGTAAAGCTCTTCCTTGCGTTCGCTGAGGTACAGCGCCAGGGCTTTGAGGCGTTGCGCACGTTGCTGGAAGTCGAGCTTCATCAGTTCGGTGACGCCTTGGCGGCGACCGAAATCGATGGCTTCGGCGAAGTCCGGGCGCTCTTCATGCGTGCGCGCCAGTTCGTGGCCGTCGATGGCGCTGCGCAGGATTTGCGCGCCGTGCTGGCCGATCCAGCGGCCGGCGAGGAAGCTTTGCAGGGTAGGGGCGTGGGACATGAAATAAGCTCCTGTGCTTGAAATTAATGTTGGCTGGCGCCGGACGCGCCGATGCCGGTCATCGAACGGATGAACTGCGCCAGATAACGGCCGCGCTCAAGGGCTGCGCGGGGCGAACGATCCGTGACGGAAAACAGCCAGGCGCTGAAAAACGCCAGGCTCATGGAAAACAGTGCCGGGTTGGAATACGGGAACAGCGCTTGCGGGTGATGCAGGACGTTGACCCACACCGCCGGGCTGAGAATCAGCAAGACGATGGCCGAAACCAGACCGGCCAGGCTGCCGATTACCGCGCCACGGGTGGTCAGGCCTTTCCAGTACATCGAAAGAAACAGCACCGGGAAATTCACCGAAGCGGCGATGGCCAATACCAGCCCGGACAGGAAGGCGATGTTCTGCGATTCGAACAGCAAGCCAAGCACAATGGCGAGCACGCCGATGCACAGGGTGGCGATACGCGAGACGCGGATTTCTTCTTTCTCGCTGGCCTGACCTTTGCGCATCACGCAGGCATACAGGTCGTGGGAAACGGCGGAGGCACCGGACAGCGCAAGCCCTGCGACCACCGCCAGAATCGTTGCGAACGCCACTGCCGAAATGAAGCCGAGAAACAGATTGCCGCCGACCGCTTGCGCCAGATGCACGGCGACCATGTTGCCGCCGCCGATGATCGCACCGCTGGCATCACGGAACGATGGATCGGTGCCGACCATGACGATCGAACCGAAGCCGACGATGATCAGCAGCAGGTAGAAATAGCCGATGAACCCGGTGGCGTAGAACACGCTTTTGCGTGCCTGTTTCGCATCGCTGACGGTGAAGAAACGCATGAGGATGTGCGGCAAACCGGCGGTGCCGAACATCATGCCGAGCCCAAGGGAAATCGCATCAATCGGGTTCGACAGCAAACCGCCCGGCGCCATGATCGCCGTGCCTTTGGTGTGTGCGGCGGAGGCGCCGGCGAACATCGCTTCGAAGCTGAAACCGAAGTGCTTGAGCACCATGAGCGCCATGAACGTGGTGCCGAACAGCAGCATCACCGCTTTGATGATCTGCACCCATGTGGTGGCGAGCATGCCGCCGAAGGTCACGTAGAACACCATCAATACGCCAACCAGAACCACCGCGTAGAGGTAGTCGATGCCGAACAGCAGTTCGATCAGTTTGCCGGCGCCGACCATTTGCGCAACGAGGTACATCAGCGCCACGGTGAGGGTGCCGAACGCCGAGGTCAGCCGCACCGGGATCTGTTCGAGGCGATAGGAGACGACATCGGCGAACGTGTATTTGCCAAGGTTGCGCAGGCGTTCGGCGATCAGGAACAGAATGATCGGCCAACCGGCGAGCACGCCCAGGGCATAGAGCAAACCGTCGTAACCGTTGAGGAACATCATCGCCGAGATGCCGAGAAATGACGCGGCGGAGATCATGTCGCCGGCAATCGCCAGACCGTTCTGAAACCCGGTCATGCCGCCGCCCGCAGTGTAGAAATCGCTGGTGGAACGGGTGCGCAGCGCCGCCCAGCGGGTGACGCCGAGGGTGAACAGCACGAACACCATGAACATGCCGATGGCGTTCCAGTTCAGCGGGCGCGCGGCGGTTTCGGCAGCGAGGGCGAGGTCGGCGACCATGATGCCGGGGATCAGCAGTGACGCGGCGAGACGCTTCATCGTGCGCACTCCTGCTTGAGTTTTTCGTTGAGCGGATCGATGACGTTGTTGGCGCGGTACACGTAGAACCCGGTCAAAGTGAAGGCCAGCAACACCACGCCAACGCCGACCAGCATGCCCACGCTGGTCACGCCGCCGCTGAGGGATTGGCCGAGGGTGGCGGGGGAGAAGGCCACGAGCAGGACGAAGCCGTAATAGATCACCAGCATCAGCGCGGTCAGCGACCAGTACAGGCGCTGTTTGCGGCGTACCAACTGGATGAAATCGGGGTGTTGGCGGATCCGTTCGACGTCTTCGGGGCTCATGATCGTTTCCTTGTTTGTTGTTTTTGTTTTGGGTGAAACAGTTGCAACACAAAGCCCCCTGTAGGAGTGAGCCTGCTCGCGATAGCGTCATCAGATTCACCATTGATGCCGCCTGACATACCGCTATCGCGAGCAGGCTCACTCCTACAGGGGATGGGTGTGAATCCTTTAGAACTGGTCGAAATCGAGGACGACTTTGTCGCTCACCGGGTACGCCTGGCACGACAGCACATAGCCCGCCGCGACTTCGTAATCTTCCAGCGCATGGTTGCTGTCCATGTCGACTTCGCCTTCGATGACTTTGCACTTGCAGGTCGAGCACACGCCGGCCTTGCACGAATACGGCAGTTCCAGCCCCTGCGCATTGCCGGCATCAAGCAGGCTCTGGCTGTTGCGCGGCAGTTCGAACGCCACGGCGCGGCCGTCGCTGATCACGGTGATCTGGCTGACCCCGGCGTCGAGCATCTGCGCGGCCTCGCGGGCTTCGCGTTTGTGCTGGCTACCGGCAGCGGCGAACAGTTCGAAGTGGATGCGCTCGGCGCCCATGCCCTTGGCCTTGAGGCTGTCGCGCACGGTTTCGGTCATCTCTTGCGGGCCGCAAATGAACGCCGCGTCGAGGGCTTTGACGTCGAGCCAGCGGCTGAACAGTTGCTCGCATTTCTGTGCATCGATGCGACCGTTATAAAGGTCAACATCCTGCTGCTCGCGGCTGAACACGAAGATCAGATTGAGGCGTTGCAGGTAGCGGTTTTTCAGGTCTTCCAGCTGTTCACGGAACAATGCGCCCGAACTGGAGCGGTTGCCGTACAGCAACGTCACGCGGCTGTGCGGTTCGTTTTCCAGCGTGGTTTTGATTATCGACAGAATCGGCGTGATACCCGATCCCGCTGCCACGGCGAGATAATTGCCGTGCCGCGCCGGATCCAGATCAACATGGAAATGCCCGGCCGGCGGCATCACTTCCAGCGTGTGCCCAGTCTGCAATTGCTCGTTGGCAAACGCCGAAAACCGCCCGCCGGCCACGCGTTTGATCGCAATGCGCAGTTCGCCGTCATTGACCCCGGTGCAGATCGAATACGAGCGGCGCACTTCTTCGCCGTCCATCTGCGTGCGCATCACCAGGTGCTGGCCCTGTGTGAACTGAAAACTGTCCTGCAGGTGCTGCGGAATGTCGAAGGCGATGGACACGGCGTCACGGGTTTCGCTGCGTACATCCTTGATGGTCAGGCTGTGAAATTTGCTCATTATTGTTCTCCCGACACGGCGCAGGGCCGCTCAGATGCACTTGAAATAGTCGAAGGGCTCGCGGCAATCGCAGCAGCGGTACAAGGCTTTGCACGCGGTCGAACCGAACTCGCTGAGCACTTCGGTGTGGGCGCTGCCGCACTGCGGGCAGAGCACCGTCGGACTCTCGCCGAGCAGCGTGCGTTTGCTTGCGCTGCCATCGGGCGGGGCGATGCCGTAAGCGCGCAGGCGTTCGCGGCCATCGGCGGTGATCCAGTCGGTCGACCACGCCGGGGTCAATTTGCGCTCCAGTTTCGGCGCATTGAATCCGGCCTGTTCCAGCGCGGTGCGGATGTCATCCTCGATCACTTCGGTGGCCGGGCAACCGGAGTAGGTCGGCGTGACCACCACGTGCAGATGTCCGGCCTGCCAGTCGAGATCGCGGACGATGCCCAGATCGACCACACTGACCACCGGCACTTCCGGATCCATGACTTCGGCGAGGGTCGCCCAGGCCTTGTCCAGATCACCGAGCAGCGCCGGCCGGCCGCCGCGGTCGCTGGTGATCAACTCACCAGGTTGCATCGGGGTACGCTCGGGGCAGGAACTGCATTTCTGCGAGCAAAATGCCCAGGTGTTCGCTGTGCAGACCGCGACGGGCATTCAGATAGAAGTAGCTCGGCGCCGCCGGGACGGGCAGGGTGGCGCGGGCGAATACTTCGTTGACCGTGGCTTGCCATTGCGCAGCGACGCTGGCGATGTCCGGCGAAATACCGGCCGCGCACAGACGTTGTTCGCTGTCGTCGGCAGCGATCAGTTCGACGGTGAAACGCCAGACTTCCGGGATCGCCGCGAGCATGCGCTGATGGCTTTCTTCGGTGCCGTCGCCCAGGCGTTCGATCCACTCGCCGGAGCGGCGCAGGTGATAGGTGACTTCCTTGACCGCTTTGGCGGCGATCCCGGCAATGCGTTCGTCGCTCGACTGGCTCAGGCCCTGCAACACTGGCAGATGCCAGGCGTCGTAGAAGAATTGCTTGAGCATGGTCACGGCGTAATCGCCATTCGGTTGCTCGACCAGCAGCAGATTGCGGTAGGCGCGCTCGTCGCGGCGGAAGGCCAGATCATCGGCATCGCGGCCGTCATCGAGCAACTCGGCAGCGTATTCCAGCCAGTGCCGCGCCTGGCCGACGAGGTCGAGGCCGACGTTCATCAGCGCCAGTTCTTCTTCCAGCGCCGGCGCCTTGCCGCACCATTGGCACAGGCGCTGGCCCTGAATCAGGGCGCTGTCGCCGAGGCGCAGCAGGTATTCGATCAGATCGGTTTTATCGTTCATGGTCGACCTCACATGTGCCCGACTTCGGCCGGCAGTTCGTAGAAACTGGCGTGGCGATAAACCTTGTCGTCAGCCGGATCGAACAGCGGATCCTTTTCATCCGGCGACGAGGCGGTGATCAGCGCCGAAGGCACCACCCACAGGCTCACGCCCTCGCTGCGGCGGGTGTAGAGCTCGCGCGCGTTTTCGATGGCCATGGTGGTGTCGGCGGCATGCACGCTGCCGACGTGTTTGTGATTGAGGCCGTGCTTGCTGCGCACGAAAACTTCGAAAAGGGTCCATTGGGACATGTCATTCACTCCACATCAGTTCGGTTAGTGCGGCTGACAATCGATCGTTCCCACGCTCCTGCGTGGGAATGCAGCCCGTGACGCTCCGCGTCACTGGACGCAGAGCGTCCCTTGAGGCGTTCCCACGCAGAGCGTGGGAACGATCAGCAGTCGTGCCTTGGGTCAGGCGGCGTTCTTGTTGTTCTTTTTGCGGGCGTGGGCGACGGCGGCTTCGCGGACCCAGGCGCCGTCTTCGATAGCTTTGCGGCGGGTGGCTACTCGTTCCTGATTGCACGGGCCGTTGCCCTTGAGCACTTCGTAGAATTCGTTCCACTGGATTTCGCCAAAATCGTAGTGACCGCGCTCGGCGTTCCACTTCAAGTCAGGATCGGGGCAGGTGCAGCCGAGCAGTTCAAGCTGCGGGATGGTCTGGTCGATGAAGCGCTGGCGCAGTTCGTCGTTGCTTTGGCGCTTGATCTTCCAGGCCATCGATTGCGCACTGTTTGGCGAGTGCTCATCGCTCGGGCCGAACATCATCAGCGACGGCCACCACAGGCGATTGATCGCGTCCTGCACCATGTCTTTTTGCGCCTGAGTGCCGTGACGCATCATGGTCAGGAGGATTTCGTAGCCCTGGCGCTGGTGGAAACTCTCTTCCTTGCAGATGCGCACCATTGCCCGCGAGTAGGGGCCGTACGAAGTGCGCTGCAACACCACCTGATTGACGATCGCGGCACCGTCGACCAGCCAGCCCACCGCGCCCATGTCGGCCCAGTTCAGCGTCGGGTAATTGAAGATGCTCGAATATTTGGCTTTGCCGCTGTGCAGCTTGGCGATCTCTTCATCGCGGTCGGCACCGAGGGTTTCCATCGCGCTGTAGAGGTACAGACCGTGGCCAGCCTCATCCTGAATCTTCGCCATCAATTGCAATTTGCGTTTGAGTGACGGTGCGCGAGTCACCCAGTTGCCTTCCGGGAGCATGCCGACGATTTCGGAGTGGGCGTGCTGGGAAATCTGCCGGATCAGCGTCTGGCGATATGCATCGGGCATCCAGTTTTTCGCTTCAATCTTGATTTCTGAATCGATTTTTTCCTGGAAGGCGCGTTCCTCGTCGGACATCTCCGCAAGGTCTTTGATGCGCTTGACGCCGGTTTCTACAAGCTGTGCGTACATTATTGTTCTCCTGCCTCAGGTTTTTCGAAGGCATGTTCGAGGGCATGGAGAACTTTATAAGTGATACGGAAATTAATATCAAACACAAAATAACGTGTCGTATGTTTTTTCTGTATCGCTTCGGATGAATGGTGAAAGTTGCCTAGCTTTTGCAAAACGGAAAAACGCGCACGGCGATGCTCGGCAGAGCATTGCCGTGGTTTTGCAGGGGGAGGGAAGGAGTGCAGCGAGCAGCGAAGGCCTTGCACCTTCGCCGCTGTTATTGCGATTAAGCTTTCGCGCGTTTGTCGATCACATGGCAGGCCTTGCCTTCCGAGCGTTTGATCGAGAACGGCGGCTGCAGCAGTACCCGTGAACTGATACCGATGTAGGTCTTGATGTGCTTGCTCAGCTCGCCGCACACGGCTTTCTGCTGTTCATCACTCAAGCCTTGATGCTCGGCCTTGAGTTCGACGTGGACATCGACGCTGTCGAGATTGCCGTTGCGATACAGATGAATCTCGTACGACTCCGACAGCTGTTTGACTTTCAATACCTGCTCTTCGACCTGGGTCGGGAACACGTTGACGCCACGGATGATCAGCATGTCGTCGCTGCGGCCGGTGATCTTGTCGATACGGCGCATCGGGCGTGCGGTGCCCGGCAGCAGGCGAGTGAGGTCGCGGGTGCGGTAGCGGATCATCGGCAGGGCTTCTTTGCTCAGCGAGGTGAACACCAGTTCGCCCATCTGTCCGTCCGGCAGCACTTCGCCGGTGATCGGGTCGATGATTTCCGGGTAGAAGTGGTCTTCCCAGATCGTCGGGCCGTCGCGGCTTTCCGCGCATTCCATGGCCACACCCGGGCCCATGATTTCCGACAAGCCATAGATGTCGAGCGCAGTGATGCCCAGACGAGCCTCGATGGCGCTGCGCAGTTCGGCGGTCCACGGTTCGGCGCCGAAGATGCCAAGGCGCAGGGCCAGTTTGTGCGGATCAATGCCCTGGCGTTCGATCTCGTCGGCGATGTTGAGCATGTACGACGGCGTGACCATGATGATGTCGGGCTGGAAATCCTTGATCAGTTGCACTTGTTTTTCGGTCTGGCCGCCGGACATCGGGATCACTGTGCAACCGAGGCGCTCAGCACCGTAATGCGCGCCGAGGCCGCCAGTGAACAGGCCGTAACCGTAAGAGATGTGCACCTTGTCGCCACGGCGACCGCCGCCGGCGCGAATCGAACGGGCAACGATGTTGGCCCAGGTGTCGATGTCATTCTGCGTGTAACCGACCACGGTCGGTTTGCCGGTGGTGCCGCTGGAAGCGTGCAGGCGCACGACGTCATGCATCGGCACGGCAAACATGCCGTAGGGGTAGTTGTCGCGCAGGTCGGATTTGGTGGTGAACGGAAACTTCGCCAGATCGTCGAGCGAGCGAATGTCATCCGGGTGTACGCCCAGCGCATCGAAGCGTTGGCGGTACAGCGGCACATTGTTGTAGGCGTGGTTGAGGCTCCAGCGCAGGCGCTCGAGTTGATGCTGACGCAACTGGTCGACGCTGGCGGTTTCCAGCGGATCCAGTTCAGGGTTGAGCACGGCTTGGGCAATTGGCATGTTCATGACTTCACTCGAATTATTTTTGTGTTTCAGCCCCGCCTGCGCGGGGCTCTGAGTGCATGCCCCAAGGATACCTGTCGGCACCTCGGGAATCGCGGTTCTTTAGTCGGATAAACGCTCGATCACCAGCGCGATGCCCTGGCCGACGCCGATGCACATGGTGCACAGCGCGTAGCGGCCGCTGCGTTCTTCCAGTTCCTGCAGGGCGGTAGTGACCAGTCGTGCGCCGCTCATCCCCAGCGGATGGCCGAGGGCGATGGCGCCGCCGTTCGGGTTGACGCGTGGGTCGTTGTCGCCGAGACCGAGTTCACGCAACACCGCCAGGCCTTGCGCGGCGAAGGCTTCGTTAAGTTCGATGACGTTCATGTCGGCAAGGCTGAGGTTGGCCAGTTCCAGCACCTTGCGCGTCGCCGGCACCGGGCCGATGCCCATGATGCGCGGCTCGACGCCAGCGGTGGCCATCGCCACGACCCGACCGCGTGCCTTCAAACCGTAACGCTGAGCGGTTTTTGCGTCGGCCAGCAGCAAGGCGCAAGCACCGTCATTGACGCCCGAGGCATTGCCGGCGGTGATGCTGCCGCCCTCGCGGAACGGCGTGCCGAGTTTTTGCAGTTGTTCCAGCGTGGTGTCGGCGCGCGGATGTTCGTCGTGCTCGACGACTTTGGCCGGGCCTTTGCGCTGGGGGATTTCCACGGCAACGATCTCTTTCGCCAGTCGTCCGCTGGCCTGCGCGGCCGAGGCACGTTGCTGGCTGCGCAGGGCGAAGGCGTCCTGGTCGGCGCGGGAGATGTTGAACTGTGCGGCGACGTTTTCTGCGGTCTCTGGCATCGAATCAATGCCAAAGGCTTTCTTCATCAGCGGATTGACGAAGCGCCAGCCGATGGTGGTGTCGTACATTTCTACCGAACGGGAAAACGCGGTCTCGGCCTTGCCCATCACCAGCGGCGCACGCGACATCGATTCGACGCCGCCGACCAGCATCAGCCCGGCCTCTCCGCTGCGAATCGCCCGTGCGGCAGTGCCGATCGCATCCAGTCCGGAACCGCACAAACGGTTGAGCGTAGTGCCCGGCACGCTGACCGGCAGCCCGGCCAACAGCGCCGACATGCGCGCAACGTTGCGGTTGTCTTCGCCGGCCTGATTGGCGCAGCCGTAGATCACGTCGTCGACCTGGCTCCAGTCGACTTGCGGGTGGCGGCGCAACAGTTCACGCAGCGGCACGGCGCCGAGGTCGTCGGCGCGCACGCTGCTCAAACTGCCGGCGTAGCGACCGATCGGGGTGCGCACGGCGTCGATGATCAGAGCGTCATTCATGGGGAGTCTCCGGCGTCAGCACGGTGCCGCGCACTTTGTAGGATTTGCCGTGGAACAGGGCGATCAACTGGCCCTGCTGGTTTTCAATGCGCACGTCGTAATTGCCGGTGCGGCCCGAGCGTGATTGCTCGGTGCAGCGTGCGGTGAGCGTGTCGCCAAACTGCGCGGGCGCGATGTAATCGATGCTGCAACCGATCGCCACGGTGGCGTCGTTGTAACTGTTGCAGGCGAAGGCAAACGCCGAGTCGGCGAGGGCGAAGAGGAAACCGCCGTGGCAGGTGCCGTGGCCTTGAATCATGTCGGCGCGCACGCCCATGCCCAAGGTGCATCTGCCGGGTGCGGCGCTGATCAGGCGGATGCCCAAACCTTGGGTGGCGGCATCGCGGTCGAACATGGTTTGTGCGCAACGGCTGGCGAGGCTCATGGCTTCAAGGCTGGTCATGGAATGTGCTCCCTTCGGCGACTTTGCGGCGCAACAGCAGCGATGGCCGATAGCGCTCTTCGCCGTAACTGGCTTGCAGGTGGTCGAGGACTTGGCTGATCTGCGCCAGGCCGATGCGCTCGGCCCAGGCCAATGGGCCTTGCGGGTAATTCACTCCAGCGCGCATGGCCAGATCGATGTCTGCTGCCGAGGCAACGTCGTGCAGCACGGTGTCGGCGGCTTCGTTGGCGAGCATGGCGACGGTGCGCAGCACGGCGAGGCCCGGTGTGTCGCTGAGCAGACTGACCTGCAGGCGGGCGCTTTGCAGCAGGGCGATGCCTTGTTCGCGGGCGTCAGCACTGATGCCCGCCGAGCAACTGATGGCGATGCGTTTGGCGCTGGCGTAATCGAAAGCCAGGTCAATCAGGATCAGATTGCGCAGGCCGTCTTCCTTCGCACGTTGGCTGGCCATGCGCCCGTCGCTCAGGGCCAATACCGCGTCGCCGACCCTTAACAGGCCTTTGCCATCGCGCTTGATCACGCTGGTTTTCAGGCGTGGCAGCAAATCGTTGAGGACGCCGAGATCGCCTTCGACCACGCAGCTATCGAAGCTCGCATCGCTGCTGATCTGTTGCGGCTGCGGACGTTGCGCACCTTCGCTGTAATCGTAAAAACCACGACCGCTTTTGCGGCCGAAACGCCCGGCGTCGACCAGTTCTTTCTGGATCAGCGACGGCTGAAAACGGCTGTCGCCGTAATAGGCGTCGAACACCGAACAGGTCACTGCGTAATTCACATCGTGGCCGATCAGATCAGTGAGTTCGAAGGCGCCCATAGCGAAGCCGCCAGCCTCACGCATCAGCGCGTCGAGCGTCGCGCAATCGGCTGCGCCTTCTTGTAGCAGGCGCAGGCTTTCGGCGTAGAACGGCCGGGCCACGCGATTGACGATGAAACCCGGCGTCGAACGGGTGTGCACCGGTTGCTTGCCCCAGGCTTTGGCGGTGTCGAACAAGGTCTGAGCGAGGGCGGGATCGCTGGCCAGCCCGGAGACGATTTCTACCAATGGCATGACGGGCGCCGGGTTGAAAAAGTGCAGCCCGAGCAGTCGTTCCGGGCGTTGCAGGCCTGCGGCAATGCTAGTGATCGATAGCGAAGAGGTGTTGCTGGCCAGAATGCAGTCGGCGCGGCAAAGGCTTTCCAATTGCTTGAAAAGCGCGCGTTTGACCTCGAGGTTTTCGACGATCGCCTCAATGATCAGCGTGCAGTCAGCCAGCGTTTCGATGGCTTCCACTGCGTGCAAGCGAGCAACGATTTCGCCGCGCTCATCCGCCGCGAGTTTACCTTTCTCCACGCGTTTGCCGAGCTGGCGATCGATGCCGTCGATGGCTTGCGCGGCGGCGCCCGGACGATTGTCCAGCAGCAACACCGAATGCCCGGCTTGCGCCGCGACTTGCGCAATGCCGGCACCCATGGCGCCGGCACCGATCACGGCGATTTTTGCGTTGCGGTCGAGTGCGCTCATGTTCAGCGACCCTTGAACGCTGGGGTGCGTTTGTCCATGAAGGCGCTGACGCCTTCGCGGTAATCCTCGCTGCGCCCGGCCAGCCGTTGCAGGTCGCGCTCCAGCTCAAGCTGTTCATCGAAGGTGTTGCTGAGGCTGGCGTTGAGGCTGCGTTTGATCAGCGCCAGACCGTAAGTCGGTTGCGTGGCCAGGTGGCGGGCGAGGGTCAGGGCTTCGTCGCGCAATTGCGCATCGTCGACGCAGCGGTAGATCAGCCCCCATTGCTCGGCCTGTTCGGCGCTCAAACGGTTGCCGAGCAAGGCCAGGGCTTTGGCGCGGGCCATGCCGACCAGTCGCGGCAACGTCCAGGTGCCGCCGGAATCCGGGATCAGGCCGATTTTGCAGAACGCCTGAATGAAGCTCGCCGAACGCGCTGCCAGCACCAGATCGCAGGCCAGCGGAATGTTCGCCCCGGCCCCGGCCGCAACGCCGTTGACCGCGCAAATCACCGGCATCGGCAGATCGCGCAACTGGCGGATCAGCGGGTTGTAGAAGGTTTCGATCGATACGCCGAGATCCGGCGCCTCGGTGCCCGGCGCGACGTTGCGGTCGCTGAGGTCTTGCCCGGCGCAGAAGCCGCGACCTTCACCAGTCAGCAGCAGCACTCGCACTTCAGGGTTTTGCCGCACCTGCTTCAGCGCTTCTTTGACCTCCAGGTGCATGGCGGTGTTGAAGCTGTTCAGTTGCTCGGGCCGGTTGAGGCTGAGCAGGGCGACGCCGGCCTCGATGGAAAACAGGATGTGTTCGAAGTTCATGGGCAAGGCTCTCCGGGAGATCGTTCGATTCGATTACTGGCCGCGAAACTGCGGCGCACGCTTGTCTTGAAAGGCGCGGATGCCTTCATCGCGGTCGGCGGTGCCGGCCAGCAACGTAAAGGCGTGGCGCTCGAAACGCAGGCCGCTGGCCAAATCGGTGTCCATCGCCTTGAGCAGCGCTTCCTTGGCCAGACGCACGGCCAATGGCGCTTTCGCGGCGATGGCGTGGGCGATCTGCACGGCGCGTTCGACGGTGAATTCCGGCTGGGTGATTTCGCTGACCAGACCGGCGCGCAGGGCGTGGCGGGCGTCGATGGCTTCGCCGGTGAGCACCATTTGCATCGCCAGGGATTTACCCACGGCACGCAGCAAACGTTGGGTGCCACCAGCGCCGGGCATGATCCCGAGGTTGATTTCCGGCTGACCGAAACGCGCGTCTTCGCCGGCAATCAGGATGTCGGCGTGCATCGCCAGCTCACAGCCGCCACCGAGGGCGAAGCCGTTGACGGCGGCGATCAGCGGCTTGCTGAAGCGGGTGATGGTTTGCCACGAGGCTTGGCGCGGGTCATTGAGGATGCCGACCAGATCGCGCTCGGCCATTTCCTTGATGTCGGCGCCGGCGGCGAAGGCTTTGCGGCTGCCGGTCAGCACCACGGCGCGGGTGTCGGGGTCGGCTTCGGCGGCGCTCAGTTCAGCGGCGAGTTCGCCGAGCAGTTCGGTATTAAGGGCATTCAAGGCCTGCGGACGTTGCAGGGTGATCAGGCGCACAGCTTGCAACTGTTCAACGGCCAGTGTTTGAGGCATGGCAAAGGCCCTCACGGAGCACGCTCGGCTAGTGCCGGCTTGTTGTTGGTTCGACGTCAGGCGTCGGTTTTGCCGGAGTATAGGCTTAACGTGATACGTAAATGCAAGATTGAAATGTGATTAATGTGTCTTAAAGGTAGGCCGGTAAAATTTAAATCACGTTTCTGGTTGTTCGATGTAATTGGATAATAGATTGATATAGAACGGATATTATTTGATTTGCTTGATCGCTGAATGCCGAAGAACGGTGTTCGGCAAAAGCGATACGCTTTTCATGCTTCACTGCATCGAAATGATGTGATACAAATCAAGCCTGTTTACGCATCGCTTTGCGTATCTCACCGCACAACGTCCACCAAAGGAGCCTGCGATGACCTGTTACAGCCTTGATGGACTGACCCCGGTGGTTGACCCTTCGGCCTATGTGCATCCGTCAGCGGTGTTGATCGGCGACGTGATCATCGGCCCGCATTGTTATGTCGGGCCGCTGGCGAGTTTGCGCGGCGACTTCGGCCGCATCGTGCTGGAAGAGGGCGCTAATTTGCAGGACACCTGCGTGATGCACGGCTTTCCCGACAGCGACACGGTGGTCGAGTGCAACGGCCATATCGGCCACGGCGCGGTGTTGCACGGTTGCCGGATCGGCGCTGATGCGCTGGTCGGGATGAATGCGGTGGTGATGGACAACGCACGAATTGGTGCACGCTCGTTTGTCTCGGCGGCGGCGTTCGTCAAAGCAGGATTTGAATGCCCGGAACAGTCATTGGTGATGGGCGCACCGGCGAGTATCAAGCGCGAATTGAGCGATCAGGAAGTGGCGTGGAAACAGGCCGGTACTCGCGAGTATCAGGCGCTGGCCCAGCGTTGCCTGACGCAGATGCAGGTGTGCGAACCGCTGAGCGAACCTGAAGCGGATCGCCCGCGGATCAGCGACAGCGGCTTGCGCCCAAAAGCATCCCTGTGAGGTGGAGCCTTTGTGGCGAGGGGATTTATCCCCGTTGGGCTGCGCAGCGGCCCCAAAATCTTCAGGGTCGCTGCGCAACCCATCGGGGATAAATCCCCTCACCACAGGGTTCACTCCTACAGGTTTTGATTCGGTATATTCCTTCCTTTTTCATTGTCCGGTACGCCCATGTCATCGCTGACACCTTTGAACCACCTCATCACCCGTTTCCAGGAGCAGACGCCGATCCGCGCCAGTTCCTTGATCATCACGTTGTACGGGGATGCCATCGAGCCCCATGGCGGCACGGTGTGGCTGGGCAGTCTGATCCAGTTGCTCGAACCGATCGGCATCAACGAACGGCTGATCCGCACCTCGATTTTTCGTCTGACCAAAGAAGGCTGGCTGACCGCCGAAAAAGTCGGCCGCCGCAGTTACTACAGCCTCACCGGCACCGGGCGCCGACGCTTCGATAAGGCCTTCAAGCGCGTGTACAGCTCAACCGTGCCGGCGTGGGACGGTTCGTGGTGCCTGGCGATGCTCACGCAATTGAGCCAGGACAAGCGCAAGCAAGTGCGCGAAGAACTCGAGTGGCAAGGTTTTGGTGCGATTTCTCCGGCCGTACTGGCGTGCCCGCGCAGTGATCGCGCCGACGTCAACGCGACGCTGCAAGACCTCGGCGCGCTCGAAGACACCATCGTTTTCGAAACCACCGCGCAAGACGTATTGGCCTCCAAAGCCCTGCGTGCACAGGTGCGCGAGAGCTGGAACATCGAGGAACTGGCGGCGCATTACAGCGAGTTCATCCAATTGTTCCGACCGCTCTGGCAAGCACTGCGCGAGCAGGAAAACCTGCTGCCGGCCGACTGCTTCATGGCACGTCTTCTGCTTATTCATGAATACCGCAAACTGTTGCTGCGCGACCCGCAACTGCCTGACGAATTGCTCCCCGGCGATTGGGAAGGCCGCGCTGCCCGCCAGTTGTGCCGCAACATTTACCGATTGATCTACGCCAAGGCCGAAGAGTGGCTGAACACTGCGCTGGAAACCGCTGACGGGCCGTTGCCGGATGTCGGCGAGAGTTTCTATCGACGTTTTGGCGGCTTGAAATAAGCTCCACAACGAGGGAGCCGCACTGTTCAGGAAGAACGCTTGGATTGACGTAGATAATAAAAACAAGCCTGCGTGAGGCCAGACATGATTTCTTCAACTGCACAACGCCGTGACGGCTTCGATCAATGGATCCATCAGATCAATCAGATCTGTGGCGCCTTCAACGCGCAAACCCTCGGCGCCGATTTCTCCGGGCGCATTCGCGAGTACCAAAGCGGTGCGCTCAAGCTGAGTTTTGTCGACGCCTGCCAAGCGCGGCTGTATCGCACGCCGACGGAAATCGCTGCCGGCGAGGGCGGTAAATATTTTGCCGTGTTCCAGCTCGAAGGCTCGGCGGGCATGGCTCAGGGCGACAACAAAGCGCTGCTCTCGGCGGGCGACATCACCCTGATCGACGCCTCGCGCCCGAGCGATTTCACTTACCACGAAAACTCGCGGCAACTGTCGCTGATCCTGCCGACGCACCTGGTCGAGAAGACCCTGCGCTTCAATCAGGTCAAGTGCGGCCACCGCATCCCGGCGAGTTCGCCGATGGCCATGCTCTCGCACCATTTGATTCTCGACGCGACGCGGCAGAAGAACCTTAGCCTGAGCGAAAGCGAAGCGACGCTGGAGGCGATTGTCAGCCTGCTGCGCCCGGCGATCAGCCACAGCGAAGATTGCAGTGATCTGCATGAGCGGATCTTTCAGAAGACCTTGGCGTGTATCGACGAGCACATTCGCTGCGAAGAACTCTGTCCGGAATGGCTTGCGCGAGAAGTCGGGATGTCGGTGCGCGGGCTGTACCGGATCTTTGCAAAAAAGGGTCTGGTGGTGGCGCGCTACATCAAGAATCGGCGACTGGATTTGTGCGCCGAATCGCTGCGCCAAGCCGGGGCTGAGCAGAAGCTCTCGGTGTTCGGTTATTCCTGGGGCTTTTCCGATTCGAGCCATTTTTCCACGGCATTCAAATCACGATTCGGCATTGCGCCGGGGGAGTACCGCAGGCAGCACACCTGAGGCTCAGTAGTGCATGCCGTCGTCGATGGCGATGCCTTGCGCGCGCATGGCTTTGATCAGCTCTGCGCGGGTGCCCGGCAGGTTGAGCATGGTTTCGTGGCGCAACTGCGCAATCTCGTCAGCGCTGTACGGCTGATAGTGCGCGGGTGTGCTTTTACCGGCCATGCCGTCCTCGCGAATCAGCCAATTGAGCAGGTCGGCCAGTTGCGCGTTGTTCAGCGCTGACTGCGACATACCCGGCACGCGCACCAGAAACTCCCGGCCACCGGGCACCTTCAGGAAGTTGCCGACAAAACCGGTCAGGCGCGGTGTGTCGTTGGCGGCTGAGCCGGTGCCGTCGGGCAAATGGCAGCCGGCGCATTGCAATTGGTAGTTCACGCCGACGCTGTAACCCGCCTGGGCGATGGGCGTTTGCGGCGATTCATTACCCGGCGCATGCCGCTGATTGGGGTTGGGAATGGCCCGGGCGTAAACCGCTGGTGCGGCCAACACCAAAGCCAGACCCATCACGAACAAATGACGCATAACACCCCCTGAAAATTCCCCCGGTAGGAGCTGCCGAAGGCTGCGATCTTTTGATCTTGATCTAAAAACAACGTCAAATGATCGCAGCCTGCGGCAGCTCCTACAGGGGTTTTTGGTGATCAAGTCAGACGGCGACGCCGCGAATAATCGAAACCGTGCAGTGGTAGATGTGCGATTTCGCCGCCAGGCACCAGTTCACGTCGTTGTTGTTGAACGGCCGGTACGCCGGTTCTTCGCTGTCGTTGCGCGTACACGCGCACTGCGCGCAGCTCTGCTTACCGCAGCAATCGTTGTACGAAATGATGTAATCCTTGCCGTCCGCCGGGTTGCGGCAGGTGCCGATCCAGGTCACTTGCGAGGCTTCGGTGCCGGGTGGGCACGAGGTCACTGAGCCGCCGCAGCAACTGCACAGAAAGCCGTCAATCGAGCAGTAACGCCAGTAGTCGCAGCTGTTCGGATCACCCGGATCGCCCGCTTTGGGATTGTCCGCCGCCAGCGCCTTGCTGGTGCGATCTAGCGGTAACAGCAGCGGCAGTGCGGCGCCGGCGACCATCAGCGAGCCCATGCGCGCCAGCAGTTTGCGTCGCGACGTGGTGTCAGCCACACGGCGGGTCGAGCGCTCAAAGAGCAGATCCAGCAGTTTCATAATCGTCTCCCTGCTCAGTGGCTGTGGCTATGGCCGTGACTGTGGTCATGCGGCTGCGGCTGGCTGTTGAGGTATTCCTGCAGCGTGGCGCTGTGCAGGTGTTCAACCTCGAACAGGCTGTCGAGATGCTCGCGGGAATTGACCAGACCTTTGGCGCGCAAGGTGCCGGATTTGTCGATCAGCGCCGCGTACGGCAGCTTGCCGATCTGGTAGGTCATGCCGACTTCCGGGCCGACCACGTAGGTCATGTCGTCGAGTTTGTGTTCGCGGATCAGCGCTTGCTGGGCGTCCATGTCGCCGTCGCTGATAAACACCACGTCGAGGCGATCGGCTTGTTGCTTGGCGATGGATTTGATCGCCGGCAGCAGCGATTTGCAGATCGGGCAGGTCGGCGAGAGGAAGAACAGCAACTGGTTCTTCTCGCCGGCATAACCGAAGTTGACCGGGCGACCGTGGCGATCAGCCGCGGTGACTTGCGGCGCCGCTTCGTTGACCGCCACACCCTTATCGACCATCAGCGCACCGGCCGGAGCAATGCGCCCGTGCAGCACGCCGATCTGCCGAACCAGGCCCATCACCGCGAACGCCAGCGCAATCAGCAACACCCACAACAGCACGTTGGAAATCATCAGACCTTGCATAAATCACCTACCAATCAATTTGAGCAGAAGAGGGGAGTTGGCCAGCAAGCCGTCGGCGGCGGCGTAGATCAGCAGCGCAACAGCACTGGCGGCGACGGTGACAAAACCGTCGAAGAAACCCAGGTCGCGAACGATCGGAGTGCTGGTCGCCAGTAACGCCAAAGCCACCAACACCGCGTTGCGCGCCAGCAGAATCGGGCGCAACGGTTGCGCTTGATCCTGCCCGGCACAGCCGCAGTCGATGTCGCGGCGACCGCGCCACAGGTTGATGCCGATAGCCGCGGCGTACAGCGCGATCAACACCGCTGCGCTGACCGCTGCGATCGCGCGGCTGAACGGCACCAGCAGGGCAAAAGCGATGAGCAATTCCAGCAACGGAATCACTCGGCCAATCGGTCGCACCAACGCTTCAGGCAGCAACTGATAGTCCGCAAGTTGCCGGGCAAACCGCCCCGGTGCGCGCAACTTGTGCGTCGCCGCGCTGGCCAGCAGCACGGCGACGGCCAGCGCACTGGCGATGATGAAAATCGGGTCAAGGGTCATGACTGAACCTCCTCAGTAGCTCATGACTTGCGTCGCGGTTTTCGCAACTTTCGGCATGCTCGATTGAAGCTTGTTGGTGCTCAGATCGAAGACCTGCAAACCGCCCTCGACGTCAGCGCCGAGCAGCAACGGTTTGTCGTCGCCAGTGGCTTGCAGGCTCCAGACCGGTGTCGGTGCTTCGAGGGTCGCGACCTTCTTGCCGGTCTTGATATCGAACGCCCAGATCAGCGTGCTCGGGTCTTCCCACTTCATCGCTTCATGGGCGTCATGCATCAGCACGTACAAACGATCGAGCTTCGGTGCGACCGCCATCAACTGCCAGCCGCCAGGAGCCCAACCGGTTTTCTTTTCGGCATCGTTGACCAGCGACCACGACGGCAGAATCTTCGGCGCGTCGCCGGCAAAGTCGACCGGGCGCACGGTGCCGGTGGTGGTAACGAAGTAGTAAGTGTCGCCGACGTTGACCGCGCGCTCGTTGAGCTTCTCTGCATTCGGGTCGAAGAACGGCGTGCGGCTGCGCGCGGTTTCCTGGCCCTGATCATTGAGGGTGACCACTTGCAGGCTGCCGTCGCCGCACAGCGAGGCGAAGCGGCGGTTGCCGACCGGGTAATTGAGCACGCAACCAGGGATGGCGATTTCGCTGCTGACTGCGTGGGACTGGGTGTCGACCACGGTCACCGAGGTCGATGGGGTGAAGTTGTAGACGTACACGAAGCGGTCATCGCCGCTCGGTTTCAGGCCGTAGCGCTGGGTCAGGGATTCGGCGCGTTTGCTTGGAATCACCACTTCCCAGGACGGCGACAGCGTCGAGGTGTCCCACGCGGTGAGCACGTCGGTGCGGGTGCCGCGAGTGCCGCGCGAGTAGAACAAGTCGGCGCTGTACAGGGTTTTGCGGTCATGGCTCAGGGCCGATGGCGCGGCAAAACCGGTCGGCACCATGCCGAGGATTTTCTGCTTGTCGGGATCGACCACGGTGACGCGGCCCATCACGAAACTTTCGAATTCGACGTCGACCACATAAGCGCGGTGCGCTTCGGGCGGGAACGCCAGCGTGGTCTGGCCGATGGTGTCGGGCGGCAGATCGGCATGGGCGCTGTTCAAGCCGAGCATCAGCAGGCTCAAGCCCAGCGCTGACGGTACGGTGATCCGGTTGGTTCGCATTGAAGGGGGACTCCCTGACTGGTGCCCTGAAAAGTGGGTGCCAGTGGATTCTGCCTCTGCGGCGAAACCGGGGAATTGCTGTGTCTGCCAAGTGCTTGTGTGTCTGTGCCAGTCGCAATTGGCAGCCTTGCCAACACGACTGGCAGGCAGGGCAAAACCTGCTTTGGCGGCAGGTCAGACAATCCCATCAGCTAACTGGCAACACAAATCCCCTTGTAGGAGTGAGCCTGCTCGCGATAGCGGTGTGTCAGCCAACACTGATGTTGCATGTGATGACGTCATCGCGAGCAGGCTCACTCCTACAGTGGATACGTGTATTCACTGATTTTTTGGATGTGTCTTCTATGTCCCTGCTCAGATTTGCATGTGCTTCGTTGTTTTCTCTGACACTCGCCCAAGCCGCCGTTGCCGCCGATTGCGCGGCGGATTCATCCCACGGCGCACAAATTTTCAATACCGAATGCGGCGTCTGCCACGCGGTTAAAAAAGACGTCAGCGGCATGATGGGGCCCAACCTCAACGGCGTGATCGGGCGCAAGTCCGGTTCGCTGGCAGGCTTCAGCTATTCCCAGGCGATGCGCAGCAAAGACGTCACCTGGCAGGCCGAGACCATCGCCGAACTGATCACCCAACCCCAGGCCTACGTGCCTGGCACTTACATGCCCTACATGGGGCTGGCCTCGAAAGATGACCGTGAGGCCGTGGTGTGTTTCCTCAAATCCAAGGAGGCTTTATGAGCAACGTTGCAATGCTGCCGCAAGTCGCGGCGTTCATTGATCGTCGACATGGCTGCTTTATCGATGGCCAGTGGCAATTCGCTGACGGGCCGACGATTGCCGTGGTCGATCCGGCCACCGGCCAGATCTTGTGCGAAACCCTCGATGCGCCGACCGAACTGGTCGAGCGCGCGGTGCAGTCTTCGCATGCCGCGTTCAAGTCTGGCGTGTGGTCGGGGCTGCGCCCGGCCGATCGCGAGCGCATCTTGCTGAATTTCACCCGCCTGGTTGAGGAGCACGGCGAAGAGCTGGCGCAACTGGAAACCCTCAGCCAGGGCAAGTCGATCAACATGGCCCGCGCGCTGGACGTCAACGCCACCGTGGAGTTCATGCGCTACATGTCCGGCTGGGCGACCAAGATCGAAGGGCAGACCTTTGACGTGTCGATTCCGCTACCGCCGGGAACAAAATTCACTACCTTCGCCAAGCGTGAGCCGGTGGGTGTGGTGGTCGGCATCGTGCCGTGGAATTTTCCATTGATGATCGCCGCGTGGAAGTTGATGCCGGCGCTGGCCACCGGTTGCACGGTGGTGATCAAACCGGCGATGGAAACCCCGCTGACCGCAATGCGTCTGGCTGAATTGGCACTGGAGGCGGGTATTCCGCCGGGCGTTTTTAACGTGGTCACGGGTAGCGGTGCTTCGGTCGGTGGTGCGTTGACGGCGCATCCGTTGGTGAGCAAGGTGTCGTTCACTGGCTCGACTGCAGTGGGTAAAACCGTTGGCGTGGCGTGCATGGCCAACATGACCCGTTTTGCGCTGGAACTGGGTGGCAAGAACCCGATGATTCTGCTGGCTGATGCCGACATTGAGAAAGCCATTCAAGGCGCGATTCTCGGTGGCTTGCTGAACAACGGTCAGGTGTGTGCGGCCGCGTCGCGCTTCTATGTGCATCGGTCGATTCACGACCAGTTTGTCGAAGGTCTCGCGGCAGTGGTTTCGGCGATGCCGATTGGCGCGGGAATGAACTGCGAGGCAGCGATCAATCCGTTGGTGTCACGCAAGCAGCAACAGAGCGTGCTCAAGCACATCGAACTGGCCAAGCGCGAAGGCGCGCGGGTGGTGTGTGGCGGTGAGTTGCTCGAGGGTGAGGGTTTTTACGTGCAGCCGACGGTGTTGGCGGACGTTGATCACAGCATGGCCGTGGCCCGTGAAGAAGTGTTCGGTCCGGTGTTGGCGGTGATTGCGTTTGACGATGAAGACACGATGATCGAACTGGCCAATGACAATCCGTATGGCTTGGCGGCGAGTTTGTGGACCAATGATTTGAGCAAAGCGATGAACCTGGTGCCGCGTATTGAAGCGGGCACGGTGTGGGTCAACGCGCACGTGCTGCTCGACCCGGCAATGCCGTTTGGCGGGGTCAAGCAATCCGGGATGGGGCGAGAGTTTGGCAGGACGGTGATCGAGGCCTACACCGAACTAAAATCCGTGTGCATCGCCCACTGACATCAAATCCTGTAGGAGCTGCGGCACGCTGCGATCTTTTGATCCTGCTTTTAAAAAACAAAATCAAAAGATCGCAGCGTGCCGCAACTCCTACAGGGGGATCGGGTCAGGCTTCACCGTCGTTGAAGATGCTTTCTATGGGCATTTCGAACGCGCGGGCAATCTGGAATGCCAGCGGCAAGCTTGGGTCGTAGCGTTCGTTTTCGATCGCATTGATGGTCTGGCGCGACACGTTCAGGCGTTCCGCCAGATCGACCTGTGACCACTTACGCTCAGCGCGCAGTTCCTTCAGACGGTTTTTCATTGGTAGCGGCGTCGCGCAATCTGCAGACCAACAATCCACATCAGACCCATCACCGGCCACACGCATGTCCACGGAATGTGCGGCGCGCCGACGTTTTCCAGAAAGCCATAACTGAAGGTCAGCAGTGCCGAGGCGGCGAAGGCAAAACCGAGGGCTTCGAACTGGATGCGCAGATGCATTTCATCCATGCGCCGCATGTTGCGCACGATGGCCCAACACATCAGGCCTGCCGGAATGACCGGGGCCAGAGCCACCAAGGATCGCAGAAAAATGTTGGCGTCCAGCAGGGGTTGGCTGGCGATCAGGGAAAGGCTCAACACCAGCACATAGAGAACCAATGCGGCGCCCATTTCGAGGTAGTAACGGTTCATGCTTCACTTCCTGTGTAAAAGACCCTTTACATCCTCGCCGAAGAATTTCCCGATGTAAAGCACGCTTTCCATCAGCGCAAAAAAACGGGGCGGCATGATCGTTAATCATGCCGCCCCGCGGGTGTTTCAGTCAGTCAGATCAGTGCATTTTGCTGTGATCGTGACCTTCCATGTTGGTCAGCGCGCGCACCGGGGCTTTGACCTCGATGGTTTCTTTCTCGCCCTTGGCGTTCTCGACGGTCAGGGTCAGCGGCACGCTTTCGCCTTCTTTCAGTTGACCGGTCAGGCCCATCAGCATCACGTGGTAGCCGTTCGGATCAAGCTTGACGGCTTTGCCGGCCGGCAGCTCGACGAATTTCACCGGGCCCATGCTCATGACGTCGTTCTTCATGGTCATTTCGTGAATTTGCACGTCTTTGGCCACCGGCGTGGCGACGCTGAGCAGTTTGCTGTCGCTGTCGGCGGTGAGGGTCATGAATGCGCCGCTGGCGGTCTGGGTCGGCACCGTGGCGCGGACCCAGGCGTCGTCGACTTTGGTCTGGGCCGACGCCTGGAACGCCAGGCCCATCAGCGACAGGGTCAGTGCGGCGCGTTTGATGTGGTTCAGAACAGGGTGCATCAGCAAACCTCCATAACAGTAAGCAAATCTTCCGTGCATTGTTCTGCCGAAAGCGAAGTGGACAGACCCAGGCGCAGACCGCCGTTGGAGTCGTAAACGTAACTGGTGGCGGTATGCGAGATGGTGTAGGTGTCGCCGGCCGGGACTTTCTCGTAGAACACGTCGAATTCCTTGGCGGTGGCCGCGGTTTCCTCAAGCGTGCCGTACAGCGCAACGAAGGTCGGATCGAAGGCTTTCATGTAGGCGTCGAGGATTTCCGGCGTGTCGCGCTCGGGATCGAGGCTGATGAAAATCACCTGCAAGCGGTCGCCATCGGCGCCCATCAGCTTCTTGATTTTTGCCGCGCGGGCGAGGGTGGTCGGGCAGACTGCCGGGCACTGGGTGAAGCCGAAAAACACCATCGGCATCATGCCGCGAAAGCTCGACAGCGTCATGGTTTCGCCATCGGTGTTCTTCAGTTTGAAGGTGCGCCCCATTATCTTGTTACTCAGATCCTTGCCGTACTTGTACGACAGTTGGCCGCGGGTGTCGCAGCCGGCGAGCAGGCCGAGCCCGAGTACGCCCATTCCCGCAAGCACCTTGCGGCGAGTCAACAAAGCCGTCATCTAATACCGCCTTTTGCAGCCCGTCAGTCGACAGGACTGGCGGGGGGTTAACCGTAAAAGCGGCGCATGATACCAAACTGAGACCAGACGACGGCTGCGGATCGCCATGCGGTGTGGGATAGGGCGACAAAAGGTGTAAGAAAAAGTGACGTAGGCTCACTGCACGCGCGATTCATCGCCCCGCCAGCCGCCGCCCAGCGCGGTGTACAGGTTGACCTCGGCCACCAGTTGCGCGAGGCGGTCGGTGATCAGACCTTGCTGCGAACTGAACAGCGAACGCTGCGCATCGAGGAACGTCAGGCTACTGTCGACGCCGTTCTTGTAACGGTTCTGCGCGAGGTTGTAATAGGTTTGCGTGGCCGCAACCAGATCGCGTTGCGCCTGCAATTGCTGCTGATAGGTGGCACGCGCCGCGAGCCCGTCGGCGACTTCCTGAAATGCCGTTTGAATCGATTTTTCGTATTCGGCGACAGCGACGTCTTTCTGCAATTTTGAATAATCGAGGCTTGCGCGCAGGCTGCCGGCGTTGAAGATTGGCAGGCTGATTTGTGGCTGAAAAGTCCAGGCGCCAGAACCGCCCGCAAACAGCCCGGAGAGGTCGCGGCTCGAAGTGCCAGCGTTCGCTGTCAGGCTGACACTGGGGAAAAACGCCGCGCGCGCCGCGCCAATATTGGCGTTGGCGGCTTTGAGTTTGTATTCGGCCTGGAGAATGTCCGGGCGTCGTTGCAGCAAGTCCGAGGGCAAGCCGGCCGGCAGTTGCTCGACCAGATCGCTGGCCAGTGGTTGCCCGGGCAAGGACGCCGACACCGGCGTACCGACCAGCAAGGTCAGGCTGTTCAGGTCCTGCGCGACCTGGCGCTGATAGCGCGCCAGGTTGGCCCGTGAACTGTCGACGCTGGTTTGCGCCTGAGCCTGTTCCAGTGCCGAAGATTTGCCGGCCTCGCGGTTGCGCGTGGTCAGGTGCAGGCTCTGCTCGTCGGCGGCGAGGGTGTCGCGGGTCAACTCCAGCAGTTCCTGATCGGCGCGCCAGGTCAGGTAAGCGTTGGCAACGTTCGCCACCAGACTCAACTGCGCACTGCGCCGCGCCTGCTCGGTCGCCAGCCAGGTTTGCAGCGCCTGTTGGCTGAGGCTGCGCACCCGCCCGAAGAAGTCCAGCTCGTAGGCACTGATGCCAAGGTTGACCGCGTAGGTCGAATTGATCAGCGCTTTGCCTTGGGTCACGCTCGGCGGCATGCGCTGGCGTGATTCGCTGGCATTGGCCGACACCGCCGGGTACAGGTCGGCCCGTTGAATGCGGTATTGCGCCTGGAACGCTTCGACATTGAGCGCCGCGACGCGCAGGTCGCGGTTGTTGACCAAGGCGCTTGCGATGAGTTGTTGCAGCGCCGGATCGTTGAACAGCGTGCGCCAGTCTTCAGTGCTGGCCGAGGCCAGCGTCGGCGTCGGCGTCGGGTATTGCGCGGCAATGGGGGCTGCGGGCCGCTGGTAGTCAGGAATCAGGGAGCAGCCGGCCATCAGCATGGCCATGGACAGCAGAGAAAATCGCAACGTCGACATCGAACAGCCTCGTTCAAGAAAGAGCAGATGCTTGTAGTGAACAACCCATAAGCCAGACACTCCCCCCTGTAGGAGCTGCGGCACGCTGCGATCTGTTGATCTGGTTTTTAACAAAGCAGGATCAAAAGATCGCAGCGTGCCGCAGCTCCTACAGGGGGGGGGTGAAGTCAGTGGGGGATTTTGAACCGGCTCAGGCCCCGGCCATCCATTTCGCCAGCCCATGCCGGCCGCTGACTCCCAGTTTCGCCGCGGCGCGTTTGAGGTAAGTCTCGATCGAGCTGTTCTTGACCCGCAGTTTTTCCGCCATCTGCGGCACGGTGCCGCCGGTCAATAAGCCCAGACACACCTCTTTCTCGCGCGCTGACAGAACAATCCCGTTCACCCCGAGACGCTCGTCAAACACCTGCGCCAGCGGCGCCTGATCCAGTTCGGCCAAAGGTTGGCGCGGTTGCCTGGCGAGAGTTTGCCGACTGATCTGCGCATGGCGTTCGATCAGCGGCAGCAGGGTGTCGGAGAGACTCTTGAGAAACGACAGTTCCGGGAGGGAAAACACCCGCTGGGTGCGCGGTCGGTAAAATGAAATGACGCAGCGCCGGTTGGAAGTGCGCGAGACCAGATTGCATTGATGAGCACTGTGCGAGGGGTGTTGCGATTGCAGCGAAGCTCTCAATTGAATCAACAGCGAGTCGTTCATTTCGATCATCTTTTCCAGCAGCGGATGATCGTCCGGGCGCTCCAGCGGATCCGGCGGCGGCAAGGTCTGCGGCAATCCGGCACTGCCCAGTGCCTTGATCTCGACGACGCTGGCCTGTCGCTCGTCCAGCGTCCACTCGCTGAGATCGACCCGGTTGACCGGCACCAGCGTGTCGACCAACTGGAACATGTTCGTGGCGAAGTGAACGTTACCGGTGCTGGCAATCAGTTCGCCCAGTTGCCAATAAAAATGCGGGTTTTCCATGTTGCGAATACTGCCGGTCAGATTCATATCCTTGTCATCCCTGGTTCAGAGCCGTCGCTGAATCGTCCGCCGTCTATGCAAAAGCCGCCCACGCAGTCATTTCTCCTTGAACATGATCTGAGGCGGGATTTAAGCCCATGGCTTTGTCCTACGTCTGTAGGGGAAAACAGGGACACAAAGTGCCACTATTTCTGAAGATTGGCGCCGGGGTTCTGACGGGGGCTGGGGCTGTCGACAGGCGGGAGGTGACCGCTCGGTCACGTCCGAGCCCGTAAAACCGGGTGCGGCGTGATCGCGGCTCAACAGCGCGCGGGCAAATGGCAGCGCTGGTGTGTGGCTCTTTTCCTACAAGCTTTTCAGTATTTCCTCTCCGAATTTTTCGACAATACCTGCGCCAGTCAGGCCAATCAGGTCGATGGACGCCCAAGCGCGCAGTGATGTCCGGGTTTCAGGTGTCATGTCGGCGTCAGGGCCGATGCTTGAATACCGGCAAAATCACATGAGAAGGATCTTATGCAGCCTACTTCTGCCAACGTGGTGGACGATCTGTCCGTGCCTGTCGAGACATTCCCGCTGACTGCCGCCCAACGGGATATCTGGCTGGACCAACTGAGTCGCGGAGATTCGCCGCTGTATAACATTGGCGGTTATGTCGAACTGAGCGGGCCGCTGGATCCGTTGTTGCTGCATTCGGCGCTTGAGCAACTGGTTGCAGGCAACGATGCCTTGCGCACGATTCTGCTCTGCGACGTCAGTGACGATGGGTTGCCGTTGCAGGGATTTGCGCGGGCGCTGCCGGTGGTTATGCCGTTGCATGATTTCAGTGAACAGCGCGATCCACAGTCGGCGGCACAGGCGTTGGTCGAACAGCAGATGGCCCAGCCTTACACGTTGAACGGGCAGGCGTTGTTCCGCTTCTGTCTGATTCGCCTCGATCACAATCGTCACTGGTTGGCGGCACAGGCGCACCATCTGATTATTGATGGCTGGGGGTTCGGCCTGCTGTTCAAGTCGGTGGGCGAAATCTACAGCGCGTTATGCCGTGGCGAGCAATCAGGGGTGGCAGCGCCGTCCTATGTCGGCTTCATCGAGGATGACGCGCGTTACCAGCAATCACCGCGCTATGAGCTTGATCAACGCTACTGGCTGGACAAATACCGCAGCGTCCCCGAGCCCTTGTTGACCCCCCGTCATCACGAACCCCTTGACCCTGAAGCGGCGCCCGGTCGCATCCATGTCGAGGCGTTTCCGACCCCGTTGCACGAGCGCATGAAAGACACGGCGCGGCAGTTGCGCGGCTCGGCGTTTCATGTGTTGCTGGCGGCGCTGCACGTGTATTTCAGTCGCACCGCGCAACGCGACGAGTGGGTGGTCGGCTTGCCGATTCTCAATCGCTCCGGTGCCCGTTTCAAAAGCACACTGGGCCTGTTCACCCAGGTCAGCGCAATGCGCATGGGCTTTGGCCGAGCGTTGCCCTTTGGCGAATTGATCAAGGCAATCGGCGATGGCCTCAAGCAGGATTTCCGTCATCAGCGCTACCCGCTGAGCGAGATGAACCGCGCGCTGGGCCTGTTGCGCGAAGACCGTTCGCAGCTGTTCGAACTGTCGGTGTCCTACGAGCAGGACGACCATGACTACCGTTACGGCGACGCACCGGGGCACGTGGTCAAGGTCTCCAACCAGCACGAAGCGACACCGCTGGCCATTCACCTGCGCAGCAACCGGTACAACGACAAGGCCTGGCTGCATCTGGTGTATTCGCCAGGCTATTTCACGGCTGACGAGATCGCGTCGTTCACCGAGCACTTGTTGCTGATCCTGGAGCAAGGCCTGGAGTCTCCTGAGCGGATCGTCGCCGATTTCAACCTGAACAGCCCGGCAGAACTCGCCCGGTTGAATGAGTGGAATGACACCCGAGTCAGCTATCCGCAAACCCGGACAATTCATCAACGCTTCGAGTCGCGCGTGGCCGAACAGCCGGACGCCGTGGTCGCGACTTATCAGGGGCGGTCGCTGAGTTACGCCGAACTGAACCGGCAAGCCAATGCGCTGGCCCATCATCTGCTGGGCCTCGGCGTACGGCCCGATGACCGGGTGGCGATTGTCGCCCGCAGAGGCCTGGAAACCTTGGTCGGGCTGCTGGCGATTCTCAAGGCTGGCGCCGCTTATGTGCCGATCGACCCGGCGCATCCACCCGAGCGCCTGAGTTATCTGCTCAGCGACAGCGCTCCGGTGGCGCTGCTGACGCAAAGTGATGTGCGCGAGCGTTTGCCCGCCACAGCGCTGCCAGTGATAGAGCTTGATCGGCGCGAGTGGGCGCTCGACAGCGTCACCAATCCCGAGGTGCCGGGGTTGACCACGAATAACCTCGCTTATGTGATTTACACCTCCGGCTCAACCGGGTTGCCCAAAGGCGTGATGGTCGAACACCGCACCTTGTGCAATCTGGTCGACTGGCACTGCGCGGCATTTGGTCTCGGCCCGGGGCTGCACACGTCGAGCCTGGCCGGGTTCGGTTTTGACGCGATGGCGTGGGAGGTCTGGCCGGCGCTGTGTGCCGGCGCAACGGTGCATTTTTCACCGGCATCCGACGGCAGCGAAGACATCGATGCGCTGCTGGCGTGGTGGCGGGCGCAGCCGCTGGATGTCAGCTTCTTGCCCACGCCGGTCGCCGAATACGCCTTCAGCAAACAACTCGATCATCCGACCTTGCGCACCTTGCTGATCGGCGGTGATCGCCTGCGCCAGTTCAACCGCGCGCAGGGTTTTGCGGTGATCAACAACTATGGCCCGACCGAAGCCACGGTGGTCGCCACCTCAGGACTGATCATGCCGGGGCAGACGTTGCACATCGGCAAACCGGTGAGTAATGCCACGGCTTATTTGCTCGATGATCAGCAGCGCCCACTGCCGATCGGCATCATCGGCGAGCTGTATGTCGGTGGCGCCGGGGTGGCCCGGGGTTATCTGAATCGCCCGCAGTTGACGGCCGAACGCTTCCTCGACGACCCGTTCAGCGCACTGCCAGGCGCGCGCATGTACCGCACCGGCGATCTCGCCCGTTGGCGCGCCGACGGCAACCTTGAGTACGTCGGCCGCAACGATGACCAAGTCAAAGTCCGTGGGGTGCGTGTCGAGTTGGGTGAAATCGAAGCGGCACTCGCCAGCCATGAAGCGGTGCAGGAAGCCGTGGTGTTGGTGCGTGACGGCCAGCTGTTGGCGTGGTTCACCGAACGTCAATCGCTGGACATCCTGCAACTGCATGCGCACCTGACCTCGCGCTTGCCAGCCGCCATGTTGCCGGCCGCTTACGTTCGTCTGGCGAGTCTGCCCCTGACCGCCAACGGCAAGCTTGACCGCCAGGCCCTGCCGCCACCGGGGCCGGAAGCGTTGATCCGTCGCGAATACGAGGCGCCACAGGGTGATGTCGAAATCGCTTTGGCGCAGATCTGGGCCGAAGTCCTGCAGGTCGAGCGGGTAGGGCGTCACGATCATTTCTTTGAGCTGGGCGGCCACTCGTTGCTGGCCGTCGGCCTGATCGAACGCATGCGTCAGATCGGCATGAGCAGCGACGTTCGGGTGCTGTTCAACCAACCGACTCTGGCCGCGTTGGCCGCGGCGGAGGGCAGCGGCCGTGAAGTCGAGGTGCCGGCCAACCGCATTGCCGCCGATTGCACGCACATCACGCCGGACCTGTTGCCATTGGTGCAACTGGATCAGGCGATGATCGAGCGTATCGTCGCAACCGTGCCAGGCGGTGCCGCCAATGTGCAGGACATCTACCCGTTGGCGCCGTTGCAGGAAGGCATTCTCTATCACCACATCACCGCCGCACAGGGCGATCCGTACCTGCTGCAATCACTGCTGGCGTTCGACAGCATCGAGCGGGTCGAGGCCTTCGCCGCTGCGTTGCGTCAGGTCATGGCGCGCCACGACATCCTGCGCACGGCCGTGGTCTGGGAAGGGCTGACATCACCGGTGCAAGTGGTGTGGCGCGAGGCGATTTTGCCGGTGCAGGAGGTCGAACTGGATCCTGCTCACGGCGCGATCATCGATCAATTGCACGAGCGTTTTGACGCGCGGCGCTATCGCCTCGATGTGAGTCAGGCTCCACTGCTGCGCCTGATGTTTGCCCGCGATCCCGCACATAACCGCGTGGTCGGCATTTTGCTATTCCATCATCTGGCGATGGATCACGTCGCACTGGAGGCAATGCGCGAAGAAATTCACGCCAGCCTGTCCGGGCACGGCGAACCGCTGGCAGCACCGGTGCCGTACCGCAACTATGTGGCGCAAACGCGATTCGGCGTCAGCGAGCAGGAGCATGAACAGTTCTTTCGGCAGATGCTCGGCGACATCGACGAACCGACCTTGCCGTTCGCTTTGCAGAACGTCCAGGGCGACGGCAGCAACATCGAAGAAGCCGAGCAAACCCTGGCGAGCGACCTTTACCAGCGCCTGCAACAACAGGCGCGTGTGGCCGGCGTGAGCGTTGCCAGCCTGATCCACCTCGCTTGGGCGCAGGTGCTGGCGGCGACGTCCGGCCAGCAAAGTGTGGTGTTCGGCACGGTGCTGATGGGCCGCATGCAGGGTGGCGCGGGGGCCGACCGTGCGCTGGGGGTGTTCATCAACACCTTGCCGCTGCGGGTCGATGTCGGCGAAGGCGCGCGCAGCGCGGTGAAATCCACCCACGCCCGGCTGAGTGCTTTGCTCGGCCATGAGCACGCTTCTCTGGCGCTGGCCCAGCGTTGCAGTGGCGTCGCCGCACCCGCGCCGCTGTTCAGCGCCTTGCTCAACTACCGGCACAGCGATGATGTCGAGCAAGACACCTCCCGGCAAACCTGGCAGGGCATCGAAACGTTGGCCAACGAGGAACGCACCAATTACCCGTTTACCTTGAGTGTCGATGACTTCGGCAGCGGTTTGCGGCTGACCAGCAGAACCTTGTCGAGCATTGGCGCGCAGCGGATTTGCGCTTACGTGCAGGCCGCTTTGAACGGTTTGGTCGAGGCGTTGGAAACTACCCCGCAACGGCCGTTGAGCAGTCTGCCGTTGCTGCCGCAAGAGGAGCTGCAACAGCTGCTGATCGAGTTCAACGATACGACAGTCGATTGCCCGATGGATCAGCCGCTGCAGGCGCTGTTCGAACAACAGGTTCTGCGCAAGCCGGATGCCATTGCGGTGCAATTCGCCGAGAAGTGCCTGACCTATCGCGAACTGAACGAGCAAGCCAACCGCTTGGCCCATCATCTGCGCGGGCTGGGCGTTCAGCCTGATTCGCGGGTAGCGATTTGCGTCGAGCGCGGGCTGGAACTGGTGGTCGGTCTGCTGGGCATTCTCAAGGCTGGCGGTGCGTATGTGCCGCTCGATCCGGATTACCCGCTGCAACGGCTGAACTACATGCTGCAGGACAGTGCGCCGGTCGCGCTGCTGGTGCATGCCGCGACGCGCGATCTGCTCGGCGAACCCGGCGTGCCGCTGATCGATCTCGACCTCGGCGCCTGGCAGGAGCAGCCGCACGACAATCCGCAGGTGCCGGGTCTCGGCGCGACCAATCTGGCCTACATGATCTACACCTCCGGCTCCACGGGCACGCCGAAGGGCGTGATGATCGAGCACCGCAGCGCCTGCAACATGGTGCACTGGGGCTCGCAACTGGCGCCGCCGACTGAACACGGCGCGTTGCTGCAAAAGGCCCCGTACAGTTTCGACAGTTCGGTGTGGGAGATTTTCTGGCCGCTGTGTTCGGGCATGCGCCTGGTCCTTGCGCGCGCCGATGGCAATCGCGATTCGGCGTATGTGACGCAAGTGATCCGCGAGCAGAACATCACGGTGGTCAAGTTCGTCCCGGCGCTGTTGCAGCAGTTCATCGAACAGGACGACGTCAGCCAGTGCACCAGCCTCACCGACGTGCTCAACGGTGGCGGCGAGTTGACCGTCGCGCTGGCCCGGCAAGTGCGTGAACGCCTGCCGTGGGTGCGCCTGCACAACGTCTACGGGCCGACCGAAACCACGGTCGACAGCAGCGGCTGGACCCTGGAGCCCGGCGAGCCGCTGCCGCCGACACTGGTGCCGATCGGCAAGGCCCTGAGCAACACGCGGCTGTATGTGCTTGATGGCTGCGATCAACCGGTGCCGCTTGGCGTCAGCGGGCATTTGCACATTGGCGGAGTGGGCGTGGCGCGCGGCTATCTGGGACTGCCACAACTGCAGGCCGAGCGTTTTATCGACAGCCCGTTCGTGGCGGGTGATCGTTTGTATCGCACCGGGGATCTGGTGCGTTACGGCGCTGACGGCAATCTCCAGTTCCTCGGGCGCAATGACTTCCAGGTCAAGCTGCGCGGGGTTCGTCTTGAGCTGGGCGAGATTGAAGCGCGTCTGCTCGAACACTCGGCCATTCGTGAGGCGGTAGTACTGGTGCGCGATGAGCGACTGGTGGCTTATTACAGCGTCCGTGCCGGGCTGGCTGCTCCGACGCTTGAAGCGTTGCGCGCGCATGTGTTGGCGCGGTTGCCGGAGTTCATGGTGCCCGGCGCTTACGTGCTGCTGGCGGCGCTGCCGTTGACGCCCAACGACAAAATTGATCGCAAGGCCTTGCCGGAACCGGGGGCGGAGGCACTGCTCAGTCGGCCTTATGCGGCACCCGAAGGGGACGTTGAAACGGCTTTGGCGCAGATCTGGGCGCAGGTGCTCAAGGTCGAGCAGGTCGGGCGCGACGACAACTTCTTCGAGCTGGGCGGGCATTCGTTGCTGGCGGTGAGTCTGGTTGCGCGCATGCGTCTGGCCGGGCTGCATGTCGATGCGCGGACGCTGTTCAGCCAGCCGACACTGGCCGCGCTGGCGGCCCAGACCTCGCGGCAGGCCAGGCAGGTCGAGATCGCCCAGACCACCATCCCCAACCTCAACCGCAAACGCCGCCTCTGACCTCTCCCTGTAGGAGCTGCCGCAGGCTGCGATCTTTTGATCTGCTTTTAAAAACAAGATCAAAAGATCGCAGCCTTCGGCAGCTCCTACAGGGGTTAGCGAGGCGCTACGGCTAATGGGCAGGGCGGCTTGTCCCCGCTTCCCATGTCAGACACCCACGCCCCGATGTTTTAGTTTTTCCAGGCTGCGCGCCGCGTGCACGGACTCGCTGCTGCGCGCTCCTTTTTTTCGTATTTACAGCAGGTTACCTCATGCATTTCAGCGAACTGATGGCTGTTATTTCCACCCATGCGATCCGCCTTCAACAGGAAGATGAAGACCTGGTCATTCTGGGCAGCGACGACGCGCTGGATGACGCGTTGTGGGACAGCCTCGCGGCGCACAAGGCGCAATTGCTGGAACTGGTCGCCGAACACGGCGGTGACTGGCTGAGCCCGGCCTTTCGCATTACCCCGGACATGCTGCCACTGGTGAACCTGGCGCAGGATGCCCTCGACCGCATCGTCGCCACAGTGCCGGGTGGTGCGGCCAACGTGCAGGACATTTATCCGCTGTCCGCGTTGCAGGAGGGCATGCTTTATCACCATCTCTCGGCGGTTGCCGGCGATCCCTACATCTCTCAGGCGCGCTTCGTGTTCGACAGTCAGCAACGGCTGAACGCCTTCGCCGACGCGCTGCGCTGGGTGGTCAAGCGTCACGATATTCTGCGCACCTCGTTTGTCTGGGAATACCTCGACGAAGCGGTGCAAGTGGTCTGGCGCGAGGCGCCGCTGGTGTGTCAGGCAATCAGCGTCGACGGCGACCGCGATGTGCTCACGCAGTTGCTGGAGCGTCACGACCCGCAGCATTTCCGCCTCGACATGCAGCAAGCACCGCTGCTGCGCATGGTCTACGCACAGGATCCCGCTCAGGGCCGCGTAGTTGCGTTGTTGCTGTTTCATCACATGATCATGGATCACGTGGCGCTGGATGTGCTGCGCCGGGAAATCCAGGCATTTCTGCTCGGGCAAACCACGCAAGTGCCTGCGGCCGTGCCGTACCGTGATCACCTGGCGATGGCGCGCAGTGCCGGCAATCAGCAGGCGCAAGAGGCGTTTTTCCGCGAGATGCTCGCCGACATCGACGAGCCGACGCTGCCGTGTGGTTTGCAGGATGTGCAGGGTGACGGCCACGCCATCGAGGAAGCCGCGTTGCTGCTCGACAGTCGCTTGAGCCGGCGGTTGCGCGAGCAGGCGCGGCAGCTCGGCGTGAGTGTCGCGAGTCTGACGCATCTGGCCCTGGCCCGCGTGCTCGGGCAATTGTCCGGGCGCACGGCGGTGGTGTTCGGCACCGTGCTGCTGGGGCGCATGGACGCGGGCGAGGGCGGCGAGCAGGCGTTGGGCATGTTCATCAACACCTTGCCGCTGCGCGTTGATGTCGGCGAGCAAAGCGTGCGCGCGGGGGTCTTGGCGACCCATCGACGCCTGACAGCGTTGCTGGCGCATGAGCAGGCCTCGCTGGCCCTGGCCCAACGCTGCAGCGCCGTCGCGGTACCGACGCCATTGTTCAGCGCGATCCTCAACTACCGGCACAGCAGCGTCGAAGAAGTCGCTGACGTGGTCGATATCGCCCCCGGTGTGCAGGTGCTCGGCGCCCGCGAGCGCACCAACTATCCGCTGACGATCAATATCGATGACCTTGGCGAAGACTTGCGCATCACCGCGCTGGCGGATGAGGCACTGGGTGCCGAGCGCATGGTCGCCTACCTGAACACGGCGCTGGAAAGTCTGACGGCGGCCCTGCAATCCAGCGCCGATGTGGCACTGCAAGCGCTGAACATCCTCCCTGCCAGCGAACGCGAACAACTGCTGCGCGGCATCAATTCGCCGGTGACGCAGTTCCCCGAAAAGCCGCTGATCCACCAGCAATTCGAAGCCCACGCGCAGGCCCGACCTGACGCCACAGCGCTGATTTTCGACGGGCAGACGCTCAACTACGGCGAACTCAACCGCCGCGCCAATCAGGTCGCCCACCATTTGCTGGCGCTGAACATTCGTCCTGACGACCGCGTGGCCATCTGCGTCGAACGCGGCCCGCAAATGATCATCGGCCTGCTCGGAGTACTCAAGGCCGGCGCTGGTTATGTGCCGATCGACCCGGCCTATCCACTGGAGCGTATTCATTTCACCTTGCAGGACAGCGCTCCGGCAGCAGTGCTCCTGCAAGCCGCGACGCGCGAGTGCGTCGCCGATCTCGACGTGCCGCAGATCGACCTCGACAGCGGCCAGCTCAAGGCCGAACTCGACAGCAATCCGCAGATCCCCGAACTGACCCCGGCGCATCTGGCTTACGTGATCTACACCTCGGGCTCCACCGGTTTGCCCAAAGGTGTGATGGTCGAGCACCGTAACGTGGCGCGGCTGTTTTCTGCCACCCATGACTGGTTTCAGTTCAATCAACAGGACACCTGGGCGCTGTTCCATTCCTTCGCCTTCGACTTTTCTGTGTGGGAAATCTGGGGCGCATTAGCTTTCGGCGGGCAATTGCTGCTGGTCCCGCAAGCTGTCAGCCGTTCGCCGGACGACTGCTATGCATTGCTCTGCCAAACCGGCGTGACCGTGCTCAACCAGACGCCGAGCGCGTTCCGCCAGTTGATCGCCGCGCAGGGCCGCAGTCAGCTTCAACACTCGTTGCGGGAAGTGATTTTCGGCGGCGAAGCGCTGGAGCCGGGCTTGCTCAAGCCTTGGTATGCGCGGGTCGGCAATGCCGGAACGCGGCTGGTGAACATGTACGGCATCACCGAAACCACGGTGCACGTGACCTATCGGCCGTTGCAAGCCGCCGACGCGCAGTTGCTCGGCGTCAGCCCGATTGGTGTGCGCATTCCCGACCTGCAACTGTATGTTCTCGATGCGCGGCGCGAACCGGTGCCGGTCGGCGTGATTGGCGAGTTGTACGTCGGCGGGGCCGGCGTGGCGCGCGGTTATCTGAATCGCGAAGCGCTGACCGCCGAGCGTTTTATCAATGATCCGTTCAGCGAAAACGGCCAGGCGCGTTTGTATAAAACCGGCGACCTGGCGCGCTGGGCCGCCGACGGCAGCCTCGAATACCTGGGGCGCAACGACGATCAGGTGAAAATTCGCGGTTTCCGCATTGAACTGGGCGAAATCGAAGCGCGCCTGTCTGCCTGCGCAGGCGTGCGCGAAGCCGTGGTGATTGCCCGTGAGGACAGCCCCGGCGATCAGCGACTGGTCGCTTATTGGCTGGCCGACGCAGGTGCGGCGCCGGATGTCGTGCAATTGCGCGATCAACTGCTGGTGTCGCTGGCTGAGTACATGGTGCCAAGCGCCTTCGTGCGTCTGGACGCTTTGCCGCTGACCGCCAACGGCAAGCTCGACCGCAAAGCCCTGCCGCAACCGGACAGCGATGACTTCGTCCGTCGTGGTTTCGAAGCGCCGGTTGGCGCCGTGGAAAACCTGATCGCCGGGCTCTGGCAGACGTTGCTCGGTGTCGAGGAGGTCGGCCGCCATGACAACTTCTTCGAACTCGGTGGTCATTCATTGCTGGCCGTGAAGCTGATCGAGCGTATGCGCCAGCAGGATTTGCATTGTGACGTGCGCGTACTGTTTGGTCAGCCAAGCGTGGCGGCGCTGGCGGCGACCTTGAGCAGCGAACGTGCCATCGTTGTCCCGGACAACCTGATCGAACCGGGTTGCACGCGCATTACCCCGGCCATGTTGCCGCTGGCCCATCTCGACCAGGTCGCGATCGACCGCGTGGTTGCCAGCGTGCCGGGCGGTGTCGCCAATGTGCAGGACATCTATGCTCTGGCGCCGTTGCAGGCGGGGATTCTTTATCACCATCTGGCGACCAGCGCCGGTGATCCGTACGTGCTGCAGGCGCAATTTGCCTTCGACGGTCTGGCCCAGATCAAAACCTTCGTTCGCGCCTTGAACTGCGTGATCAAACGCCATGACATTTTGCGCACTGGCATCTTCTGGGAGGGTCTTGAAGAGGCCGTGCAAGTGGTCTGCCGTGAGGCGCCACTGGCGCTGGAACGCGTCGACGCCGATGAACTCGACGGCGATGTGCTGGAGCAGATGCAGGCGCGTTTCGATCCACGGCACTATCGGCTGGACCTCAATCGCGCGCCGCTGATGCGTTTCGCTTACACCGAAGATCAGCCGCAAAAACGCTGGATCGGCATGCTTCTGCTGCACCACATCGTCCTCGATCATACGGCCTTGGAAGTACTGATCGCGGAAATGAACGACGTCATGCTCGGCCGCAGCAGCGACTTGCCGCCGCCGGTGCAATACCGCCAGTTTGTCGCGCAGGCGCGGCTCGGCGCCGATGATCAGGCGCATGAGACGTTCTTCCGCGAAATGCTTGCCGACATTGACGAGCCGACCGTGGCGTTCGGATTGCAGGATGTACACGGCGATGGCAGCGACATCCTCGACAGCCAATCAGACCTCGATGCCGGCCTCGGCCAACGTCTGCGCGAGCAGGCGCGGCGATTGGGGATCAGCGTGGCCAGCCTGGTGCATCAAGCCTGGGCTCAGGTGTTGGCGCAGGTGTCTGGCCAGCAAGACGTGGTGTTCGGCACCGTATTACTGGGGCGCATGCAGGGCGGAGAGGGCGCTGATCGGGCGCTGGGTATGTTCATCAATACCTTGCCGTTGCGCGTGAGCGTCGGTGCGGATGCGGTAGAAAGCGCCGTGCGTGCGACGCATGCACGCCTGGCGCAGTTGCTCGGCCATGAGCAGGCATCGTTGGCGCTGGCCCAGCGTTGCAGCGGTATCGGCGGTGCGCAGACGCTGTTCAGCACCTTGCTCAACTACCGCCACAGTGCGCCGGAATCGGCCGCGGTAACGTGGCAAGGCGTGCAGATTCTCAGCTCGCGCGAGCGCAGCAATTATCCGCTGGTGGTCAGTGTCGACGACCTCGGCGAGGGTTTCCGTTTGAGCGTGCAAGCGGTGCCGCAGGTGGACGGGGCGCGGGTCTGCGATTACTTGCAAACCGCGTTGCACAGTCTGGTCACGGCACTTGAGTACACGCCGACGGCGCCGTTGCAGCAACTGACGATCGTGTCGCCAAGCGAACGGCAACGGGTGCTGGTCGGCTTCAACATCAGCGGTCGTGAATACCCGCCCGCACAAACAGTGCCGCGTCTCTTCGAGGCGCAAGTCCTGGCGCAACCCGAGGCGCTGGCGGTGCTGCAGGGCGGGCAACAGCTCAGCTACCGCGAACTGAATCAGCGCGCCAATCGCCTCGCCCATCACCTGATCGGCCTCGGCGTGCAGCTCGATGACCGTGTTGCGCTGTGCCTGCGTCGCGGCCCGGACATGCTCGTTGCGCTGCTGGCGATTCTCAAGGCCGGCGCCGGTTATGTGCCGATTGACCCCGATTACCCGGCTGAACGCATCGCCTACCTGTTGCAGGACAGCGACCCGATTGCGGTGCTGGCGCAGGCCTCGACGCGCGACCTGCTCGGCGCCGTCCCGGTGATTGATCTGCACGCCAGCGACTGGCGCCACCTGCCTGACGAAAATCCGCAACAGCCGGGGCTGACCCCGGCGAATCTGGCCTACGTGATCTACACCTCGGGTTCTACCGGGCAACCGAAAGGCGTGATGGTCGAGCACCGTACCCTGGAAAACCTCGTGCACTGGCACGCCGCAGCCTTCGACCTGTATGCCGGCAGCCACACTGCCAGCGTCGCCGGTTGCGGCTTCGATGCCATGGCGTGGGAGGTCTGGCCGGCGCTGTGCGTCGGCGCGACGGTGCATCTGCCGCCGGCGTCGATCGGCAACGAACACCTCGATGAATTGCTCGAATGGTGGCGCGCGCAGCCGTTGCAAGTGAGCTTTCTGCCGACCCCGGTGGCCGAATACGCGTTCAGTCGCGGGCTGGGTCATCCGACCCTGCGCACGCTACTGATCGGTGGCGACAAGTTGCGCCAGTTTCCGCGTGATCAGACCTTCGATGTAATCAACAACTACGGCCCGACCGAAGCCACGGTGGTCGCGACTTCCGGGCGCATCGAGCCCGGGCGGGTTCTGCACATTGGCCGGCCGATTGCCAATGCCAAAGTCTATTTGCTGGACCGTCAGCAACAGCCCGTGCCAACCGGTGTGCAGGGCGAGTTGTATGTCGGTGGCGCCGGGGTAGCGCGCGGCTATCTTAATCGTCCGGAACTGACCGCTGCGCAGTTCCTCGACGATCCGTTCAGCGACGAACCGCACGCGCGGATGTACCGCACTGGCGACCTCGCGCGCTGGCTGGACGATGGCAACATCGAATACCTGGGACGCAACGACGATCAGGTGAAACTGCGCGGTGTACGGATTGAACTGGGTGAAATCGAGGCGGTGCTGAGTGCCCACGATGCGGTTCGCGAGTGCGTGGTGCTGGTGCGCGACGGGCGATTGCTCGCCTGGTTCACTGAAATCGAGTCGGTCGAGATCAGCGCCTTGCACCAGCATCTGCAAGCGCGACTGCCTGACACTTTAGTGCCAGCGGCTTACGTGCGCCTGGACAGCCTGCCGCTGACCGCCCACGGCAAACTCGACCGCAAGGCCTTGCCCGAGCCGGATCAGGACGCGTGGCTCAGCCGTGAATATGCAGCGCCGCAAGGCCCGGTCGAAGTGGCACTCGCGCAGATCTGGGCCGACGTACTGAACATCGAGCAGATCGGCCGCCACGACAATTTCTTCGAACTGGGCGGCCATTCGCTGTTGGCGGTTAGCCTGATCGAGCGCATGCGTCAGGCCGGTTTGAGCGCCGATGTGCGCGTGCTGTTCAATCAGCCGAACCTGGCTGCGCTGGCACGGGCCTTGGGCAGTGGACGGGAAATCGAGGTGCCGGCCAATCTGATTCCGGCCGCTTGCACCCGCATCACGCCCGACATGCTCACCCTGACCACGCTGGATCAGGCCAGCATCGAGCGCATCGTCGCGACGGTGCCCGGCGGCGCTGCCAATGTGCAGGACATCTATCCGCTGGCTCCCTTGCAGGAGGGCATTCTTTATCACCACCTGAGCGCCGAGCAGGGCGATCCGTACCTGCTGCAATCGCGTCTGGCCTTTGACAGCGTCCAACGTTTGCAGACCTTCGCCGAACACTTGCAGCAGGTCATCGTCCGCCACGACATTCTGCGCACCAGCGTGGTCTGGGAAGGCTTGCCCAACCCGCAGCAAGTGGTCTGGCGCGAGGCCTGGATGGTTGTGCAGCAGGTGTCGCTGGATGTTCGGGATGGCGACATTCTTGAACAGTTGCACGCACGTTTCGACGCGCGGCATTACCGCCTCGATCTGACGCTGGCGCCGCTGATCCGCATGGTCTACGCCGAAGATCCGTTGCAACAGCGAGTCGTCGCCATTGTGCTGTTCCATCACTCGATTCTCGACCACACCGCGATGGAGGTGATTGGCCGGGAAATGCACGCGTTGATGTTCGATCAACTCGACACGCTGACGCCGCCGATGCCTTACCGCAACTACGTGGCGCAGGCACGCCTTGGCGCCGATGAGCAGGAGCACGAAGCATTCTTCCGCGAGATGCTCGGCGATATCGATGAGCCGACCTTGCCCTTCGGTCTGCAGGATGTTCAGGGCGACGGGCGCGGCATCGAAGAAGCGCTGCAGCCGGTGGATGCCGCGCTCAATCTGCGTCTGCGGGAACAGGCCAGGCAATTGGGCGTCAGCCCGGCGAGCCTGATGCACATGGCCTGGGCGCAGGTGCTGGGCGTGGTCTGCGGGCGCCGCGACGTGGTCTTCGGCACTGTGTTGATGGGGCGGATGCAGGGCGGCGAGGGCGCCGACCGCACGCTCGGGGTATTCATCAACACCTTGCCGCTGCGCGTCGATCTCGCTGAAGGCGTGCGCGCCGGGGTGAAAACCACCCATGCACGGCTGACGGCGCTGCTCGGTCATGAACACGCTTCGTTGGCGCTGGCCCAGCGTTGCTCGGCCATGGTCGGCTCCGCGCCGTTGTTCAGCGCCTTGCTCAACTACCGGCACAGCGCCGCCGCACAACAGCCGCGTGATGACCAAGGTATCTGGCAAGGCGTGCGCATGCTCGGTGGCGAGGAGCGCAGTAATTATCCGCTGACCCTGTCGGTCGATGATCTGGGCGAAGCCTTTGCCCTCAATGTGCTCGCGGTCGCAGAGATCGGCGCGCAACGGATCTGCAGTTACATGCACACCGCGCTCGAGCATCTGGTGACGGCACTGGAAGAGGCGCAGCAACGTCCACTCAACCGTTTGCCGGTGCTTTCGGTGGAGGAATACGAGCACTTGCTGCTTGGCTTCAACCAGCACTCCGCGGCCTATCCGCGTGGCGCGACGATTCACCGTTTGATCGAGGTTCAGGCCGAGCAGCAGCCGGATGCACTGGCAGTGGTTCAGGGCGGTCAGCAACTGACCTACGCTGAGCTCAATCAGCGCGCCAATCGCCTGGCCCATCACTTGCTCGGCCTCGGCGTGCAGCCCGATGACCGCATCGCCGTGTGCCTGCGCCGCAGCCCGGACATGCTCGTCGCGTTGCTGGCGATCCTCAAGGCCGGCGCCGGTTATGTGCCGGTCGATCCGGCGTACCCGGCGGAACGCATCGCCTATCTGTTGCAGGACAGCGCGCCGATGGCGGTGCTGTCGCAGGCGTCGACGGCTGATTTGCTCGGCGCAGTGCCGCTGATTGATCTGGACAATCCCACTTGGCAGCACTTGTCCGAGAGCAATCCGCAACTGCCGACGCTGACCCCGGCGCACCTTGCCTACGTGATCTACACCTCCGGCTCCACCGGCCAGCCGAAGGGCGTGATGGTCGAACACGCGACGCTGGAAAACCTCGTGCACTGGCACTGCGAGGCCTTCGACCTGCGCGCCGGCAGCCACACGTCGAGCGTCGCCGGCTTCGGTTTCGATGCCATGGCGTGGGAGGTCTGGCCGGCGCTGTGTGTCGGCGCGACCCTGCACTTGCCGCCGCAAACGGTGAGCAACGAGCACCTCGACGAGTTGCTGCAATGGTGGCGTACGCAGCCGTTGCAGGTGAGTTTCCTGCCGACGCCGGTTGCCGAGTTTGCGTTCAGTCGCGAGCTCGGCCACCCGACCTTGCGCACGCTGTTGATCGGTGGCGACAAGCTGCGGCAGTTCCCGCGTGAACAGACCTTCGCGGTGATCAATAACTATGGCCCGACCGAAGCCACGGTGGTCGCTACCTCCGGCGCTATCGAGGCCGGGCAAGTGCTGCACATCGGTCGGCCGATCGCCAACGCGAAAATTTATCTGCTCGACGATCAGCAGCGCCCGGTACCGGTTGGCGTTGCGGGCGAGTTGTATGTCGGCGGTGCCGGTGTGGCGCGCGGTTATCTGCATCGTCCCGAGCTGACTGCCGAGCGCTTCCTCGACGACCCGTTCAGCGACGAACCGCAGGCGCGCATGTACCGCACTGGTGACCTTGCACGCTGGCTCGCGGATGGCAGCGTCGAATACCTGGGGCGCAACGATGATCAGGTCAAACTGCGCGGCGTGCGCATCGAACTGGGAGAAATCGAAGCGGCGTTGAGCGCTCATGAAGCCGTGCAGGATTGCGTGGTGCTGGTGCGCGACGGCCAGTTGCTGGCGTGGTTTACCGAACGCCTGAGCATCGACATCGAGGATCTGCGCAATCATCTGCAAGCGCAGTTGCCGCAAGCGCTGATGCCTGCCGCTTACGTGCGCCTCCAAGCACTGCCGCTGACTGCCAACGGCAAACTCGACCGCAAGGCATTGCCGCAGCCAGATCAAACGGCGTGGTTGAGCCGCGAATATGCCGCGCCGCAAGGTTCGGTAGAAATCGCGCTGGCGCAGATCTGGGCGGACGTGCTCAAGGTCGAGCAGGTCGGTCGTCACGACAACTTCTTTGAACTGGGCGGGCATTCCTTGCTGGCGGTGACGCTGATCGAGCGCATGCGTCAGGTCGATCTGAGCACCGACGTGCGTGTGCTGTTCAGCCAGCCGACGTTGGCTGCGCTGGCTGCGGCGGTGGGCAGCGGTCGCGAAGTCAGCGTGCCGGACAATCTGATTCCGGCCGATTGCACACACATCACTGCGGACATGCTGCCGCTGGTGCAACTGGATCAGGCAAGCATCGAGCGCATTGTCGCCACGGTGCCGGGTGGTGCGGCCAATGTGCAGGATATTTATCCGCTGGCGCCGTTGCAGGAAGGGATTCTGTATCACCACCTCAGCGCCGCGCAGGGTGATCCGTATCTGCTGCAATCATGTCTGGCCTTCGACAGCCTTGAGCGTTTTCAAGCGTTCGCGGCAGCACTGCGTCAGGTCATGACGCGCCACGACATCCTGCGTACGTCGATTGTCTGGCAAGGGCTCGCGGCGCCTGTGCAAGTGGTCTGGCGGCGTGCCGAGCTGCCGGTACAAGCCGTGGCACTGGCGCCCGCGCAGGGTGAAGCCATCGATCAGTTGCGTGCGCGCTTCGATGCGCGCCACTGGCGTCTGCAGCTTGATCAGGCACCGCTGCTGCGTCTGGTGTATGCCCTCGATCCGGACAATCAGCGCGTGGTTGCCATGCTGTTGTTCCATCACATCGCCATGGACCACACCGCGCTGGCGGTGGTCAGCGAAGAAATGCAGGCGATTTTGCGCGGCGATGAGCGATTGCCGGCGCCCGCAGTGCCATACCGCAATTATGTCGCGCAGACCCGTCTTGGTGTCAGTGAACAAGAGCACGAAGTGTTCTTCCGCGAGATGCTCGGCGACATCGACGAACCGACGCTGCCGTTCGGTTTGCAGGACGTGCACGGCGACGGCAATGACATCGAGGAAGTCTGCCAGCCGCTGCCTGCTGTGCTGGCGCAGCGTTTGCGCAGTCAGGCGCGGTTGCTTGGCGTCAGTGTCGCCAGCCTGTTCCATCTCGCCTGGGCGCGGGTGCTGGCGGCAACGTCCGCTCAGGAGCGCGTGGTCTTCGGCACGGTGTTGCTCGGCCGCATGCAGGGTGGGGCGGGCGCGGATCGTGGGCTGGGCATGTTCATCAACACCTTGCCATTGCGCGTGGATGTTGACGAAAGCAACGTGCGCGCCGGGGTCAAGGCGACCCATGCGCGGCTCAGTGCGCTGTTGGCCCACGAACATGCCTCGCTGGCGTTGGCCCAGCGTTGCAGCGCTGTCGCGGCGCCGTCGCCGCTGTTCAGCGCGATGCTCAATTACCGCCATAGCGACAGCGAAGCTCAGCAAAATACCCAGCGTGAAGCCTGGCAGGGCATCGAATCCCTCGCCGGCGAGGAACGCACCAATTACCCGTTGACCCTCAACGTCGATGATCTGGGCAGCGGCTTCCAACTGACCGTGATGACCCCGTCGCGCATCGGTGCGGCACGTATTGGCCAGTACATGGAGAACGCGCTGTTCGCGCTGGTTGAAGCGTTGCAGCAGACTCCGCAGCAACCGTTGAATCGCCTGACGGTGTTGGCGGACGAGGAGCGGCAGGCGATGCTGTTCGGCCGCAACGACACCGCCGTCGATTACGACTTGCAGCAGACGCTGCACGGCTTGTTCGAAGCGCAGGTGCGGCGCACGCCACAGGCTGTGGCCGTCGTCGCCGACGATCAGACATTGAGCTACGCGCAGTTGAACGAGCGCGCCAACCGCTTGGCCCGGCACTTGATCAGCCTCGGCGTACAAGTGGATTCACGGGTGGCGATCTGCGTCGAACGCAGCCTGGAAATGGTTGTTGGCTTGCTGGCGATCAACAAGGCCGGTGCCGGTTATGTGCCGCTGGATCCGGCCTATCCGCCGGAGCGCCTCGCCTACATGCTCGAAGACAGCGCGCCAGCCGTGGTGCTGGTACACGCGGCGACCCGCGAGTTGCTGGGGGATATCAAGGCGGTCGATCTTGACCAGAACACCTGGCAATCCCTGTCCGCCGACAATCCGCAAATCCCGGCGCTGACCCCACAACACACTGCCTACGTGATCTACACCTCCGGCTCCACAGGTCAACCGAAAGGCGTGGTCAATGAGCATGCCGGTGTGGTCAACCGCTTGTTGTGGATGCAGGACGCTTATCGTCTGACGGCTGCCGATTCGGTGTTGCAGAAAACTCCGTTCAGCTTCGACGTATCGGTGTGGGAGTTCTTCTGGCCGTTGATGACCGGCGCGCGACTGGTCATGGCGCGGCCCGACGGGCACAAGGATCCGCAATATCTGAGCGAAGTGATCGAACGTGAAAACATCACCACGCTGCACTTTGTGCCGTCGATGCTCGACGTGTTCCTCGCCAACAGCGACACCGCGCGCTGCGACGGCGTGCGTCGGGTGATGTGCAGCGGTGAAGCGTTGCCGGGCAGTCTGGTAAGACGTTTCAAACTCCAGTTAACGGGCAGCAAGTTGCATAACCTCTACGGCCCGACTGAAGCCGCCGTCGATGTCACCGCGTGGAACTGCGCCGGGCCTATCGAGCAGACCCCGGACAATACGCCGATCGGCAAACCGATCGCCAACACCCGCCTGTACATCCTCGATGCGCAACAGCAACTGGTGCCGCAAGGCGTGATCGGCGAGCTGTACATCGCTGGCGTGCAGGTGGCGCGCGGTTATCTGAACCGGCCTGAGTTGAGTGCCGAACGTTTCCTCGATGATCCTTTCCATCCGAACGGGCGGATGTATCGCACCGGCGACGTCGCGCGATATCGGCCTGACGGCAATATCGAATACCTGGGCCGTAACGATGATCAGGTGAAGATTCGCGGTCTGCGCATTGAACTGGGCGAAATTCAGGCACGTCTTGCCCAGATCGAAGGTGTGCAGGAAGCCGTGGTGGTCGCCCGAGAAGACATGCCAGGCGATAAACGTCTGGTTGCCTATTACACCGGTGAACGCCTGGAAATCGACGTGCTGCGCAGTCGTTTGCTTGAGCACTTGCCGGACTACATGGTGCCTGCCGTGTTCGTGCATCTCGACGCTTTGCCGCTCAGCCCCAATGGCAAGCTCGACCGCAAGGCGCTGCCGGCGCCGGACCGGCAAGCGCTGAAAACCCGCGAATACGAAGCCCCGGTCGGCGACGTCGAAATCACCCTTGCACGGCTCTGGGCCGAACTGCTCAACGTCGAGCGGGTAGGGCGCCACGATCACTTTTTTGAGCTGGGCGGTCACTCGCTGCTGGCGGTCAGTCTGATCGGCCGGTTGCGTCAGGAAGGCATGGAAGCCGATGTCAGGGCGTTGTTTGAACAACCGACCCTGGCCGGCTACGCCGCAATTACCGAAAGAATGGAGATCGTCCTGTGAATGTGCTCGAACTGTTGGCAACCCTGAAGGCAAAAGACATTCAGTTGGCGGTGACCGATGAGCAATTGCGCGTCAATGGCAACAAACAGGCGTTGAGCGATCCGGCGCTGCTGGCCGCGCTGCGTGAGCACAAACCGGCGTTGATCGAGCTGATCAAGGCCGGCCAATATTCAGCCACCCGCGTTGGCCAGATCGAGGTGCCGGCCAATGGCATTCTTCCCGGCACTACGCACATCACCCCAGCGATGGTGACCCTGGCTGAAGTCGATCAGCCAACCCTCGACCGCTTGATTGCCGAGGTACCGGGCGGCGCCGCCAACGTGCAGGACATCTATCCCCTGGCGCCGTTGCAGGAAGGCATTCTCTATCACCACGCCAGCAATGAGCAGGGCGATCCGTACGTCATGCAATCGTACTTCGCGTTCAGCAGCCGTGAGCGATTGCAGGATTTTGCCCAGGCGTTGCAAAAGGTCATCGATCGCCACGACATCCTGCGCACGGCGGTGCATTGGGAGGGGCTGGACGTGCCGCTGCAAGTGGTCTGGCGCCAGGCGCAGCTGCCGATGGAAGAAGTCGCGGTGCACGCCAGCGAAAGCGCTGTGCTGCTGCAATTGCACGAGCGCTTCGATGCGCGGCATTTCCGTCTCGACGTCAAGTACGCACCGATGATGCGTCTGGCCTACGCGTGGGATGAGGACGGCCAGCGTGTGGTCGCGACGTTGTTGTTCCATCACATGGCGCTGGACCACTCGGCGCTCGACGTGGTGCGTCACGAACTGCTCGCCTGCCTCACCGGCCGGGATGAATTGCTCGGACGCCCGGTGCCGTTTCGCAATTACGTCGCGCAAGCGCGGCTGGGCATCAGCGAAGCTGAGCACGAGGCGTTTTTCCGCGAGATGCTCGCTGACATTGCCGAGCCGACGCTGCCGTACGGTTTGCAGGATGTGCAGGGTGACGGCCTCGGAATCGCCGAGCTGAGCCTGCCGATCAACCCGCTGCTCGGCCAGCGTCTGCGCGCGCAGGCGCGGCAGCTCGGTGTGAGCGCGGCGAGCCTGTTTCATCTGGGCTGGGCGCAGGTATTGGCCACGCTCACCGGCAAGCAAAACGTGGTGTTCGGTACGGTGCTGATGGGACGCATGCAGGGCGCCGAAGCCACCGAACGGGCGCTGGGGATCTTCATCAACACCTTGCCGCTGCGGGTCGATGTCGATGCGCAAGGCGTGCGAGCGGCGGTGGAGGCGACCCACAAACGCCTGACCACGCTGATGCGCCACGAACACGCGCCGCTGGCACTGGCCCAGCGTTGCAGCGGCGTGGTCGCGCCGACGCCGTTGTTCAGTGCCTTGCTCAATTACCGTCACAGCCACACGGCGGCGACGGCCAGTGCTGAAACTCTCGCCGCGTGGCAAGGCATCAGCACCCTCAGTTCCGAAGAACGCACCAACTATCCGCTGACCCTGAGCATCGATGATTTCGGCGACGCGTTCAGCCTGACATTGCTGGCCACCACCGAGGTCGACCCCCAGCGCATCTGCGATTACCTGCACTGCGCCCTGGAAAGTCTGGTGTTGGCACTGGAGCAGGCGCCCGATACTGCGATCAACCAATTGCCGATTCTCCCCGCAGCAGAGCGCGAGCAGGTGCTGTTGGCGTTCAATGCTAACCACGCCGATTACCCGGCAACGCTGACCATCGCTCAACGTTTCGAAGCGCAAGTGGCGCAGCGGCCAGAAGCTGTGGCAGCACAGTTTTTAGCTGAGCAATTGAGCTATGCCGAGCTCAACCGGCAGGCCAACGCCTTGGCCCATCACCTGATTGCACTGGGGGTGAAGCCCGACGATCGCGTCGCCATCGTCGCCCGCCGAGGCCTCGATACGTTGGTCGGGCTGGTGGCGATACTCAAGGCGGGCGCCGGTTATGTGCCGGTCGACCCGGCGCACCCGGCCGAGCGTCTGCATTACTTGCTCAGCGACAGCGCGCCCGTTGCCGTGCTCACCCAGAACGCTCTGCGCGAGCGTTTGCCGGCGCTGGAAGTGCCAGTGATCGATCTAGACCCGCTGACCTGGCCGCTCAGCGAAACCTCTGATCCGCACGTGCCGGGCCTGACCACTGCGAATCTGGCCTACGTGATCTACACCTCCGGTTCCACCGGCCTGCCCAAAGGCGTGATGGTCGAACACCGCACCTTGTCGAATCTGGTCGATTGGCATTGCAGCGCGTTTGATCTGTGCGCTGGTCGCCACACTTCAAGCCTTGCCGGCTTCGGTTTCGACGCCATGGCCTGGGAAGTCTGGCCGGCGATGTGCGCCGGCGCGACCCTGCACTTGGCACCGACTCACGAAGGCAGCGAGGACATCGATGCGCTGCTCGATTGGTGGCGCGCACAGCCACTGGATGTGAGCTTTCTGCCGACGCCGGTGGCCGAATACGCCTTCAGCCAAAACCTCGAACACCCGACGCTGCGTACGCTGCTGATCGGTGGCGACCGCTTGCGCCAGTTCAGCCGCAATCAGCAATTTGATGTGATCAACAACTACGGCCCGACCGAAGCCACCGTGGTCGCGACCTCTGGTCGAATCGAGGCGGGCGACGCCTTGCACATCGGCAAACCGGTGGCCAATGCCACGGTGTACCTGCTCGATGAACAGCAGCGTCCGGTGCCGATTGGCGTCATGGGCGAGTTGTACGTTGGCGGCGCCGGGGTTGCGCGCGGCTATTTGAACCGCGCCGAGCTGAGCGCCGAGCGCTTCCTGCATGACCCGTTCAGCCCCTCGCCGAATGCGCGTATGTACCGTACCGGCGACCTCGCACGCTGGCGCGCCGACGGCACGCTCGAGTACCTGGGACGTAACGACGATCAGGTGAAAATCCGTGGCGTGCGCATCGAACTCGGCGAAATCGAAACCCGCCTCAATCAATTGCCCGGCATTCAGGAAGCCGTGCTGCTGGCGCGCGAAGATCAACCCGGGCAACCACGCCTGGTGGCCTATTTCACCGAGCAGAGCCAGGTCGAACCGCTGGCCGTGGCCGAGTTGCGCGCGCACCTGTTGACGCAGTTGCCGGAGTACATGGTGCCGGTGGCTTTTGTCCGACTCGACGCATTGCCGTTGACCGCCAATGGCAAAGTCGACCGCAAGGCCCTGCCGAAACCCGAGCGTGCGGCGCTGTTCACCCGCGAATACGAGGCGCCACTTAATGAGCTGGAAAGTGCCTTGGCGCAGATCTGGGCGCAGGTGCTGCAAGTCGAGCGAGTCGGGCGTCAGGATCACTTCTTCGAACTCGGCGGCCATTCACTGTTGGCCATGCGCATGGTGTCCCAGGTTCGCCAGCGCCTCGGCGTCGAACTGGCGCTGGGTGATCTGTTTGCCAACGCTGAACTGGCGGCGGTCGCCGAGGCGGTGGCGCAGGCCGGGCGCAGCACGCAACCGGAGATTGTCGCGGTGGCCCGTGATGGCGCCTTGCCGCTGTCGTTCGCCCAGCAACGCTTGTGGTTTCTGGCGCAAATGGAAGGCGCCAACACCGCGTACAACATTCCCATCGGCCTGCGTCTGCGCGGCCAACTGGATGAGCCTGCGCTGCAACAAGCCTTGGCGCGCATCGTCGCGCGGCATGAAACCCTGCGCAGCCGTTTCGCCCAGTTCAATGATCAGGCGCAAGTACTGATTGCTCCGCTCGACAGTGGCTTGCTGCTGCGCGTCGAAGATTTGCGCCAACATCCGCAACCCGACGAAACCTTGCAGGCGCTGATTCAGGGCGAAGCCTCGGGGCCGTTTGATTTGCAGGACGATGCGCTGATTCGTGGTCGGTTGGTGCGGCTCGCCGACGATCATCATGTGCTGTTGCTGACCCTGCATCACATCATCTCTGATGGCTGGTCGATGGGGGTTTTGACCCGCGAACTGATGGCGTTGTATCAGGCCTTCAGCCATGGCCAGCCAGATCCGCTACCGCCGCTGACGCTGCAATACACCGATTACGCGGTGTGGCAGCGGCGCTGGCTCAGTGGTGAGGTATTGCAGCGTCAGAGCGAATACTGGCACCAGACCCTGGCTGGCGCGCCGGCACTGTTGACGCTGCCGACCGACCGCGTGCGCCCGGCGCAGCAGGATTACGCCGGCAGCACCGTCGACGTGGTGCTCGACGAACGCCTGAGTGCCGGACTCAAGGCTTTGGCTCAGCGTCACGGCGTGACGATGTACATGCTCATGCTCAGTGCCTGGGCGAGTCTGTTGAGTCGTTTGTCCGGGCAAGCCGAAGTGGTCATCGGTTCGCCCGTGGCCAACCGCACACGCGCCGAGATCGAAGGCCTGATCGGCATGTTCGTCAACACCCTGGCCTTGCGTATCGATACGTCGGGTGAGTTGAGCAGCGAAGCGCTGCTGGCGCGGGTCAAGGCGCGAACGCTGCAAGCGCAGGCGCATCAGGACCTGCCGTTCGAACAAGTGGTGGAAATCACCAAACCTGCGCGGAGCATGGCGCACAGCCCGTTGTTTCAGGTGATGTTCAGTTGGGACAGCGGCCATGGCGCCAGTCTGAGTCTCGGCGATCTGACCCTGGAAAGCGTCGCCGAGCCTAGCCACTTCGCCAAATTCGATCTGTCGCTGACGCTGGCAGACGCGCCGGGCGGGATTCGTGGTGTGCTGGAGTACGCGATTGCCCTGTTCGATGAGTCGACGATCCAGCGTTATGTCGGCTACTTCCAGCGACTGTTGCAGGCGATGGTCAGCAACGATCAGGCGGTACTGGATCAGGTCGAGTTGTTGGCGGACGACGAACGTCAGCATCTGCTGGTTGATCTGAACGACACCGCCGTCAAACACGATCTTGAGCAGACCGTTCACGGTCGTTTCGAGGCGCAGGTGTTGCGCACGCCCGAGGCTGATGCCGTGGTGGCCGGTGAGCTGCGTTTGAGTTACGCCGAGTTGAACCGGCGCGCCAACCGACTCGCTCATCACTTGCGCCGGTGCGGTGTCGATCGCGATGCGCGGGTGGCGATCTGCGTCGAGCGCGGGCCGCAGTTGCTGGTCGGTCTGCTGGCGATTCTCAAGGCTGGTGGTGCTTATGTGCCGCTGGACCCCGGTTATCCTGCCGAACGTCTGGCTTACATGCTCGAGGACAGCGCGCCCGTAGCGGTGCTGGTACATGCGCCGACGCGCGCGCTGATCGGTGGGTGGGCCGGCGGAATGGTCGATTTCGACCATTGCTCCTGGCAAGACCTTGCGTCGAGCAATCCGCAGGTGCCGGACCTGAGCGCCGCGAACCTGGCTTATGTGATTTACACCTCCGGTTCCACCGGCACCCCGAAAGGCGTGATGGTCGAGCATCGTAATCTGGGTAATCTGCTGCACTGGAGCGCCAGCCTGTGTCCGTTGTCGAGCGGCGCCGCGCTGTTGCAGAAAACCCCGTTCAGCTTCGATGCCTCGGTGTGGGAGCTGTTCTGGCCGTTGAGCTGCGGCATGCGTCTGGTCCTCGCCGGCCCGGACGATCATCGTGATCCCGCCGCGCTGGTGCAGCTGATTCGTCAGCAACAGGTCAATGTCATCCAGTTCGTACCGGCGCTGTTGCAGCAATTCCTTGAAGTGGAAGAAGTCGTTGAGTGCCGCAGCCTTAGCGATGTGTTCTGTGGTGGCGGTGAGCTGACTGCCGCGTTGGTGCGCAGCGTGCGTGAACGTCTGCCGCAGGTGCGCCTGCACAACGTTTATGGCCCGACCGAAGCCACCGTCGACAGCACGGTGTGGACGCTGGAGCCTGAATCGCCGGTTCTGGAAAGCACGCCGCCGATTGGCAAACCGCTGTGCAACACCCGCGTGTATGTCCTCGACGCTCATCAGCAACCGGTGCCATTCGGTGTGGTCGGCGAGATGTATCTGGGCGGTGTGCAGGTGGCGCGGGGCTATCTGAATCGACCTGAGCTGACGGCCGAACGCTTCCTCGACGATCCGTTCAGCGATCAGCCAGGCGCGCGCTTGTACCGCACCGGCGACGTCGCACGGTATCGGGCCGATGGCAACATCGAGTACCTGGGGCGCAATGACGATCAGGTCAAGATCCGTGGTTTGCGCATCGAACTGGGCGAGATCCAGGCGCATCTGGCGCACATCGACGGCGTGCGCGAAGCGACGGTACTGGCCCGTGAAGATGTGCCGGGCGATCAGCGTCTGGTCGCTTATTACAGCGGCGAGCCGCTGGACATCGAACAGTTGCGCAGCCAACTGCTCAAGCAGTTGCCGGATTACATGGTGCCTGCGGTGTTTGTGCATCTGCCGGCCCTGCCACTGAGCCCCAACGGCAAACTGGATCGCCAGGCCTTGCCGGCCCCTGACCCATCGGCGCTGCAAACCCGCGCGTACGAAGCCCCGATCGGTGAAGTCGAGACCGTGATTGCCGGGATCTGGGCCGAGTTGCTCAAGGTCGAGCGGGTAGGGCGCTTTGATCATTTCTTCGAACTGGGCGGCCATTCGTTGCTGGCGGTCAATCTGGTTGCGCGCATGCGCCGCGCCGGGCTGTCGGCGGATATTCGCGTGCTGTTCGGCCAACCGACGCTGGCCGCACTGGCGGCGGCAGTGGGTGGGGCGCCTGAAGCGGCGGTGCCGGCAAACCTTATTCCGGCCGATTGCCCGCACATCACGCCCGACCTGCTGCCGCTGGTGGCGCTGGATCAAGCGACGATCGACCGCATCGTCGCGAGTGTCCCCGGCGGCGCGCGCAACGTGCAGGACATCTATCCGCTGGCGCCGTTGCAGACCGGCATCCTGTTCCATCATCTGTCGGCCGCGCAGGGCGATCCGTACGTGTTGCAGGCGCAGTTCGCCTTCGCCGATGAACAGCGTTTGCAGACCTTCACCAACGCACTGCAACGGGTGATCGAGCGCCACGACATTCTGCGTACTTCGCTGTTCTGGGAAGGGCTGGATGAGCCGGTGCAAGTGGTCTGGCGTCAGGCTTCGTTGAGCTGCGAGGCCCTGCAACTGGACGCCGAAGCGGGCGATGCACTGAGTCAGTTGCATGCGCGATTCACCGTCGAAACCTACCGTATGCCGGTTACCGAAGCACCGCTGATGCGCGTGGTCTACAGCCGCGATGCAGCCCGTCAACGTGTGGTGGCATTGCTGCTGTTCCATCACCTGGTGATGGATCACGTCGCGCTCGAAGTGTTGCAGCACGAGATGCAGGCGTTTCTGCTGGGCAATGCCGAGCAACTGAGCGAGCCGGTGCCGTACCGCAATTACGTGGCGCACACCCGCTCCGGGCTGAGCGAACAAGAGCACCAAAGCTTTTTCAGCGAGATGCTCGGCGCTGTTGATGAACCGACTTTGCCGTATGGTCAGCAACGGGTCGACGACGCGCCAGCGCAAGAGGCGCAGCTGGCGTTGCCACATTCACTGAGCCACAGCGTGCGCCAGCAGGCACGGCGATTGGGTGTCAGTGCTGCCAGCTTGATGCACCTCGCCTGGGCGCAGGTGCTGGGGCAATTGTCCGGGCGCGATGCCGTGGTGTTTGGCACGGTGTTGCTCGGTCGATTGCAGGGCGGTGAAGGCTCGGAGCGCGCGCTCGGCGTGTTCATCAACACCTTGCCGCTGTGCATCGAGCTGAACACTCATAGCGTCAAAGGCGCCGCACTGGCGACCCACGAACGCCTGAGTCAGTTGCTCGCCCATGAACATGCGCAACTGGCGCAGGTGCAACAGTGCAGCGCCATGCCGGCGGGCACGCCGCTGTTCAGCACATTGCTCAATTATCGTCATAGCGCCCCGGTCGGGCCGATAGCTGCCGAGGTGCAAGCGGCGTGGCACGGCATGCAATTGCTCGATGCCGAAGAGCACAGCAACTATCGCCTGACCCTCAGCGTTGACGATCTCGGCGAAGACTTCCGCCTGAAGGTATTGGCCGGGGCCGGCATTGATCCGCAGCGCATCTGCGGGTACATGCAGGGTGCGTTAAGCGTACTGCTTGATGCGCTGGAGCACACGCCGCACGTGGGCTTCGATCGGTTGTCGATCTTGCCGGCAGCAGAACGTGAACAGTTGCTGATGGATTTCAATGCGACCGAAGCCGACTACCCGCGTGGGCTGACGATTGCCCAGCGCTTCGAATCGCAGGTCGCCGAGCGTCCGCAGGCTGTGGCAGCGGTGTTGGCCGGGCAGCCACTGACGTACTTGCAACTCAATCGCCAAGCCAATGCGTTGGCGCATCACTTGATTGCCAACGGGGTGAAAGCCGACGACCGCGTGGCCATCGTCGCCCGTCGGGGTCTGGACACACTGGTCGGGCTGGTCGCTATTCTCAAGGCCGGCGCCGGCTATGTGCCGATCGATCCGGCGCATCCCGCCGAGCGGATCAGTTATTTATTGAGCGACAGCGCGCCAGTCGCAGTGCTCACTCAAAGCGATCTGCACGAGAAATTGCCGCTGCTGAGCGTGCCAGTGATTGATGTCGACCTGTGCGCATGGCCGGCGCAGGCGCAGCACAACCCTTCGGTACCAGATTTGACGGTCAAGCACCTGGCGTATGTGATCTACACCTCGGGTTCCACCGGCCTGCCCAAAGGGGTCATGGTCGAGCATCAGACACTGTCCAACCTGGTCGACTGGCATTGTGAAACGTTCGATTTACGCGCCGGCAACCACACCTCAAGTCTTGCTGGCTTTGGTTTCGATGCGATGGCGTGGGAAGTCTGGCCGGCCCTGTGCGCGGGCGCGACTTTGCACCTGGCACCGACCCATGACGGCGCTGAAGACATCGATGGATTGCTCGACTGGTGGCGCGCGCAACCGCTGGACGTGAGCTTTTTGCCGACACCGGTCGCCGAATACGCGTTCAGCCAGAACCTTGATCATCCGACCTTGCGTACCTTGCTGATCGGTGGCGATCGCTTGCGTCAGTTCAGCCGTCAGCAGCGCTTCGCCGTGATCAACAACTACGGCCCGACCGAGGCCACCGTGGTCGCCACCTCCGGGCATGTCGAAGTGGGCGCGGCGTTGCACATCGGCAAACCGGTGGCGAACGCGGCGGTTTATTTGCTCGACGAGCAGCAACGCCCGGTGCCAATGGGCGTGATGGGCGAGTTGTACGTCGGTGGCGGCGGAGTCGCTCGGGGTTATCTGAACCGCGCCGACCTGACCGCCGAACGTTTCCTGCACGACCCGTTCAGCCGCACGCCGAATGCGCGCATGTACCGCACCGGTGACCTTGCCCGCTGGCGCGAAGACGGCTCGCTCGACTACTTGGGACGTAACGACGACCAGGTGAAAATCCGTGGCATGCGCATTGAATTGGGCGAAATCGAGACCCGTCTCAATCAGCTCGCCGGGATCAACGAAGCGGTGCTGCTGGCCCGCGAGGATCAACCCGGCCAGCCGCGACTGGTGGCGTATTTCACCGAACAGGCGGGGGCCGGGACACTCGCAGCGAGCGAGTTGCGCGAGCATCTGCTGGCGCAGTTGCCGGACTACATGGTGCCGGCGGCGTTTGTCCGGCTTGAGGCTTTGCCGTTGACCGCCAATGGCAAGGTCGACCGCAAGGCGTTGCCCAAACCGGATCTGGCCGCGTTGCCGACCCGCGAATACGTGGCGCCGCAAGGCGAGCTGGAAACCGCGCTGGCGCAGATCTGGGCCGAAGTGCTGCAAGTCGAGCGGGTTGGTCGTCACGATCACTTCTTCGAACTCGGCGGCCATTCGCTGCTGGCGATGCGCATGGTCTCGTGGGTCCGTCAGCGCCTCGGCGTCGAACTGGCGTTGAGTGATCTGTTTGCCGACGGGCAATTGAGCGCAGTCGCCGCAGTATTGAATCGCGCCGGGCGCAGCACGCTTGCGCAAATGGTGCCGGTATCGCGTGATCAACCCCTGCCGATGTCCTTCGCCCAACAACGCCTGTGGTTCCTGGCGCAGATGGCCGGCGGCAACTCGGCGTACAACATTCCGGTCGGGTTGCGCCTGCGCGGGCACCTCGACGTCGATGCCCTGCAAAGGGCGCTGGCACGGATCGTGGCTCGTCACGAAACCCTGCGCAGCCGTTTCATCCGCATCGACGACACTGCGCAGGTGTCGATTGCCCCGGTCGACAGCGGTTTGCTCTTGCGCGTGGAAGACCTGCGTCAAGACTTGCAAGCCGAACTCACCTTGCAGGCATTGATGGCGCAAGAAGCCTCGACAGCCTTTGATCTGCAGGACGATTCGTTGATTCGCGGACGGTTGGTGCGCCTGGCCGACGAGCATCATGTGCTGCTGTTGACCGTGCATCACATCGTCGCCGACGGCTGGTCGATGGGCGTACTGACCGCTGAGTTGATGGCGTTGTATCAAGCGTTCAGCCAGGGTCAGCCTGATCCGCTGCCAGCCCTGACCCTGCAATACGGCGACTACGCCGTGTGGCAACGGGGTTGGCTCAGCGGTGACGTGCTGCAGCAGCAAAGCCAATACTGGCAGCAGACCCTCGATGGCGCGCCGGCCTTGTTGACGCTGCCCACCGATCGCCCGCGACCGGCGCAACAGGATTACACCGGCGCCAACCTCGAAGTGCTGCTGGACCCGCGCCTGAGTGCAGGGCTCAAGGCCTTGAGCCAACGTCACGGCGTGACCCTGTTCATGACCGTGATGAGCGCCTGGGCATCGCTGATGAGTCGCCTGTCCGGGCAGACCGATGTGGTGATCGGTGCGCCGGTGGCCAACCGCAGCCGCGCGGAACTCGAAGGCTTGATCGGCATGTTCGTCAACACGCTGGCCTTGCGCATCGACACCTCGGGCGCGGTGAGCGTCGAAGCGCTGTTGGCGCAGGTCAAGGCGCGGACACTGGAGGCCCAGGCGCATCAGGATCTGCCGTTCGAACAAGTGGTGGAAATCGCCCGACCGCTGCGCAGTCTGGCGCACAGCCCGCTGTTCCAGACCACGCTGAACTGGGACAGCAGCGTCGGCCCGCAACTGGCGCTCGGCGAGCTGACACTGGAGGGCGTCGCCGGGCCGGGCGATGTCGCCAAGTTTGATTTGACGCTGACACTGGGCGAGGTCAACGGAGTGATTCGCGGCTCGCTGAACTACGCCACGGCGCTGTTCGATGCGTCGACGGTCGAGCGGTACATCGGGTACTTGCAGCGCTTGCTTGAAGCGATGATCAGCAGTGATCAAACGGTGTTGGAGCAGGTGCCGTTGATGGCAGCGGATGAGCGCAAGCGCTTGCTGCGTGACTTCAACGCCACGGCGCGCGATTACCCGCGAACACTGACCGTCCACGGAATTTTCCAGCAGCAGGCAGCAGCGCATCCCAAGGCTGTAGCGGCGGTGCATGGCACGCATTCGCTGAGCTACTTTGAGCTGAATGCCCAGGCTAACCGACTGGCCCATCACCTGATCGCTCACGGCGTGCAACCGGGCGACCACGTGGCGATCCTGCTGCCGCGCTCGCTGGAGCTGCTGGTTGCGCAACTGGCCATTGCCAAGTGTGCGGCGGCGTACGTGCCGCTGGACATCAATGCGCCGAGCGAACGCCAGGCGTTCATGGTCGAGGACTGTCAGGCAGTGGCGCTGTTGACCTTGAGCAGTGAAATCATCGCCTACGCTGCGCCGCGCATCGATCTCGACACGCTGACCCTCAACGGCCAGCCGACGCACAATCCGAATCTTGTGCAGTCTTCCGAGGCGCTGGCGTACATCATGTACACCTCGGGTTCCACCGGCACGCCGAAAGGGGTGATGGTGCCGCATCGGGGCATCGGTCGGTTGGTGCTCAACAACGGTTACGCCGATTTCACTGCGCAGGATCGTGTGGTGTTCGCCTCGAACCCGGCGTTCGACGCGAGCACCATGGACATCTGGGGGCCACTGCTCAACGGCGGTCGCGTGGTGGTCATCGACCATCAAACCCTGCTTGATCCGAATGCCTTCGGCCGTGAACTGAGTGCCAGCGGCGCGACGATCCTGTTTGTCACCACCGCGCTGTTCAACCAGTACGTGCAACTGATTCCGCAGGCGCTCAAGGGCCTGCGGATTCTGCTGTGCGGCGGTGAGCGTGGCGATCCGGCGGCGTTCCGGCGCCTGCTGGCCGAGGCCCCGGCATTGCGCATCGTGCATTGCTACGGCCCGACCGAAACTACCACCTACGCAACGACGTTCGAAGTGCAGGAGGTGGCTGAAAACGCCGAGAGCGTGCCGATTGGCGGCCCCATCGGCAACACGCAGGTGTACGTGCTCGACGCGTATCAGCAACCGGTGCCGATGGGCGTGACCGGCGAGCTGTACATCGGCGGGCAGGGCGTGGCGCTGGGTTACCTGAATCGACCCGATCTGAGCGCCGAGAAATTCCTCTGCGATCCGTTCAGCGAAACACCGGGTGCGCGGCTCTACCGCACCGGCGACCTCGCGCGCTGGCTGGCGCCGGGGCAACTCGACTGCATCGGCCGCAACGACGATCAGGTGAAGATCCGTGGCTTTCGCATCGAACTGGGGGAAATCGAAAACCGCCTGCTGAACTGCCCGGGAATCAAGGAAGCGGTAGTGCTGGCGCGCCGCGACGGTCAGGACGCCACGCGTCTGGTGGCTTACTACACGGCGCACGATGGCGTGTTGGACAGCGCCGAACTGCACGCGCAATTGCACGCACGACTGCCGGAATACATGGTGCCGACGGCGTGGGTGCCACTTGAGGTATTGCCGCTGAACAATAACGGCAAGGTCGACCGCAAGGCACTGCCAGCACCGACACAGGAGGCATTGCTCAGCCGGGTTTACGAGGCACCGGCCAATGCTCTGGAAATCAGCCTCGCACAGGTCTGGGCCGAGGTGTTACGGGTCGAAAAAGTCGGCCGTCATGACAACTTCTTCGAACTCGGCGGCCACTCGTTGCTGGCGATGCGCATGCTGTCCCAGGTGCGTCAGCAGTTGGGTGTGGAGCTGGCGCTGGCCGATCTGTTTGCCAACCCGGAACTGGCGGCGGTTGCCCAGGTCCTGGGTCAGGCCGAACGCAGCACCTTGCCCGAGATTCTGCCGGCACCGCGAGATCAGGCGCTGCCGCTGTCGTTCGCCCAGCAACGCTTGTGGTTCCTTGCGCAGATGGACGGTGGCAACACCGCCTACAACATTCCTTTGGGCTTGCACCTGCGTGGTCGACTCGACGCCGTGGCCCTGCAACGGGCATTGGCGCGGATCGTTGCGCGACACGAAACCCTGCGCAGCCGTTTCGCGCAATTGAACGACGAAGCACAGGTGCTGATTGCTCCGGTCGACAGTGGCCTGCCGCTGATCGAGGAAGATTGGCGCCAACACCCGCAGACCGCCGAGGCCTTGCGCACATTGCTCGACACGGAAGCACGCGGGCCCTTCAATTTGCAGGACGACCCATTGATTCGTGGACGTCTGGTGCGACTCGCCGATGATCACCATGTGCTGTTGCTGACCATGCACCACATCATCTCCGACGGCTGGTCGATGGGCGTGCTGACCCGCGAATTGATGGCGCTGTATCAGGCGTTCAGCCATGGCGAGGAGGATCCGCTGCCGCCGCTGACCCTGCAATACGCCGACTACGCGGTGTGGCAACGGCGCTGGCTGAGCGGTGAGGTGCTGCAGCGTCAAAGCGATTACTGGCAGCAGACGCTGGCCGGAGCGCCGGCGTTGCTGAGCCTGCCGACTGACCGTCCGCGTCCGGCACAACAGGATCACCACGGCGGCAGTGTCGAAATCGTGCTGGACGAGCACACCAGCGTCGGTCTCAAGGCGTTGTGTCAGCGTCACGCCGTGACGCCGTACATGGTCATCATGAGTGCCTGGGCGATGTTGCTGGCTCGCTTGTCCGGACAGTCCGATGTGGTGGTCGGCTCGCCGGTGGCCAACCGTACCCGCGCCGAGATCGAGGGGCTGATCGGCATGTTCGTCAACACCCTGGCGCTGCGTATCGATACCTCAGGCGATCTGACGGGGGCCGCGCTGCTGGCGCGGGTCAAGGCGCAGACGCTGGCGGCGCAGGCGCATCAGGATCTGCCGTTCGAACACGTGGTGGAAATCACCCGGCCGCTGCGCAGCCTCGCCCACACACCGTTGTTCCAGACGTTGTTGAGCTGGGACAGCAGCGTTGCGCCCGCCTTGGCACTGGGCGGCCTGACGCTGGAAGGCGTCGCCGGGGAAAATCACTTTGTGAAGTTCGATCTGTCGTTGAGTCTGGGTGAAACCCCGCAGGGAATTCGCGGCGCGCTGCGCTACGCCACGGCGTTGTTCGATGAGTCGACGGTGCGGCGTTTTGTCGGTTACTTCCAGCGCTTGCTGACGGCGCTGGTCAGCGATGATCAGGCGAAACTGGCGCAGGTCAATCTGCTGGCGGCGGATGAGCAGCAGCGCCTGCTCGGCGAGTTCAACGCGACTGCGCTCGATTGCCCGGTCGAGCAGCCGATTCAAAGCCTGTTCGAAGCGCAGGTGCAGCGTCAGCCGGACGCCATTGCCGTGCAGATCGGCGAACACAGCCTGACGTATCGCGAACTGAATGCCCGCGCCAACCGTCTTGCGCAGCATCTGCGCGAGCAGGGTGTGGGGCCGGATGCGCGGGTGGCGCTGTGCGTCGAGCGTGGACTCGAGCTGGTGGTGGGGTTGCTTGGCATTCTCAAGGCCGGTGGCGCATATGTGCCGCTGGATCCGGCTTATCCGGCGGAGCGCCTCGACTACATGCTCAGGGACTGCGCGCCGACGGCGGTGTTGGTACACACGACGACCCGATCGCTGTTCGCCGCGACCGATGCGCTACTGATCGACTTTGATCAATGCAGCTGGCACGACCAGTCAGACAGCAATCCGCAGGTGCCCGGCCTGAGTGCTTCGAATCTGGCCTACATGATCTACACCTCGGGTTCGACCGGTACGCCGAAAGGCGTGATGCTGGAGCATCGTGGCCTGTGCAATCTGGTGCATTGGGGGTCGCAGATCTGCCCGCCGACCACAGACGGCGCGCTGTTGCAGAAAGCGCCCTTCAGTTTCGACGGTTCGGTGTGGGAGTTCTTCTGGCCGCTGACGGCGGGTGTGCGTCTGGTATTGGCACGGCCGGGCGGTCATCGGGAACCGGCGTATCTGGCGCAAGTCATTCGTCAGCAACGCATTACGGTGGTCAAGTTTGTGCCGGCGTTGTTGCAGCAGTTTCTTGAGTTGCAGGAGGTCAGTGAGTGCACCAGCCTCACCGATGTGTTCTGTGGCGGCGGCGAACTGACGGCGGCGCTGGCCGCTGCTGTGCGCCAGCACCTGCCGTGGGTGCGCCTGCATAACGTGTATGGCCCGACCGAAGCCACGGTCGACAGCACGGCGTGGACGCTGGAACCGCACATGCCGGTGCCGTTATCTGAATTGCCAATCGGCAAGGCTATCTGTAATACCCGGCTGTATGTGCTCGATGCGCATGACCAGGCTGTGCCGCTCGGCGTCATTGGCCAGTTGCACATTGGTGGTGTCGGTGTGGCGCGCGGTTACAGGGGACTGCCGCAGATGCAGGCCGAGCGCTTTATCGACAGCCCGTTCGTAGCCGGTGATCGCTTGTACCGCACCGGCGATCTGGTGCGTTACCGCGCCGACGGTAACCTCGAATTCCTCGGGCGTAACGACTTCCAGGTCAAGCTGCACGGCTTGCGCCTGGAACTCGGTGAAATCGAAGCGCGATTGATCCAGCACCCGGATGTGCGCGAGGTGGTGGTGCTGATGCGCGACGAGCGTCTGGTCGCCTATTTCACCGCGGTTGATCGCAGTGCTGTGCCGGCGATCGACACGCTGCGGGCGTTCGTCCTCGAGCAGTTGCCCGAATACATGGTACCGGGCGCGTTTGTTGCGCTCGACGTCTTGCCGTTGAGTCCCAACGGCAAAATCGACCGCCAGGCGCTGCCGGCACCGGGCCTCGACGCCGTGCTCAGCCGGCACTACGAAGCGCCTCAAGGCGAGACTGAAACCGTGCTGGCGCGGATTTGGGCTGAAGTGCTGAAGGTCGAGCAGGTTGGACGCCACGACAACTTCTTCGAATTGGGCGGGCATTCATTGCTGGCGATTCGTCTGGTCAATTTGCTGCAGCGGGCGGGGCAACAGGTGACGCTGGCGGAGCTGTTCCAGCGGCCGAGTATCGAATCACTGGCAGCGCTGATCAGTCAGCGCAGCGGTATACCTGAACAGCCGGAAGGACTGGTCGTGGTGCGGCCGGGCGAGGGCGGTCATGCGCTGTTCCTGATCCATGAATTCAGCGGCCGGGATGTGTATTTCCCGGCATTGGGCTCGCACATCGACGGTCAGTTTCCGATTTACGGTTTGCCGGGTGTGCCTCTGGGGCAACCGCAACTGCGCACCCTTGAATGCATGGCCGCGCGGATGGTCGGGATCATCCGTTCGGTGCAGCCGCACGGCCCTTACTGTCTGGCCGGGTGGTCGTTTGGTGGCTTGCTGGCCTTTGAAGTCGCGCAGCAACTGCTCGGTCTCGATGAGGCCGTGGCGTTTGTCGGCCTGCTCGATACCTATGCACCGCACCCGGCCAGTCAGGATAAAACCCGCTGGAGCGGCGAGCATCGCGACAAGCGTCAATTGCTCGAACATTGTCGGGCGCGCTCGCAGATGCTTGGTGAACAAGGGCTGCAGGCGTTGGCTGATGTCGAAAGGCTTGAGGCTGAAGTCGAACTCATCGGCTTCGACGAACTGTTCCTGCGCTGCTGCGAACAGCAATTACCTGACCCGGAATTGGCTGCACTGAGCGCAGCGGACGCCTGGAGTTACTTTGATCGCGAGGCCGCTCATGGCCTGGCGCTGGCGCACTACCGGGTCAGCCCGGCCAGTCAGCCGGTGCATTTGTTCCGCGCTCAGGCGCTGATGCCGGGGCAGGCACAGCCGAGTCCGACCCGTGGTTGGGAGACCAAGGTCGCCACTGGATTTCTGCGTTGCATCGATGTGCCGGGTGACCACCGCAGCATGATGAAAACCCCGGATATTCAGGCCCTCGGCCAGGCCTTGAGTCAGGCCATGGCTGCGGCGCAGGCACCGCAGCCACAGGCCTATCAGCCGTTGTTGACCATCCAGAGCGGCCACGTCGGGCATGCGCCGATCTTTTGCGTGCCGGGGGCGGGCGACAGTGTCACCGGGTTCATTCACCTGACCGAAGCACTTGGCCCGGAATGGCCAATTTTCGGTCTGCAACCGCGCGGGCTCGATGGCAGCGGCGTACCGCACAGTCAGGTCGAAGCGGCGGCGAAGTGTTATCTGCAAGCCGTCGAACAGCTGTATCCGCAAGGCCCGGTGCACCTGATCGGCCATTCGTTCGGCGGCTGGGTCGTGCATGCCATGGCCGCGCAGTTGCAGGCGGCCGGGCGTGAAGTGGCGTCCTTGACCCTGATCGACAGCGAAGCCCCCGGTGGTAACGGCACGGCGGGCAAACCGTATACGACGACCGCCGCGCTGGAGCGGTTGATCGAGACCTTGCAGCTGTCCAGCGGCAAGTCTTTGGGCATCGATCCGCAAGCCTTTGCCGAGGCTGACGAGACTGTGCAAATGCGCCTGTTGCACCAAGGCATGGTCCGCGCCGGCGTGTTGTCGGCGCGCTCATCGGAGCAGGCAATGCACGGCCCGGTACGCACTTTTGCCACGGCACTGCGCACGGTCTATCAACCGCAACTGGCCTACACCGGCCCCGTGCGGCTGGCGCTGGTCGATGACCCGACGCTGGATGCGTGGGGCAATCAGCGCGAGCAAGCGGCGATGGTCGAAGGCTGGCAGCGGCAGGTTGCGGATCTGGCCGTGTGGTACGGGCCGGGCAACCATTTCACGATTCTCAAGGCGCCCAACGTCTTCAGTTTCGCGGCGTGGTGGCATGACGGCCGGAAAGTTCCGGCGGGCGAAATATTGTCCTGATTGTTGTTTATCTAGCAGAGCCCGGCGTTGCGCCGGGCTCGATCCTGAACGGACTTGTGGGCATTTATGGAAAAGTCGAAGTGGCGCAAAGTCGGTATGGGTTTGGCCTTGGCGGTGGTGGCGGGGTTGGTGTTTTACACGGTGCAGGCACCGGCGGAGGCACCGCAGTACCTGACCGCGACGGTCGAACGCGATGACATCGAGAACGCGGTGCTGGCCACCGGCGTGCTCGAAGGGATCAAGCAGGTTGATGTTGGTGCGCAGGTCTCCGGCCAGTTGAAATCGCTGAAGGTCAAGGTCGGCGACAAGGTGAAAAAAGGCCAGTGGCTGGCGGAAATCGATCCGCTGGTGCTGCAGAACACCTTGCGCCAGGCTCAGGTCGATGAGGAAAACCTGCAAGCGCAAAAGCGCGCCACGCAGGCCCAACTGAAACAGACCAAGGCGATTTACGAGCGCTATCAGAACCTGCAGGAGGATGCGTCGATCTCGCGCCAGGATTTCGAAACTGCGGAATCCAATTATCAGGTGCAGCAGGCCAATCTGATGTCGCTGGATGCGCAAATCAAAAGTGCGCACATCCAGATCGACACTGCCAAGGTCAACCTGGCGTACACGCGGATTGTCGCGCCGATCGATGGCGACGTGGTCGGCGTGGTCACTCAGGAAGGCCAGACGGTGATCGCCAGCCAACTCGCGCCGGTCCTGTTGAAACTGGCAGACCTGGACACCATGACGGTCAAGGCACAAGTGTCCGAGGCCGATGTGATTCACATTGCGCCGGGGCAAGAGGTGTATTTCACCATTCTTGGCGAGGACAAACGCTACTACGCGAAACTGCGCGGCACCGATCCGGCGCCGCAGAACTTTCTCGAAACCCCGCCCGCCGGCACGCCGAAGCAAAGCAGCGCGGTGTTCTACAACGCTTTGTTCGAAGTGCCGAACCCCGACCATCGCCTGCGCATTTCGATGACCGCGCAGGTGCGCATTGTCCTCGACACCGCCAAGGCTGTGCTGACCGTACCGGTGGCGGCGCTCGGCCCGCGCAATGCCGACGGCAGCTTTCCGGTGCGCGTGCTCGACGCCAAGGGCCACGCGCAGTCGCGCAACGTGCAGACCGGGATCAACAACAACGTCAAAGTGCAGATCAATGGCGGCCTGGCTGAAGGCGATCGCGTGGTTATCGGTGATCCGTTGACCAACGTGGCGGGGGCCTGAGCATGACTGAACCACTGTTGCAGCTCACCGGCATCACCCGCAGTTTCACCGCGGGCGACCGCGAATTTCTTGCGTTGAAGAACATCAACCTGACGATCCATGCCGGGGAAATGGTCGCGATCATCGGCGCCTCGGGTTCCGGTAAATCGACGCTGATGAACATCCTCGGTTGCCTCGATTACGCCACCGCCGGCAGCTACAAAATCAACGGCCAGGAAACCCGCGACCTGGACAATCAGGCGCTGGCCGAACTGCGCCGCGACTACTTCGGCTTCATCTTCCAGCGCTACCATTTGCTGCCGCACCTGAGTGCGATGCACAACGTCGAGATGCCGGCGATTTATGCCGGTACCCCGCAGCTGCAACGCCATGCCCGCGCCAGAGAGCTGTTGGCGCGACTGGGCCTCGAAGGTCACCTGACGCATCGGCCGAGCCAGTTGTCTGGCGGCCAACAGCAGCGGGTCAGTATCGCCCGGGCGTTGATGAACGGCGGCGAAGTGATCCTCGCCGACGAGCCCACCGGTGCGCTCGACACGGCCAGCGGCAAAGAGGTGATGCGCATTCTGCTGGAGCTGCACGCCGCCGGGCACACGGTGATTCTGGTGACCCACGACCCGAAAGTCGCGGCCAACGCCGAACGCATCATCGAAGTCAGCGACGGTGAAATCCTCAGCGACCGCGCCAACGAACGCGACACCACGCACCTGCTCAGCGATGAGCCAGTGGCGCCGAGAGCCACCGCTTCACGGCGTCTGGTGGCCAGCCTTGGCCTGTTCAAGGAAGCGTTCAGCATGGCCTGGGTCGCATTGATCTCGCACCGCATGCGCACCTTGCTGACCATGCTCGGGATCGTCATCGGCATCACCTCGGTGGTGTCGATTTCGGCGGTCGGCGAGGGCGCCAAGAACTACGTGCTCAAGGACATCGCGGCCATCGGCAGCAACACCATCGATGTCTATCCCGGCAGCAGTTACGGCGACAAACGTGCGGCGGCCATCGAAACCCTGACCCCGGCGGATGTCACGGCGCTGAATCAGCTGTATTACGTCGACAGCGCCACGCCGATGATCGGCCGCAGCCTGTTGCTGCGCTATCGCAATATCGATCTGGATGCGCAGGTCAACGGCGTCAGCGATCAGTACTTCAAAGTGCGCGGCATCAAGATGGCGGCGGGCATCCCGTTCAGCGAAAGCGATGCGCGACGCCAGGCGCAGGTGGTGGTCATTGATCACAACACCCGTCAGCGTTTGTTCGGGCAGGATGTCGATCCCTTGGGCCAGGTGATCCTGATCGGTAACCTGCCGTGCACGGTGATTGGCGTCGCCGCACAGGATAAAAGCCTGTTTGCCTCGGGCAAGACCCTCAATGTCTGGGTGCCTTACGAAACGGCCGCCGGACGGGTGTTGGGCCAGCGTTATCTGGACAGCATCAGCGTGCGCATGAAGGAAGGTCAGCCGAGCAAGGTGGTGGAAGAGCACGTCACGCAGCTGTTGCTGCAACGCCATGGCAGCAAGGATTTCTTCACCAACAACCTCGACAGTGTGTTGCAGACGGTGCAGAAAACCAGCCGCTCGCTGGCGCTGCTGCTGTCGTTGATCGCGGTGATTTCGCTGGTGGTGGGGGGGATTGGCGTGATGAACATCATGCTGGTCTCGGTGACTGAGCGCACGCGCGAGATCGGCATTCGCATGGCGGTGGGCGCGCGGCAGTCGGACATTCGTCAGCAGTTTCTGGTGGAGGCGGTGATGGTCTGTCTGTTGGGCGGAGCAATCGGGATTTCGCTGTCGTATGCCATCGGGCATCTGTTTTCGCTGTTTATCAAGGAATGGGAGATGGTCTTCTCGCTGACCTCGGTGCTCACGGCGGTGATCTGCTCGACGCTGATCGGCATCGTCTTCGGCTTCGTCCCGGCCCGCAATGCCTCACGCCTCGACCCGATTGAAGCGTTGGCACGCGATTGATGAAACCATTGATCGTTCCTACGCTCGGCGTGGGAATGCAGCCCGTGACGCTCCGCGTCACTGGACGCAGAGCGTCCCTAGAGGCATTCCCACGCAGAGCGTGGGAACGATCC
>NZ_AKJD01000053.1 GCF_000282515.1 Pseudomonas sp. GM80
GATCAATCAATTGGTCCAGTAGTGGTGTAGTTGCGCAGGGCCTCATCGCGAGCAGGCTCACTCCCACAGGATTCTGTGTTGTGAAGTAAATTGCATTCGATCATTGAGAGCACTGAGTTGATCCAGTAGTGGTGTGTCTGATTTTTCGCTGGTGTCTGACCTGTCCTCATCGCTGGCAAGCCAGCTCCCACAGGTTTTGGTGTTGTGTCGCAGATCGTATTGACCACATGGCTCCTTGTGGGAGCTGGCTTGCCAGCGATGGGGCCAGTCGGGGCAATAAATAATCCAGTTTTTTTCAGGACTTCACCCCTGCACGGTCTTCAAGCAGACATGAAAAAGCCCTCGTCACCGAGGGCTTTTCATTAACGCGGTTACATCGATCAATCAGATCTTGCCAGCGCCAGCCTTGGCTTTAACATCAGCAGCGACTTTGTCCGCGTTCAGCGGAGTGTAGCTGTAAGGCGGGGTCCAGCCGATGCTCGAACTCCACGAACAGCTCAGTGCGCTGCCATTGAGTGTCGAGCCTTGGTCGCGGTAAACGCTGCCGCCGTAGTCGCCGGCGATTTTGTCGCAGCCGCTGATGCCGGAGATTTCGAAAGCGTTTTTCTCGGAAAAAATCTTCGAGTTTTTGCCCACGCCGTGCGCGTAGCTGAACGGGTAGACCTTATGACTGGTGCTGCCCACGTGATAGTTGTTGTACAGGTGCACCTGGCCGAAGCGAACGCGTGGTGCGCGTGCGGAGATGTTTTCGAACAGGGTATTGTGAATCGTGACCTTGAGCTTGCCATCATCGGTGGTGCGGCTGTCGCTCGAACCGATCAGGTTGTTCTTCTCGTGCGATTTGAACGCTGAGTAGGAAATGGTCACGTAGTTGGCACCGTTTTTCACGTCCAGTGCGCCGTCGTGGTGTTGCTTCGGACGACCGTTGGCAGTGCCGTTCTGGTCATCGGTGCGGCGGCCATCGGTGAAGGTGACATGGTCGACCCACACATTGTTGGCGCCTTCGATGGTCAGCCCGTCGTACTCGGAGTTCCAGTTGCCGGCGCTGCCGTCATTGGCGTCCCAGATCGGCTCGGGATCCCACGGGTTTTCGATGGTGATGTTGCGGATGATCACATCGTTTTCCTTGGCATAGAAGAAACCCTCGCGGATCTCTGCCGTGCTGCTCGTACCGACGATGGTCGTCTTGCCCGGGATATCCAGACGGCCGCGCTTTTTCATATCGGCGGTCGTCGTATAAGCTTTGCCTTCGCTGACGTCGATGAGCCCGGTAATCTTGATGATGCGACCGTTGGTGCCGACCGACGCGCTGAGTGCGGCTTTCAGTTCGGCGGCGTTCTTCACGGTGTAGATGTTGTTGGCTGCGGCTTTGGAGCCGCCCTTGGTGCCACCGTTTTGCGTGGCCCAGCCCGTCGTTGCAACATCGAGCCAGATATCGGCCGCTTGTGCAGGCAGGCTGGAAAACAGCAGGCTGCCGAAGATGGCGCTGGCCAGTTTGCAGGCCGTGAAGGTTGATGGTTTTGTCATGAGTAATCAGATCCTTGATTAACTTGAGGGTTTTACACGCGAAGTTTCGACGTGTTTCTCGAGCGGACGTCCTTATCGCCATTGCAGCGAATCGAACGTCCGCTGCATGAGAAATCCTATCATGTGAACTGGTGCGTTGTCGTACAACTGAATGGGCTATGATGCGTAATTATTCGAAAATTCGAGATTTTTGTTGCTGATGGACAGACCCAACGCCACACCCAATGTTCGTCGCCGGCATCGCAGCCTGGCGGAGGACCTGGTCACCGAGCTGTCCCGACGCATTTGCAGCGGCGAACTCGCGCGCGCGACGAAGCTGCCGACTGAATCTCAGGTCATGGCCGAGCACGGCGTCAGCCGCACAGTGGTGCGCGAGGCGATATCGCGTCTGCAGGCAGCAGGCCTGGTGGAAACCCGTCACGGTATCGGCACCTTTGTTCAGGACATTCCCAGCCCGAGCGGTTTTCGCATTGATCCGGACAGCATCGTCACGCTTGAGGATGTCCTGGCGGTGCTTGAGTTGCGCATCACCCTCGAGGTCGAGGCCGCTGGCCTGGCGTGCGCGCGACGTACCGATGAGCAACTGCAACTGATGCGTGACTCGCTGGACGCCATCAATTCCCGCGCCGTTAGCGTCGACTACGCCGTGTCGGCGGATTTCCAGTTCCACCAGCAAATTGCGCTGGCCACCGGCAACCGCTATTTCACCGACATCATGCTGCACCTGGGCGCGAACATTCTGCCGCGCACACGCCTGCATTCCAAGCGCCTGGAGAATGACCGCAAGGAGCCGTATCTGGAGCGCCTCAGTCGCGAGCATGAAGACATTTACATTGCGATTGTCCGGCGTGATTCCGACGCCGCACGCGCAGCCATGCGCTTGCATCTGTCCAACAGCCGCGAGCGTCTGCGCCGTGCCTACGAAGCTGCAGACGCGGCGGCGTTGAACGTCTGACGCCTCAGGCGCGGGCCTTGGGTTCGGGCAGGCCTTGAACGCCTGGGTTGAGGGCAAAGACTCCGCCCGCCAGCGGCTGATCGGTGAGATCGATGCCTTGCGGGCGAATCGAGGTGACAAACAGGGTGTCCAGCCGCGGGCCGCCAAAGGCGCACATCGTCGGTTTCTTCACCGGCACCGGCAGCGCGCGATCCAGTTTCCCCTGCGGGGTAAAGCGCAGCACCAGGCCGGCATCAATTGCGCAGATCCAGTAACAGCCGTGTGAATCGACGGCCGCTCCGTCCGGTCGACCGGGGTGGTCGTTCATGTCGACGAACAGGCGGCGGTTGTGCGGCGTGCCGCTGTCAATGTCGTAATCGAAGGCCCAGATCAGTTGCCGGCTCGGGTGCGAGTCGGACAGGTACATGGTGCGGCCGTCGGGGCTGAACGCCAGGCCGTTGGGCACCACGAGTTCCTCCAGTTGCGGCGCCAGCACTGATACATCGTTCAGGTGTTTTGCGTCGTAGCGATACAGCGCGCCAACCGCCTCGGCGCCCATGGCGGTTGGCATCGAGCTGGCCCAGAAGCGTCCCTGACGATCGCAACGACCATCATTGAAACGCATCCTCGGGCGGGCGTGCTCGACGCCGATGAGCTTTTCCGCAGCCAGACGTCCGTCAGCCTGCGGGCGCAATTTAAACAGGCCACTTTCCTGCGCGCCCAGCCAATGTCCCGCTTCGCTGCGGGCGATACAGGCGAGCATTTCGTCCGCCTGCCAGCAGTCGGTCTGGCCGTCGAGTTGCCAGCGATGCAAGCGGCCGGCCGGAATATCCACCCAATACAAGGCGTTCTCGTCGGCTTGCCAGACCGGGCTTTCACCGGTGGCGTTGCGCGCATCGACAATCAGTTCGGCCGTCATGAGCGCGTCTGCGCTGGCGCTTCAAACGGACCTGCTGCGGTAAAGGCGCCGCCCTGGTACAAGCGGTCGGGATGGTCGGCGGCGAGTGCCGGTTGTTGTTCGACCTGTGCGCGAAAGGCCTCGGAACTGTCCTGCGGCGCAAAGCCCAGGTGCGCGGCGTGGCGGTTGTTCCACCACTGATCACGGTTGGCGGACACCCCGTACACCACGCTGTGCCCGACATCGCTGGCCAGCAGAGCGCGGGCGATCAGGTGCTCGAGATCGGTATAGCTCAACCAGGTCGCCAGCATGCGCAGGTTGCGCGGTTCGGGGAATGAGGAACCGATGCGCAGGCTCACTGTTTCAATGCCATAGCGGTGGAAATAAAAGGTTGCCATGTCCTCGCCGTAAGCCTTCGACAAACCGTAATAACCGTCCGGGCGACGCGGCGAATGGGCGTCGATCTGTTCGTCCTGCGAGTAGAAACCGGTGACGTGGTTGGAGCTGGCGAACACGATGCGCTTGACCCCGTGCAGGCGCGCGGCCTCATAAACATGAAAGGTGCCGCGAATATTCGCCTCGAGGATTTCTTCGAAGGATCGCTCCACCGAGATCCCGCCCAAATGCACGATGGCATCGATGCCCTCGGCCAGCGCGGCGACAGCGGCCTTGTCGCTCAGATTGCAGTTGATCACTTCATCATGCGCGCCGCGGCTCGGCGTCATCGCACTGATGTCCGAGGAGCGGACGATGTCGGCGTGAACCTGCAGGGTTTCGCGCAGAATCTGGCCGAGCCCACCGGCGGCGCCGGTCAGCAAAATACGGTTGAAGGGTTTGGCCAGCGTGGTTTGTGTGGTCATGGTCGGGTCTTCCATTACGCGGAGGTGAAGAGGGTGGGCGGCAGGGTGTCTGCCCGACAAGCGATGCGCGCTCGCCAGGCAAAAGCTGCGCGCGGCTTACATGAAGTTGTATTGCACGCCCAGACGCCAGCGAGCCTGGCGGTCGGGTGAGGTGGACTCGACTTTGATGTCGCCGATTTCCATGAAGGGCGCCCATTGTTTGGTGAGCTTGTATTTGATGATCAGGTTCTGTTCGTAGTCGCTCTTCTTGTTGTCGTAGCGGATGTAGTCGGTCTTGAAATAGATGAACTGATATTCGTAAGCCCACTTGTTGGCTGGCGTGTAGCCGAGCCAGCCTTCGAAGCGGTGGGTGGTCTGGTCATCCTTGTAGTGATCGGGCATGTCTTTGTTGACCTGGTCGCGATCGAGTTTGCGCAGGTCCAGGCGGTAGCGCGTCGCTACGTAAAAGGCGTCATCGATTTTGTAGTTGTACTTGAGGCCGAACTTGTAGGCGGTCGCATCCTTGGAGCTGTCCATCTGAAACGCCGGTGTCAGCGTCGACTGCGCGCTGAGCTTGTAGTTGTAGCTCACCGTGAACTCGTGGCCGTTGTTGACCATGTTGTCGTAGGCGACATCTTTGCGGTCACCGGCCGTGCGGTATTTCATTTCCGCCTCAAATCCCAGGCCACTGTCCAGGCGGTAGTTGAGCTTGATTCGGTCGGCGTGGGCGCTGTCCTCCTCGGTGTACTGATGGCGGTAGTTGAGGCTGGCAGAGTCAGCGAGGGCAGAGAAGGGCAGGCCGAGGGCCGCGACAGTGACGAGCGTGCGTAGGGTGGTGTTCATACGGTCTTCTTTTTTGTTTTTGTTAGGGTCGTTTGACGAGTACTACAGGCACCGCGATGTTGCGTATGGCTCTCATTTGAGGCGCAGATATAAGTTATCGTACGACAAGATGACTCGTCTACGTGATTTTGCTCATTTGGAAACATGTTGATACATATATGCCATGTGAATAGGGGTCTAAAGCAAATCCTGTTATTCAGTAGTCGTCTTTAAAATTGGCGCTTTGATGGGCGCTTAGCTGCAAAGGCTTGGAAGAGCAGAAGGGTTATTGGGTCTTTTCAAGTGTTGTACGATGACCTATGATCGGTCGCAACCGACGACACTCCTGTCACAAATCCAATAAGAAGGCTCAAGACGTCCATGAGAATCACAGCAGTCAACGTCCAGGTTTTTTCCTATCCCACCCGCCGCGCAGTCGACAGCGCCGGTCATGCTCATCCCGGCGATGTCAGTCAGGCGCAAATGGCGTTGCTGCGCATCCAGACCGAAGACGGCAAGGAGGGTTACGCTCTCGGAGCGCCGGAGCTGATTCGTCCTTATGTGCTGGATGGTTTTGTGCGCAAGGTGCTGGTCGGGCAGAACGCCTTTGATCGCGAAAAGATCTGGCATGACCTGGCGCACTGGCAGCGTGGCAGCGCCAGCCAGTTGACTGATCGCGCGCTGGCGTTGGTCGAGCAGGCGTTGTGGGACTGGGCGGGGCGCAAGCTCGGCGTGCCGGTGCACAAGTTGATCGGCGGTTTTCGCGACAAGGTGCCGGCGTACGGCTCAACCATGTGCGGCGATGAATTGCCTGAGGGCCTGGCAACGCCGGAAGACTACGGACGCTTTGCCGAAACGCTGGTCAAGCGCGGCTACAAGGCGATCAAGTTGCACACCTGGATGCCGCCGGTCTCGTTCGCACCGAGCCCGCGCATTGACGTCAAAGCTTGTGCGGCAGTGCGCGAAGCGGTGGGCCCGGACATCGCCTTGATGCTCGACGGTTATCACTGGTACAGCCGCACCGAAGCGCTGTACATCGGACGCGAACTGGAAAAACTCGACTTCGCCTGGTTTGAAGAACCGATGATGGAAGAGTCCGCTGAATCCTATGCCTGGCTGGCGGGGCAACTGGACATTCCGGTACTCGGCCCGGAAACCCTGTCCGGCAAACACCTGAGCCGGGCCAGTTGGGTCAAGCACGACGTCTGCGACATTCTGCGTGCCGGCGTCGCCGGGGTCGGCGGGATCGGGCCTTGCCTGAAAGTCGCGCACATGGCCGAGTCGTTTGGCATGGACTGCGAAATCCATGGCAACGGCGCAGCCAACCTGACGGTGGTCGGCGCGATCAAGAACTGCACCTGGTACGAGCGCGGCTTGCTGCACCCGTACCTGGATTACGACGAGGTGCCTGCGTACCTCAAGCGCCTGGTCGACCCGATGGACAGTGACGGTTTTGTGCACCTGTCCGACCTGCCGGGTCTGGGCGAAGACATCGACTTCAACTTCATCGAGATGAACACACTTAAAAGCTTCTGACGTGTACGCGGGCTGCCCGGTGCATGCCGGGCTGTCCGAGAGCCCTATAAATATAAGAAAGGCACTCTCGCTATGAACATTCTTCCTTCGCTGTGGGCGCGGGTTCTGGCGGCTACCCTGACGGTGACCGCGCTACCTGCCGTCCATGCCAAAACCCCGGCCGATCAATTGATCGTCGGCATGAGCATGATCAATCTGCTGTCTCTCGACCCGGCGGCGGCCACCGGCCTGGACGTGTCCGAGATCAATGCCAATCTCTATGACATGTTGCTGGTGCAAGACGTCGCTGCGCCGGATCAGCTGTTGCCGGCACTCGCCGAGCGCTGGCAAGTCAGCGACGACCGCAAGACCCTGACCTTCAATCTGCGCCAGGGCGTGCAATTTCAATCGGGCAACCCGTTGAGCGCTGAAGACGTCGCCTGGTCATTGCAGCGCGTGCTCAAACTCAACCTCGCATTGGCTTCCACTTGGAAGGCTTACGGTTTTACTGCCGAGAATGTCGAGCGTTCGATGCGCGCGACCGATGCCAATACCTTCGTCATTGAATTGCCGCGACCCACCGATCCGCAGTTGGTGCTCAACACGCTGGCGACGTCGCCAAGCGCTTTCATTCTCGACCGCAAAAAAGTCCTCGAACACCAGAAGAACAATGACCTCGGCGCCGCCTGGCTGGTGACCCACGCCGCCGGCAGTGGTGCCTTCGTGCTCAATGACTGGCGGGCCAACGATGTGATTCTGATGAGCCGTTTCGACGGTTATTGGGGTGGCCCGGCCAAGCTCAAGCGCATCGTCATGCGCAACATGACCGAGTCGCAGTCGTTGCGTCTGATGATTGAGCGCGGTGACCTTGACATCGCCAAAGGCATGTCGGCGCCGGACATCCAGGCCTTGCAGAACAGCGACAAGGTCCGCACGCAAACTCTGCAACGCGGCACGCTGTACTACGTCGCACTGAGTGTGAAGCAGCCGATGTTCGCCGACGCGCGCGTGCGCAAGGCTGTGCGCTCGTTGATCGACTACCAGGGCATCAACCAGACCGTCATGCCGCACTACGGCGTGATCAATCAGCGGCCGATGCCGTTGGGACTGGCCGCGCGTCTGCCGGATCCCGGTTATCGACTGAATGTCGATGAGGCAAAAAAACTTCTCGCTGACGCCGGTTACCCCAACGGGTTCAAGACCAGCATCCGCGTGCTGGCCGAACCGCCCTTCATCAACATTGCCTCCAATCTGCAATCGACGCTGGCGCAGGCCGGGATCGAAGCCAGCATCATCACCGGCACCGGTAACCAGATCTACGGCGCCATGCGTGAGCGCAGTTTCGACATCATCGTCGGCCGTGGCGGTGGCGGCGCCGAACGTCATCCCCATTCGAGCCTGCGCACGCTGGTGTACAACCCGGATAACCGTGACGAAGCCAAGCTGAGCAACTTCCAGGGCTGGCGCACTTCGTTTTACAGTCCCGCGTTGAATCAGTTGATCGAGAGTGCCGAAGTCGAGCCCGATGCGCAGAAACAGCAGGCGCAGTATCAGGACATTCAGCAACAACTCGATCAGCAAGTGGGCGCCATTCTGCCGGTCTCGCAGATGACCGACACGGTGCTGGTCTACGCCGATGTTGCCGATTTTCAGGGGCACACGGCCGCGACCACGCGCTACAAAGACGTCTACAAAAAACGCTGAAATGCACGGATGAACTTCGCGTGCCGGGTGCACCGGTGACCGTTTTATCAGGAGCTGACTATGTTTGTTATGACTGCCTCTGCCATGGGAGCCCGCGCCTCCAATACCGCGCGGCGTGCCAGCACGGTACTGGTGACGTTGCTGGGCCTGCTGGCGCTGACGTTTATCATCGGTCGGGTGATGCCGCTCGATCCGGTGCTGGCGGTGGTCGGGCCGGACGCCGACAGTTCGACCTACGAGCAGGTGTACCGGGCGATGGGGCTCGACAAGCCGATCTGGACCCAGTTCGGCCTGTACCTCAACGACTTGCTGCACGGTAATTTCGGCAACGCGCTGTTGACCGGGCACCCGGTGCTCGATGACATCCGCCGGGTGTTCCCGGCCACCATCGAGTTGGCGACCCTGGCCATCCTCTTCGGTGTGCTGATCGGTTTGCCGCTGGGCGTCTGCGCGGCGAGCAATCAGGGGCGACTGGGCGATCATGTCGCCCGAGTGATCACCCTGTTCGGCTATTCCACGCCGATTTTCTGGCTGGGCATGATGGGCCTGCTGGTGTTCTACGCCTGGCTCGGCTGGGCCGGGGGCGCCGGTCGCATCGACCTGGCGTACGACGGCATGGTGCCCGAAGTCACCGGGCTGTTGCTGATCGATTCGAGCCTGGCGGGCGATTGGGAAGCCTTCGCCAGCGCCTTGCGCCACATCGTCTTGCCGGCGCTGATCCTCGGGCTGAACTCGGTGGCTTACATCAGTCGGATGACGCGCAGCTTCATGCTCGAGCAACTGTCCCAGGAATACATCATCACCGCTCGGGTCAAGGGGTTGTCGCGCCGCCAGGTGGTCTGGGGTCACGCCTTTCGCAACATCCTCGTGCAGTTGCTGACGGTGGTGGCGCTGGCTTACGGCTCGCTGCTCGAAGGCGCGGTGCTGATCGAAACGGTCTTTGCCTGGCCGGGTTTCGGCCAGTACCTGACCAGCAGCCTGATGCTCGGCGACATGAACGCGGTGATGGGCTGTGTGCTGGTGATCGGTTTGATTTTTGTCGCGCTCAACCTGATCAGCGATGCCTTGTACAAGGTCTTCGATCCGCGCACGCGTTAACACGCCTGGCAGCAGCACTAAAAATTATAAAAAGAAGGATTTTTCAATGACGACTGCATTTACCAAACTGCACGCTGGCCTGTTGGCGGCGATCCTGGCTCTGGTGCCGATGACGCAGGTCAGCGCCAAGACGCCGGCCGATCAACTGATCGTCGGCATGAGCATGGTCAACCTGTTTTCCATCGATCCGGCCAACGCGCCCGGCCTCGACGCTTCCGGCGTCAATGCAAATCTTTACGACACTCTGGTCAAGCGTGATCAGGGCAATCCGGAGCAGCATCTGCCGCAACTGGCCGAGCGCTGGACGATCAGCGACGACGGCAAGCAGATAACCTTTCATTTGCGTCAGGACGTGAAGTTTCACTCCGGCAATCCGCTGACCGCTGAAGACGTGGCCTGGTCGCTGTACCGGGTGATGAAACTGAATTTCGGCCTGGCCACGACCTGGAAAGCCTACGGTTATAACGTCGACAACATTCAGTCACTGATCCGCGCCAGCGATACCCACACGCTGGTCGTCGACTTGCCGCAAACCATGGACCCACTGTTATTGATCGACTCGCTGGCGATCTCGCCAAGCGCGGTGGTGATCGATCGCAAAACGGCTTTGGCGCATGAGAAAAACGCTGACCTCGGTGCTAACTGGCTGGTGACCAACGAGGCCGGCAGCGGACCCTTTGTGCTGAGCAAATGGACGGCGAACGACTCGCTGTTGCTGACCCGCTTCGACGGTTATTGGGGCGGTGCTGCCAAGCTCAAGCGCGTGGTGGTGCGGCACATGACCGAATCGCAGTCGCTGCGCCTGATGCTGGAACGCGGAGACCTCGATCTGGCGTATGGCATGGCCGCACCGGACATCCGCGCCATCGACGGTTCGGAAAAAATCCATGTGCAGTCACTGCCGCGCGGCACCATGTACTACGTCGCGCTGAGCATGAAACAGCCCGAATTTGCCAATCCCAAAGTGCGCGAAGCGGTGCGCAACCTGATCGACTACAAGGGCCTGGACGAACAGGTGATGCCGTATTACGGCCAGCTGAATCAGCAGCCGATGCAACTGAGTCTGGCGGCGCGCCTGCCGGATCCGGGTTATCACATGGACGTCGCCAAGGCGAAAAAACTCCTCGCCGAAGCCGGTTATCCGGACGGCTTCACCACGACCATTCGCACATTGTCAGAGCCGCCCTTCATCGACATCGCCGCGCGCCTGCAAGCGACGCTGGCCGAGGGCGGGATCAAGGCCAGCATTGTCAACGGCACTGGTAACCAGGTGTATGGCGCGATGCGCGCGCGCAACTTCGACATCATCGTTGCGCGTGGGGCCGAGCGCTATCCGCATCCGTATTTCAGCCTGCGCACGTTTGCCTACAACCCCAACAACAGCGATGACGCCGGCCTGCCGAATTTCCAGGGCTGGCGTGCGTCGTTTTTCAGCCCGCAGCTCAATAGCCTGATTGATCAGGCCGGGGTCGAACGCGATGCCGGCCAGCGCCTGAACCTGTACCACCAGGCACAGAAAATCTACGACGAGCAGGTCGGCCCGATCATGATGATTTCGCAGATGACCGACACCGTGGTCAGCGCCGCCGACGTCAAGGGTTTCGCCGGTGATGATGCCGAGGCGACGCGGTATCTGGGTGTCTACAAACAACGCTGAACGCTGCCCGGTGCGTCGGCGTACGCGCCGGGTGATCCTGAATTCAATCCGAGAACATGCCCATGATTGCCAACATGTCTTCTACTGATTCGAGCGCCAAGCGGCGGTTGGATCGTACCCCCGGATCCAGCTTCGACGCCTTCTGCAAAAGTGCCCTGAAAGTCTTGCGGCACTTGTTGCGCAACCCGATGACCCTGGCCGGATTGCTGGTCGCTTTGGTGCTGGTGGTGGTGGCGCTGTTTGCGCCGTGGATCGCCACCCATGATCCGGTGGCGCAAAACCTCGCCAATGCCCTGCAGGCGCCGGGCGCTGCCCACTGGTTCGGCACCGATGAATACGGCCGGGATATCTTCAGTCGGCTGGTCTACGGCTCGCGCATCACGCTGTACATCATCAGCCTGGTGACCGTGATCGTCGGCCCGATCGGCCTGTTTATCGGCACTGTCTCCGGCTACTACGGTGGTGTGGTCGACACGGTGTTCATGCGCCTGACCGACATCTTCATTTCCTTCCCCAGCCTGGTGCTGGCGCTGGCGTTTATCGCTGCGCTCGGTCCGGGCCTGGAGCACGCGGTGGTAGCGATTGCGCTGACGTCGTGGCCGCCGATCGCGCGACTGGCACGGGCGGAAACTCTGTCGTTGCGCAAGGCTGACTTCGTCGTGGCGGTGGAGCTGCAAGGGGCTTCGTCCACGCGAATCATCCTGCGGCACATTGTGCCGATGTGCATGTCGTCGGTGATCATCCGCCTGACCATGAACATGGCCGGGATCATCCTCACCGCAGCGGCTTTGGGCTTTCTCGGTCTCGGTGCGCAGGCGCCGTCGCCGGAGTGGGGCGCGATGATTTCCACCGGGCGCCGCTACATGCTCGAGTGCTGGTGGCTGGTGGCTGTTCCGGGGGCCGCAATCATGTTGGTCAGCCTGGCTTTCAACCTGTTGGGCGACGGCCTGCGGGACATTCTTGATCCGCGCAGCGAGTAATCGGAGGCTGTATGTCTGCAATCAAATTGAACGTCGAAGGGCTCAATGTGCGCTTCGTCAATGCTCAGAAAGAAACCCATGCCGTGCGCGATGTGTCCTTCACCTTGGGGCGGGAAAAACTTGCCATTGTCGGTGAGTCGGGCTCGGGTAAATCGACGGTCGGGCGCAGCCTGCTGAAACTGCACCCGGCCAGCGCGCGGATCACCGCCAAGGCCATGCAGTTCGGTGAAGTCGATCTGCTGTCAGCCGGCGAAAAGGTCATGCAGAAGATTCGTGGCCAGCGCATTTCGATGATCATGCAGGACCCGAAATACTCGCTGAACCCGGTGGTCAAGGTCGGCGATCAAATTGCCGAGGCGTATCTGGCGCACCACAAGGCCAGCCGCAGCGAGGCCCGCGAGCGGGTGCTGGAAATGCTCGAAAAGGTGCATATCCGTGATCCGCAACGGGTCTACAACCTGTACCCGCATGAGGTCTCCGGTGGGATGGGCCAGCGGATCATGATCGCGATGATGGTCATCACCCGACCACAAGTGATCATTGCCGACGAGCCGACCTCGGCCCTCGATGTCTCGGTGCGTCAGCAAGTGCTCAACGTGCTGGAAGAACTGGTCGAGCAGCAGGAAATGGGTCTGATTTTCGTCAGTCACGACCTCAACCTTGTGCGCAATTACTGCGACCGCGTGTTGGTGATGTACGCCGGCAGGGTGGTCGAATCGCTGGCCGCCTGCGACCTGCAACAAGCGCAACATCCCTATACCCGAGGCCTGATGGCGGCGTTGCCGAGCATGGACAACCGTCGCGAACGGTTGCCGGTGTTGCAACGCGATCCACTGTGGCTGACTTGCTGAGGAATCGACCATGTCCATGATCCAAGCACACGCGCTGAACCTGAGTTTCGGCGCCGGCCCGGCCCTCAATCAGGTGCTGCACGACGTCAACCTCAGTGTCGCCGACGGCGAATCCTTCGGCCTGGTGGGGGAGTCCGGCTCCGGCAAGACCACCGTATTGCGCTGCCTGGCCGGGCAGTACCGGCACTGGACGGGCGAGTTGAGCATTGCCGGCGCGCCGCTGCAGCACAAGATTCCCAAGGAACATTTCCGTCAGGTGCAGATGGTGTTCCAGGACCCTTACGGCTCGCTGCATCCGCGCCACACCGTCGACACGGCGCTGCGTGAGCCGCTGATTATCCACGGCGTGCGCGATAAGGACGACCGGATCAACGAGATCCTGCTCAAGGTCGGTCTGAACGACAGTTACCGTTTTCGCTATCCGCACCAGTTGTCCGGTGGCCAGCGCCAGCGGGTGGCGATTGCCCGTGCGCTGATTCTCGAGCCGCGCGTATTGCTGCTCGATGAGCCGACCTCGGCGCTGGATGTCTCGGTGCAGGCGGAGATTCTCAATCTGCTGGCGGATTTGCGCCGGCGCGAGAAACTCACCTACCTGATGGTCACTCACGATCTCGGTGTGGTCACGCACCTGTGTGATCGGGTAGCGGTGATGCAGCAGGGCAAGATCGTCGAGCTGCTCGACAGTCAGGCGCTCAGCCAGGATCTGGCAAGCCACGCCTACACGCGGATGCTGGTGCAGGCCAGTCGTGATTTCAGCCAGGAGTCGGTGCACCAGCTCGCTGGTTAAGCCGATCCATCAAGGAGCGCGACATGCCGCATTGTCTTATCGATTGCCCGCAAACCCTGGCCCAGCGTGTCGGCGAGCAAACCCTGCTCGCTGCCGTGCATGACGCCCTCGATGCCTTCGGCCTGTTCAAGGCCGGGGACATCAAGGTGCGCCTCAATACGTTCACGCATTACCGCTGCGGCGCGGGCGCGGACGATTTTGTCCACATCGTCCTGTCGGTGTTGTCCGGGCGCAGTGCTGAACAGCGCCGGCGTCTGGCCTCGGCGACCGTGGCGGCGCTGCTCGCTTTGCTGCCGGACGTCGAGTCGCTGTCGATGGAGGTTGTGGAAATGCCCCGCGAGACATTCGTCAACCGCAGCCAATACCTGCAAGAAGCCGGATTGTCGGCCTGAACAAGGAGTGCTCATGCCTTATCGAAATGTTGTTCCGACGCGGCGCAAACAGCCTTTGGCTTTGTCGCTGGCGGCCACGTTGACGCTGGTTTGCAGTGTGCCGTCGTGGGCGCTGGAGGCGCCGGTAAAACTGCAGGTGCCGACCCTGGCCTACGATGATCAGCAGATCATCCTGGTCTGGGAAAAGCCCGCCGATCACGCCGATATCAGCGACTACCGGGTCTACGCCAACGGTGTGTTGCTGGGCGGCAGCAACGCCAACAATGACCGCGTCTCGCCGGCCAAACCTTACATCGACCGCTTCTACGAACAGGATGTTGCCGGTTTTCATCATCGCATCGGCATTCACAGTTACACCGCGCAAGGCTTGAAACCGGATACGGCCTATCGGTTCACCGTGCGTTCGGTGGGCACCGATGGCACAGAGTCGGCCGACAGCCCGCCCGTTGTACAACGGACGAGCAAGGTCGCCGCCGTGTTCGATGTCAGGAAGTACGGCGCCAAGGGTGACGGCAAAAGCCTTGATACTTTGGCGATCCAGAACGCCATCGACGCCTGCACCCCTGGCTGCAAAGTATGGTTGCCCAAGGGCACTTACAAAAGCGGGGCGCTTTACCTGAAGAGCAACATCACCGTGGAAATCGCCGAGGGCGCAACGCTGCTGGGTTCCGAGCGGGCCGAAGACTATCCGCTGGCCGGCTATATCCAGTATCCGTATTCGAGCACCGTGCGCCCGGCGTCGCTGATCAACGCCTTGCCGCGTGATCCGCGTCAGCATCAGTCGTTCGAAAACATCCGCATCGTCGGCAAAGGCACGATTGACGGTAACGGCTGGAAGCGCCGCGCCGATGTCGTCGACGAACGCGGTCAGCCATTGCCGTTCTACCTGCCCAGCGACAACACCCGCTACCAACAGGACGGCATTCTGGCCAAGGCGCAAGTCGAACAAGCGGTGGCGCGCGGCATGAACGTCAAGGATGCCTACGGCCAGATGCGCTCGTCGCTGATCACCCTGCGCAACGTGAAAAATGTGTTCTACGGCGGTTTCACCGTGGTGAACCCGGCCTTCCACGGGATCATGAACCTGGAAACCGAAAACGTGGTGCTGGCCAATACCACGCATAAAACCTACGACGCCAATAACGGCGACGGTATCGAATTCGCCAACAGCAAGGGCGCGATGGTCTTCAACAACTTCTTTGATACCGGCGATGACTGCGTCAATTTTGCTGCGGGTACCGGGGCCGATGCCGTGCAGCAAAAGCCGCAGGAAGACGCCTGGATCTTCAATAACTACTTCCGCAAGGGCCACGGCATGGTGGTTGCCGGCAGCCATACCGGCGCGTGGATTCAAAACATCCTCGCCGAAGACAACGTTTCCGATGGCACCGATGCCGGCCTGCGCATGAAGAGCACCAACTTCATGGGCGGCGGCGCGCGTAACGTGATCTTCCGCGACTCGGCGATCCGCAATACGCTCAAGCAGGCGTTCATTTTCACCCTCGACTATAACGATCCGAACGCCAAGTTGGATTACCAGCGTTCAACCATTCCCGGGCAGTTCCGCGATATCCGCGTCGCCGACGTGAGCGTCGAAAATGCTCAAGGCAGGGCGATCGAGGTCAAGGGCGACAGTCAGCATGACGCCTGGCATCAAGGGTTGGTGTTCGAGCGCGTACGCTTCAGTGGCTCGGCCAAGGCGCAGATTGACGGGTTGAAGGATTCGCTGTTCGAGCATGTGTCGTTCAGCGGGCACGGCGCTACCAACCCGTGGCAAATCACCGGCAGTGTCGGGCTGACGTTCAAGGATGTGCAGCCACCACCTCCGTAGAACCCTGATCAAGGTTTCGGCGATTTACCGAGATCTTCCGAGTCGCTTGAAGTGGCTGCATCTTTTGCCGTTTCATGCGACTCGGCGCCGGAGTTCGAGCCCGACGCCTCTTCACCTTTCTTGTCGGCCTTGTCTGCGTTGGACTGAGCTTTGCCGGCCTGATTCACGCCGGGAAGCGCGGTCGGTGGCGCGGCAGACTCGTCAGCGGTCTTCGCGGCTGCCGAGGCGAAAAGCGGGCAGGCCGCGAGCAGGCCGGCCAGGGTGATTGCTGCAATTTTGCTGTTCATGATGGGCGTCTTCCGGTCGAAGCGGATGGTGATTCATTGGAAGCGCCCGGCAAGCAAAGGTGCCCGCTGCTGGACGGGCGGTCTGTCGCTAAAATTCGCCTCACTTGGGTTCGATAATCTGGCCCCACTCGAGCCCGAATCGGCCGAGGTATTTCCTCAGTCGATCGGCATCGTTGGGTTGTGCCTTGGCCTGGCGCGATATTCCGAACAGCCGGCGGCCGGCATCGGACAAGCTGTCTGCCTGCCGGCATACCTCGATCACTGCCTTCAATTGCAAGCGGTCAAAAAGATCCATGGTTTCGGCGTCCCCCGGCAATTCTCCTGAAATCGCCTGCGGTTGCGCCAAGCCCCAGGCATAACGCAGCCGGTCGATCTCTTCCTGCACCTGCGCCTCATCAATCCGTCCGCTGTCGGCGAGGGTCGCCATGCGCGTAATCGACGCCGACAATTCGCGGAAGTTGCCCAACCACGCCGCCTCGCGAGAGCTGGCGAACGTCAAGTAGCTGCGCCGGGCTTCGAGGTTGAAGCGCACCAGTTGCCCGTGTTCGCGGGCGTGGCGTTCCAGCTCAAAATCAATGTTCGGTTCAATGTCCTCGCGGCGGCCGGCGAGGCCGGGCAGGTCGAACGTCCACAGGTTGATGCGCGCGTACAAATCTTCGCGAAACAAACCATCAGCGACTCGGCTGCGCAGGTCGCGGTGGGTGCCGGCGATGATCAGGAAATCGCTTTCAACTTCCTTGTCCGAGCCCAGCGGAAAGAAGCGTTTTTCTTCAATCGCCTTGAGCAGCATCGCTTGCTCGTCTGCGCCCAGTTCGCCGATCTCATCGAGAAACAGCATGCCGCCATCGGCAGCGCGCAACAGGCCATCGCGAGCGTTCTGTGCGCCGGTGAAGGCGCCTTTGACATGGCCGAACAGCGCCGACATCGCGCCATCGCCACGCAAGGTGGCGCAGTTGACCTCGACAAAACGCCCTTGCATCTGATGGCGACTGCGTTTGAGTTCGTAGATGCGTCGGGCGAGGAAGGATTTGCCGGCGCCGGTCGGGCCGATCAGCAGCATCGGCGCCTTCGAGCGCACGGCCACGCGCTCGATCTGTTCGATCGAGCGGTTGAAGGCGGCGTTGCGTGTGGCGATGCCGGACTTCAAGAACTCCAGGCCTTCGAGGCGCTTGTTGGCGAAGCGCGAAGCGATGCGATCGTAACGCGACAGGTCGAGATCGATCAGGGCATGCGTGCCGATGGCGTGATCGCTTTCGCTGTTGCGCTTGGCCGGGGAGGTCTGGATCAGCCGCGCTGGCAGATAGCGCGCCTCGGTCAGCAGGAACCAGCAAATCTGCGCGACGTGGGTGCCGGTGGTGATGTGGACGAGGTAGTCCTCGCGCTCGGTGTCGAAATCGTAGGCGGTGGTGAAGTCGTGCAGTGCGCCGTAGACCTCTTCGAAATCCCACGGGTTGCGCAGTGACATCGGGTGCAGGCGCACTTCGGTCTCTGGCGAAACCTGCTGGATGTCGACGCGCACCCGCTCGGCGAGGCTGACGTCGCGGGCGTCGATGCCGTGAATCAGCTCGAGCCGGTTGATCAGCACGTCTTGCTGTTGGCAAAGGCCAACACTGGGGCGCCAATGGCTCCAGCGATTGGCACCCTTGCCGACGCGATCGAGGGTGGCGCCGATAAATCCGATGGCGACGGTTTGCTTGCTTGGCATGTTTATCTCAAAAGATAAAAGACGATATCCAATGATAAATATTCGGTGATGGGTTTGTCGTCAGTTGATTCGATGAAATACGGCATAAAAAATAAAAATGTTGTAAATCAATAAGATATAAATATTTTTCGTTGGAAATCAAAAGCTGGCACAGCCGCTGCAATGTCTATCGCAACGAACAGGACAACACAGCGAGATGCCAAGATGGCCAACTCAACGCTCTTCAACACGCAATCGAATCACCTGCCGGCCTGCGACACCTTGAATGCTTCCGGTGCCAGCGCTTATGCCTACAGCCCGAAGCACCAACTGGCGCAATTGGCTGTGACCGGTTGCCTGAACCAGACCTTTTACGCCTCCGCAGAAAGTCAGCTGGATCAAGTGTTGAAGCTGGTGGCCGAACTCGACAGTCGCTTCGTGGCGAAAGCCGCGATCTACGCTCGCAAGAAAGGGCACATGAAAGACATGCCGGCATTGCTGCTGGCGGCATTGACCGCGCAGCGTTCAAGTCTGGTGCCAGAGGTTTTCGAGCAAGTGATCGACAGCGGCAAGATGTTGCGCAACTTTGTGCAGATCCTCCGTAGCGGTGCCACCGGGCGTAAATCCCTTGGCTCGCAACCCAAGCGTCTGGTGCAGAACTGGCTGAACAGCGCGACCGAGCGGCAACTGCTGCAAGCGTCGATCGGCAATCAACCGTCGTTGGCGGACGTGGTGAAGATGGTTCACCCCAAACCTGCCGAAGCGTGGCGCGAAGCGTTTTTCGCCTGGTTGATCGGCAAACCGGTGGAGGCAAAAGCCTTGCCGGAGCTGACCCGCGATTTGCTGGCGTTTCGCAGCGGCGCGAGTGATGAGGTGCCGGCGGTGCCGTTTCAGTTGCTCGGCAACGAAACACTGAGCAAGGAACAATGGGCCAATCAAGCCCGCAACATGGGCTGGCAGGGACTGCGCATCAACCTCAACACCCTGGCGCGGCACGGCGCGTTTGAAGTGCCGGGGTGCATCGACTATGTCGCGGCGCGATTGGCCGATCCACAGGAAGTGGCGAAGGCGCGGGTGTATCCGTACCAGTTGTTGTCGGCTTATCGGATGATGGGCGAAAACACCCCGGCAGCGATCCGCGACGCCTTGCAGGAGGCCCTGGAGTTGTCGCTGGCCAACGTGCCCACGCTTGAGGGCGCGGTGGTGGTTTGCCCGGATGTGTCGGGTTCGATGGGCAGTCCGGTGACCGGTTATCGCCCTGGTGCGACCTCGCAGGTGCGCTGCATCGACGTGGCGGCGCTGGTCGCCGCAGCGGTCTTGCGTAAACAGCCGGCTGCGCGGGTCATGCCGTTCGAGGTCGATGTGGTGGATATCCAGCTCAACCCGCGTGACAGTGTGATCAGCAACGCCGAGAAGCTCGCCGGCATTTTTGGCGGCGGCACCAACTGCTCGGCACCGCTGAAGAGGTTGGCGGACAGCAAGGCCAGGGTCGATACGTTGATCATGGTCTCGGACAACGAATCGTGGATCGATACGCAGCGTCGCGGTGCCAGCGAGACGATGCGTCAATGGGAGCGGATCAAGAAGCTCAACCCACAGGCAAGGCTGGTGTGCATCGACATCCAGCCAGGCCATGCAACACAAGCGGCGGATCGCGATGACATCTTGAATGTCGGCGGTTTCAGCGATGCGGTGTTCGACGTGATCGAGCAGTTCACCGGCGGCCAATACAGTGCGCAGCACTGGGTCGAGGCGATCGAAAGCGCGTCATGAATTGATTGATCACCGGCGCTGAATGCCGATGGGACTACATCCAAAACGTCTCATCAAGCCCTTGTCAGCGCCAGTGACGGCACGAATGCCTGATGGCTGTACATCCAAGGCCGGTTAAGTCCGGAGCGCGGCAACGCGCAACAGTCATCAACTTTTGTCGTGCCACCTTTTTTGCGGTTATTGGCAGCGAATGCGACAGGCACTACATCGGAAAGCGGGTTCGACTCCCGCCCCGGCAACGGGGGCTCAACTGGCAGAGCCACAGTGCCTGTGTTTTTGTCGCTGCGACTTACAGAACAACGCCGAATCATCGGCCAATGAATAAAGAATGAAGACATGAAAGAACACACTTACCAACTGCTCGAAGTCGCCAACGGCAAACCGATCAAACTCTGGACCGAAGGCGTCCCGGTGGAAAAAGAGGCCCGCGAGCAGTTGATGAACACCGCGAAAATGCCGTTCATCTTCAAACATCTGGCGGTCATGCCGGACGTACACCTGGGCAAGGGTTCGACCATCGGCAGCGTGATCCCGACCGTCGGCGCGATCATTCCGGCCGCAGTAGGCGTCGACATCGGCTGCGGCATGATCGCCGCGCGCACGTCGCTGACGGCCGCTGATTTGCCGGACAACCTGCTCGGTCTGCGCAGCGCCATCGAGCAAGCCGTGCCGCATGGCCGCAGTTCAAACCGTTCGCGACGCGACAAGGGCGCCTGGGATGAAATCCCGCAGCAAGCCGATCAGGCCTGGGCGGGACTGCAACCACGGTTCAAATTGATTACCGACAAGTACCCGAGACTGGCCAACACCAACAACCGTGGGCACCTCGGTACGCTCGGCAGCGGCAACCACTTCATTGAAGTGTGCCTGGATGAAGCCAACCGGGTCTGGTTCATGTTGCACAGTGGCTCGCGCGGTGTCGGCAACGCCATCGGCAACCTGTTCATCCAGATGGCTCAGGCGGATATGCGTCAGCACATCGCCAACCTGCCGGACCGTGACCTGGCCTACTTCGAAGAAGGCAGCCAGCACTTTGATGATTATGTCGAAGCAGTGGGGTGGGCGCAGGACTTCGCCAGGCAAAACCGTGAGCTGATGATGCGCGCGGTAATTCAGGCGACTCGACAGATTATTCGCAAGCCGTTTGAAGTGGCGCTGGAAGCGGTCAACTGCCACCACAACTACGTGCAGAAAGAGCGGCATTTTGGTGAAGAGGTGCTGGTCACCCGCAAAGGCGCGGTGTCGGCGAAGAAGGGCGAGTTGGGGATTATTCCGGGCTCGATGGGCGCCAAGAGTTTCATCGTTCGCGGTCTGGGCAACGAAGAGTCGTTCAGCTCCTGCAGCCACGGTGCCGGCCGCACCATGAGCCGCACCAAGGCGAAGAACACCTTCACCGTCGAAGATCAGATTCGCGCCACTGCCCACGTCGAGTGCCGCAAGGACGAAGCGGTGATCGACGAAATTCCGATGGCCTACAAGGACATCGACAAAGTCATGCACGCCCAGCGTGAGCTGGTGGAAGTGCTGCACACCTTGCGTCAGGTGGTGTGCGTCAAAGGATAAAAGGAAAGCAGGTCATGGAACTGAAAGAGCGTCATCCGCTGTGCGACACGATGCGTGCGCGGGTAATGGAAGAGCTGGCGCGCCTTGAGCGTGAACGCAATGTCACCGTTTTGTATGCCTGTGAGTCCGGCAGCCGGGCCTGGGGTTTTGCCTCGACCGACAGTGATTACGACGTGCGGTTTGTTTATGTGGAGAAGCCCGAGTGGTTCGTCCAGGTCGATACGCCACGTGACGTGATCGAACGTCCGCTGGACGATGAGCTCGACGTCAGTGGCTGGGAACTGCGCAAGACCCTTGGGTTGTTGCGCAAGTCCAATCCGACGTTGCTCGAGTGGCTCGATTCGCCACTGGTTTATCGCAGCGAAACCGCTCAAGTGGCACAGCTGCGCGAACTCGCTGAAGCGTTCTACAGCCCGCCAGCGGCGCGCAATCACTATCTGTCGATGGCGAAGAAGAACTTCCGCGGTTACCTGCAAGGGGAAACCGTACGGTTCAAAAAGTACTTCTACGTGCTGCGGCCGCTGCTGGCGGTGCGCTGGATCGACCAGGGCCGAGGCCGACCGCCGATGACCTTCGCCGATCTGCTGACCACGGTCGACGACCGCGCGCTGCTCGCTGAAGTCGACGAACTGCTGGCCCTCAAACGCAATGCCGACGAAAGCGCCTACGGGCCGCGTCGTCCGGCGCTGCACGGGTTCATCGCCGCCGAGCTTGAGCGCGAAGTGCCCACATTACTCAGAACGTCGGAAGACTCGCGACGCCTGGATCGGTACCTCAGGGAAACCGTCGGGTTGTACGCGTAAGGAATGCAATGAAACAGGAAGTGATAGAACTGGACGGTGCCATCGGTGGCGGCCAGGTGTTGCGCAGTGCCTTGAGCCTGTCGATGCTGACAGGCCGGGCGTTTCGCATTAAACAGATCCGCGCCAAACGCAGCCGTCCGGGGCTGTTGAGGCAACATTTGACGGCGGTCATGGCGGCGGCCGAGGTTTGCGGCGCGACGGTTGCCGGTGCGCAGTTGGGCTCGCAAGCGTTGAGTTTTGAACCCGGTGCGATTCGCTCGGGCGATTACCAGTTCGCCATCGGCACGGCCGGCAGTTGCACGCTGGTGTTGCAGACCTTGTTGCCGGCCCTGTTGCGGGCACCGCAGGCGAGTCGGGTGCGCATCTCGGGTGGTACGCACAACCCGCTGGCGCCGCCGACCGATTTCCTCGCGCGCAGTTGGCTGCCGCTGTTGCGGCGGATGGGCGCCAACGTCGAGCTGGGCTTGTTGCGACATGGGTTTGTCCCGGCAGGCGGTGGCGAGATTGAGGTGAACGTGCAGCCGTCGAATCTGACGCGGCTGGATCTGTGCGAACGCGGCGAGGCCATCTCGCAACAGGCATCGGCGCTCACCGCCGGGCTGGCGCCGACGGTGGCCGAACGTGAGCTGAGCCAGGTGGCCAAGCGCTTGAGTCTGCCGCCTGCGGCGCTGCAACATGTCACGCTCGATGCGGCGCGGGGCCCGGGCAATGTGTTGTTGCTAGAGTACGCATTCGAGCACGTCACCGAAGTGTTCAGCGCGTTTGGCCAAGTGTCGCTACGGGCTGAAAAGGTAGCTGATGCCGCGATCAATCAGGCCGCCGACTGGTTGCGCAGTGGTGCTGCGGTGGCCGAGCATTTGGCCGATCAGTTGCTGTTGCCAATGGCGCTGGCCGGTGGTGGCTCGTTCACCACGCCACGCATGACCGAGCATCTGCACAGCAATATCGCGGTGATCGAGTTGTTTTTGCCGGTTCGCATCGATTGTCGGGAGGAGGGCGCTGATCGATTGCGCGTTGAGGTCATCGCCAACTGATTGCCAGGCCAGGGGCGGTGGGATTTCATCAGGAAATCCCGCCGCCCTTTTTTACGTCCGCAAAAAACTCGCGAAAGGCGGCAAATTGCTGGCCCCCGGATTTTTGCTTCCCCGGCAAAATCGCCTTTTTTCAAAAGGTTAGGTTGGCTCTATGCGGACGATTGTCATCACCGTTGCAACGCTTTCCCTGGCTGTCCTCGCCACTGGGGTGCAGGCGAAAGAGTTGAGTAAAAGCCATCGCTTTGCCTGCACCTGGGGCTCGGACATTGCTGCCGGTGCCCAGCAATCGAAGCTGTCGGGCGTCTCGCTTTATGGCGCACGTAAACAATTGCAGGTACGTCGCTTCCAGCAGCCGTGGATGCGCATGACCGCGATGGGGATTGTCGAGCAAACCTACAACAGCACGTCGAAGCTCAAACCGGCGGCGGTCAAGCAGACCTATTACGAACAATGCGTGCGCCACGAATTGGCCCAGCGTTAATACAAAAAGCCCAACCTGAACAGGTTGGGCTTTTTCATGGCTGACGAAAATCTCAGCGTTACTTCTCACTCTCGCAATTGACCATCCACGACGCGCCAAAGCGATCCACCAACATGCCGAAGCGCGCAGCCCAGAACGTCGCCTCCAGCGGCATGTCGACGCGGCCGTCCTTGGCCAGGGCGTTAAACACTCGCTCGGCTTCAGCGATGCTGTCGACGTTCAGCGAAATCGAGCAGCCACTCATGCCCTGGGTGGGGCGGTCGGGTGTGGTGTCCGAGGCCATCATCCTCTGATCGCCGACCTTCAGGCAGGTATGGATGATCAGACCATGATGTTCTTTGGGCACATGTTCGGCAGCAGGTGTTTCGCCGAACGTCATCATCGCCTCAAGCGTTCCTTGCAGGGCTTGCGCATAAAAGGTGAAGGCTTCGCGGCAGTCACCATTGAAGATCAGGTACGGGTTGATTTTCATCTCTCTGCTCCCGGCAGTCAGGCGCGGAGCGTGGCGAGGGTTCGCCGGGTTCCGCGATGGCGGTTAAAACATAGCAGAGCGTTGGACGTCGGGACGGGCAGAGTCTTCCAGACGTTTTTCTTATGAGAAATGCTGGGTTTAGCACTGCACTGGTCTGCCTAATCGACGATGACGCGATCGCCGCCCAGGCAAATTGACAATTGGTGGCCTTGTTTATCGAATGCGCAACTCGGCAGCGGCTTTTGCAGGGCGTTTTTTATCGGAAACCCGACAAACAACAGGGCGATGAGCAGTGCCACGACGAACTGGCCGATGAGGAGAGGGCGGGACGGTAGAGCGGTGGTCTTGAAGCGCGGGCGCAGGAACAGCCCCAAGGCCACAAAGGCGGCACCGGTCAACATGGCTCGGCCGATTTCGTCTGGACTGACGCTATAGATCAACTGATCCGCATTGTCTGGATAGTTGAGGTAGCAAAAGGTGCCAATGCCCAAAGTAGAAACGCCTGCGCCGACGCAGGCAAAAATCGATCCCGGCGTGCGCAAGATCAAGGTCAACAACATTCCCGTCACGGCCATGAGCCAGCCGCCGTTGAACACTAGCCCGTTCATGCCGCCCATCAAGGTGCCGCCGACGTCGGTCGGTTTCAATAGCTTCCAGTCAGTGAAAACGATGTGCGCCAGCAGTGACAGCGCGGCAAGCCAGCAGATCAGGTAGTAAATCCATAAAGCTTTGGGGCGGGTTAACACACGCAGTCCTTTTCGTGGTGTCGGGGAGGGCGCCAGTATGCCGAGGAACCTTTGCGGTGTGAAATTCAGTGGTGGCGCTGGAGTACCATGAGCCACTGTCATCATCTGCAGAGCTTATTACCGCATGCCTGATCTATCGCGTATCACCTCTTTGTTTGATCAGGCGCAGCGAGCCATGCGACTGGTCTGGGAAACGTCGCGTGGCTTGTTTCTGGGGCTGGTGCTGGCAACGCTGGTGGCCGGCTTGCTGCCAGCACTGGCGGCATGGCTGGGCCAGCGGATTGTCGATGCCGTGGTGGCGGCGATGCAGTTGCACGCACAACAAGGCAATGCGCCGCTGTGGCCGGTGTTGCGCTATGTATTGCTGGAAGCTGGGGTGTTGGCGCTGTTGTCCGGCACGCAACGAGCACTGTCGGTGCAGCAGTCGCTGCTGCGCGTGCAACTGGGGCAGAAGGTCAATACGCTGATCCTGGAAAAAGCGCAGACCCTGTCACTGGTGCAGTTCGAAAACTCCGAGTTCTACGACAAACTGGTGCGCGTGCGTCGCGAGGCATCGACCCGGCCACTGGCGCTGGTCATGAAGTCGTTGGGCTTGATTCAGAACCTGATCATGCTGATAAGTTTTGGTGTGCTGCTGGTGCACTTTTCCCCTTGGGCGCTGGTGCTGCTGGTGGTGGGGGCGTTGCCGGTGTTCTTTGCCGAGGCGCATTTTTCCGGTGATGCCTTCCGCCTGTTCACCCGCCGCGCGCCGGAGAGTCGCCAGCAGAGCTACATCGAAACTTTACTGTCCCACGAAACCTATATCAAAGAAGTCAAGCTGTTCGGCTTTGCCCCACTGTTGCTGCAACGCTATCGCGACACGTTCGCCAGGCTGTATGCCGAAGACCGACGCCTGACATTGCGGCGCGACGGCTGGGGTTTCGGCCTCGGCCTGCTCGGTACTGCGGCGTTCTACGTGGCCTATGCGTGGGTGGTGATCGATGCCGTGCATGGCCAGATCAGTCTCGGTCAGATGACCATGTACCTGGTGCTGTTCAAGCAAGGTCAAAGTGCGGTGAGCAGCAGCCTGAGTGCGATCAGCGGCCTGTACGAAGACGGCCTCTACCTGACCAGTCTTTATGAATACCTGGCCGAACCGGTGCAGGCGGATACCGGCCACCTGACCGTCGGAGCCTGCCCGGGCGATGGTCTGCGTTTCGAAAACGTCGGTTTCCGTTATCCCGGTGCCAGTCGGCCAGCCCTGGAAAACATCGACCTGCAATTGGTGCCAGGCAAGAGCATGGCGTTGGTCGGGGAGAACGGTTCCGGCAAGACCACACTGATCAAATTACTGACGCGGCTCTACCGCCCTGACCAGGGGCGCATTCTGCTCGACGGCAGCGATTTGCAGGATTGGCAGGAGACCGCGTTACGTCGGCGCATTGGCGTGATTTTTCAGGATTACATCCGCTACCAGTTTAGCGTCGGCGAAAACATCGGCGTCGGCGATACCCTGGCGTTCAACGACCCGCAGCGTTGGCAGGAGGCCGCTGCCCAAGGCATGGCGGCACCCTTTATCGAAGGGCTCGACAAGGGTTATGCGACGCAGTTGGGGCGCTGGTTTGCCGGTGGCCAGGAATTGTCCGGTGGGCAGTGGCAGAAGATTGCCTTGTCCCGCGCGTACATGCGCCGTGATGCCGACATTCTGATCCTCGATGAGCCGACCTCGGCGCTCGACCCGGCGGCGGAAGCGGCGGTGTTCGAGCATTTCAGCCAGCACAGCGAAGGACGCATGACGTTGCTGATCTCCCACCGTTTTTCCAGCGTGCGCAATGCCGACCACATCATCGTGCTGCAACAGGGGCGGATTCTCGAGCAGGGCGGCCACGAGCAACTGATCGCCGCTGCCGGGCACTACGCGCAACTGTTCGACTTGCAGGCGCGCGGCTACCGTTAAGTGTCCCGGCCGCTGCGCACGTTCGCCGGCCCGGCGACACGGGGCGCGGGTTTGCTCTGCATCAGGCTGTCGATGGCCTTGCGGTAATTCTGCCCGCCGAGCGCCATGCTGTTGTTGTGGGTACCGCCCGGCACCAGTAGCAGACGCTTGGGTTGCTGCGCGGCATTGAACAGTTGTTCGCTGAAGCGTGATGGCACGAATGCGTCAGCCAGACCATGCACCACCAGCAGCGGCATGTGAATGTCGGCAATCTTGTCGATCGAATTGAATTTCTGCGACATCAGCCAGTTCACCGGCAGCGAGGTGTGGGCCACGGAGGCGGCGACATCCGCCAGCGTGGTGAAGGTCGACTCGATGACCAATCCGCGCACCGGCAGCGGGGTGTGATTGCGCGCCGCGTTCTGACCCAGTTCAGCCGCCAGGTCGACCGCCACGGCACCGCCGAGGGAGTGGCCGTAGATCAGGCGTTTGTTTGGGTCCGGTTGCAGCAGTTTGAAACGTTCCCACGCCACCCGCGCATCTTCGTAAACACTGCTTTCCGACGGCAGATCGCCGCGACTCTGACCGAAGCCCCGGTAGTCGATGGCCAAGACCGAGTAGCCTGCCGCGCGCAATTGTTCGATGCGAAACAGTTGCCCGGTGAGGTTCCAGCGCACGCCGTGCAAATACAGAATGGCCGGAGCATTGGCCTTTTCTGCCGGCCACCACCAGGCATGAATGTTTTGCCCGGCCTTGAAGCTTTTCGGCCGCAGGTCCAGTTCCTGCACGCTGCCGGGCAGGCCGTGATACCAGCCCGCCGTGCCCGGCTCGATGCGAAACAGCAGCTTGCGTTCGGCGTGTTCCAGCACCGCACAACTCGTCGGCACGCCAATAATCAGCGCGGCCATGCAGGCGAACGCCAAACGGCGGCGACGCAGACGAGTCATGAAAGACAGGAACATTAAACGTTTCACCCATGCGCAGACAAAGAACGCTTTTTACCAGATGCCTTGGTCGGCGCGGGACATTTTCGACCACCGCCCGCAGCGCACAGTTACAAAATGCTGCAACGGCTCAAGCCACCTGCAAGACAATTTTGCCGATATGGTCGCCGGCCTCCATGTGCGCATGGGCCTGCGCGGCCTCGGCGAGCGGGTAGACCTTGTCGATGATCGGCAGGCAACGCCCGGCAGACAGCGCTGGCCATACGTGCTCGCGCAGTTGCCTGGCGATCGCAGCTTTTTCGGCAGCACTGCGGGCGCGCAGGAGCGATCCGGTGATGACCGCGCGTTTGGCCATCATCGCCAACAGATCGAAGTCGTTGGCCCGTGCGCCGCCGAGAAAGCCGAGCATGACCAGGCGGCCATCCATCGCCAGGGCGCTGACGTTATCGTTGAGGTACGAACCGCCCATGATGTCGAGAATCACATTGACGCCCTGGCCAGCGGTTTTCTCGGCAATGACTTTGGCGAACTCGGCCTCGCGATAATTGATCGGCTGGCCGCCGAGTTTGCTGATCGCTGCGCATTTCTCAGGGCTGCCGGCGGTGGCGAACGCTTCTATGCCGAATTCGCGGCAGAGCATCAGCGCGGTGGTGCCGATGCCGCTGCTGCCGCCGTGAATCAATGCGCGTTGCCCGCGACTGGCGCCGCCAAGGCCGAACAGGTTGGCCCAGACGGTAAAAAATGTTTCCGGGATCGCGGCCGCTCGGACCCAGTCCAGCCCGTCGGGTATCGGTAAGGTCTGGCCGGCCGGCACTGCGCAGTACTCGCTGTAACCACTGCCGTTGGTCAGCGCGCAGACTTTGTCGCCCACGGCAAACTCGCTGACACCGGTGCCCAGCGCGACCACTTCACCGGCCACTTCCAGGCCGGGGATCGGGTCCATTCCGGGCTTCATCGGATACTTGCCGGCGCGCTGCAAGGCATCCGGCCGGTTGACGCCGGCGGCATGCACGCGGATCAGCACTTCGCCAGCGGCAGGCGTCGGCAACGGCACGCGCTTGGGCTGGAGGACATCCGGGCCGCCGGGCGCGGTGATTTCGATTCGGGTCATTTCGTTGGGTAGGGACATTTCGGTTCCTCCTGGTAAAGGTGTGTGTAGATGGGAGTCGTGCAGCGCTCGATAAATTCAGGTCGATCCGGTTAACCCTGTGGCAGTGAGCTTGTTCGCGTAGGCGCCGTGGTGCTCAGTGAGGTGTTTTCAGACGGATTGCTATCGCGAGCAGGCTCACTCCTACAGTGGCTTGCGTGTTTCCATGCATATGCGGCTTGCTCCAACATCAGCGCCACGACGATTGCGCCAGCGGCAATCAGGAACAGCAAGGCGTGATGGCCGCCCGAGGCATTGAACAGCGCCGAATAAGCAAACCCGGCCAGCGCCTGAAAGGAGGCAAACGACACCGTGGCGCGGCTCCAGGCAATTTGTTGGCGATGATGTTCCGGGACCAGTTCATGCACGCGAGCCAGGGCCAGGGGGACGATGCCGGGCGGAAAAGAGCCGAGTATCACCGCAAGCAGCGCCAGCGCCAGGAACGAATGGGCCACCGCCAGCAAACCAAGGGCAAGCGCCTGCACCACCAGCACCAGGCGAATGCTCCAGAGCGCGCCAAAGCGATCCGCCAGAAAGCCATAACTCACCGGCCCGACAATTGCCCCCAAGCCATACATCACCCACACCAGCGCACCGACATGCGCGCCGGCGCCGAGCCCACGGGCGACGTAATCGACCAGAAAGACCATGGCCGGTACCAGGCCCGCCGCCATGAATGCATATTGGGCGAACAACAGATAAACGCCGGGCGGTGTCGGCTGAGCCACCGCGCTGTGTGGCGCGGCAACAGGATGTGGCAGATCAGTCGGCCAGCCGAACCAACTCAGCGCCGTCAGCACCAGCGACAAGGCGCCGAGCCCCAGCCAAGTGGCTTGCAACCCCAGGCTCAACAGCGGCGGAACAATTGTCCCGGAGCCGGCGATGCCCAGGCCAATGCCGAGAAAAATCGCTCCACTGGCCAGCCCCCGACGCGCCACCGGCACATGCGGCAGCACGTTGGCGGCGACCAGCACCATGATCGCGCCACCGGCGACCCCCGACAGCAGGCGCCAGCCGAAAAACCAACTCAGCGACAGCGGATACGCACAGGCAAAAAACGCTGCCGTCACCGCCAGCATCATCAGGCGCAGCGATGTTTTGTTACCCAGAAGTCGCGCCAGCGGTCGGCCGAGCAGGGCGCCGATCAGATAGCCGACCAGATTGGCGGCGCCGAGGTAGACCACGTCACTGGCGGCAAACCACTGCGCCTGAATCAGCGAAGGAATCAACGGTGTGTAGGCAAAGCGCGCCAGACCGATGCTGACCAGGCTGGCGCAGAGCCCGGCGAAGATCGGCAGCCAGACGCCGGTCGAGGATGAGGTACGCATAATGGCGATTCCGAGGAAGGTTTATGGCGCCCAGCTTATCGGCTATCGTTGCGGCGATAATGCAGCGAATTGGCGGCACACTGATGCAGATTTGCATCATCAGGAGTTTCTATGAATTGGGATGATGCGCGGGTATTTCTCGCCGTTTGTCGCGAGTCCACATTGCGCGGCGCGGCGCGCGTTCTGGGGGTAGATCAGGCCACCGTCGGCCGGCGTGTCACCGCGCTGGAAAAATCCCTTGGCGCGACCTTGTTCTTGCGCACTTCCGACGGCTACGCACTGACGGCGGTTGGCGAAGCGGCACTGAAAAGTGTGGAAAAAATGGAGCATTCGGCGCTGGAACTGGAGCGGCAGATTCAGGGCCTCGATGATCGTCTGACCGGCAACGTGCGGATCAGCACCACCGATTCGCTCGCCATCGACTTTCTGATCCCGGCCATCGCCAGGCTGCACGAGCAACACCCGGATGTGCGCGTGCAACTGGACGCGTCGACGCAGATTCTCAGCCTGGCCAAACGCGAAGCCGACATCGCCGTGCGCAACACCCGGCCGGACAATCCGGATTTGATCGCGCGACGGATCGCTCGTTGGCCGGTGGGGTTGTTCGCGTCCCAGGCTTATGTCGACGCCAAGGGAATTCCGCAGCCGAATTCAGCGTTCGAGGGCCATGATCTGGTGGTCTATCAACCGTACTTGCAGGGCAACAAAGACCTGACCCTTGTCTCTGAACCGCTGAATCGCGGGCGCATTGTCGCCGGGCTCGGCTCCAGCCTGTTGGTGCGCCGCTCTATTGCGGCAGGCCTGGGTGTAGGAGAAATTCCCGTGTACATGGGCGAGCGCGATGGTTTGGTCAGGCTCTGGCCAGAGCGGACGCGGCCATTGCCCTACGAGGTCTGGCTGGTGACCCACGCGGATCTGCGCCATACCGCGCGGGTGAGGGCGGTGATCGAGCAAATTGTAGAGGCGTTTGCGGCGCAGAACGAATAGTGGCGGGGCTGTTCTGGCAAGGCTACATCGCCTGACGAAACAGCCTACAGCAGAGGCAGAATCGGCCGGCTTGTCAGGTTTTTGGAAGGGTTCTATCGTTTCGACAGCTCGGTAAGAGACGCAGGTCTCGTACTGATGTGATGTAACAGGGACGGTATCGGTAGACCCAGGAAGGTGTCGAATTGAAAACCATGCAAATCAGTCAATCTCCAGTCAGTGACGTAACGAGCAAAGGTCGGAACCCCCAAGCCATGAACGCTATCAGTCGTGAAGAATTCAATGCCAGGATCGAGACCATTGAAACAAGGATGGATGCTCGGCTGGACGCTGTGTCGGCAAAAATCGACGGGTTTCTCTCGGTTCAGGCAGGGCGCGACAAGACCCAAGCCGAACGCGAAAACACTCAAGTCGAACGAGAAAAAACTCAAACCGAACGAGACAAGCGCTACGACCTGATCGCTCAGGAGATGCACGAACTTGCCCGAGGAGCGCAGGAGGCTGCCCGGCAAGGCGCTACGGTAAAGGCCAATGTCTGGGCTGCAACGGCCGTCCAGTTACTGGGCATAGTCGCCATTGTCGTCGGCTCTTATTACGCCAACCAGGCCAACATGTATGTAGCGATTCAAAGCACCCTGACGGCCATTCAGGCCGGCAAGGAGTTCAGTGTTCCCACGCCGTTCATGTTGCCATTGCCCACACCGCCACAATAAAAAACGGCCTTCAAGGAAGGCCGTTTTTTGTGGGCGTTAAAACACCGCATCATGGCATCTGCGGCAACTCCTGCGGCCGCAGATCAAACACCAGTACTTCGGCATCCACGCCATTGCTCAAGGTCAGCGCCTGTTCTTCACGAACCCGTACGCCATCGCCTTCCTGCAATTGCACGCCATTGAGTTCAACACGGCCACGTGCCACATGCACGTAGGCATAACGGTCAGCCGCCAATTTGAGCGTGGCGCTTTCCTTGCCATCGAACAGGCCGGCAAACACCCGTGCATCCTGACGGACTTTCAACGAACCTTGTTTACCGTCGGGCGAAATGATCAGTTGCAAGCGACCACGTTTCTGCTCGGCGCTGAAGTGCTCCTGCTGATAGCGCGGTTTGGCGCCGCTGACTTCCGGCACAATCCAGATCTGCAAAAAGTGCACAGGCTGGCTCGCCGAATGGTTGAACTCGCTGTGCGCCACGCCGCTGCCGGCGCTCATCAGTTGTACGTCGCCAGGGCGGATCACTGAACCGGTGCCAAGGGTGTCCTTGTGTTCCAGTGCGCCTTCCAGCACGTAGGAAAAAATCTCCATGTCGCGGTGCGGGTGTTGGCCGAAGCCCTTGCCGGCCGCGACGCGGTCGTCATTGATCACCAACAGGTCGGAGAAACCCTGCTCACGCGGATCGCGGTAGCTGGCGAAAGAGAAGGTGTGGAACGACTTCAACCAGCCGTGATTGGCGAGGCCACGATCGGAGGCTTTGCGAAGAGTCAGCATGATGAAATCTCCTGGGGGGACGTGAATTCGTCCGAGTGAGGAGAAGCTTACTGGTTACCATCCAATGCAATAAGTAGATGAAAATTGAAAGACTGTCCCGTTCAGGTTGACAGTAATGCGCAGCAGTTCACGCATTTTTTTCCGTCAACCGCGCTGCACTTGGCCATAATGCTCAGCCTGCTTGATGCGTTCATTTATTTTTGATTTCAGCGATGGCTCCCCATGAAAACCGTGGCAATGGTGTTGTTCCCCGACTTTCTCCTGCTCGACATGGCCGGGCCGATGGAGGTCTTCTCGGTTGCCAACCGCTATCTCAAGCCTGAGTCGCATTACCAACTGACGACATTGGGCACCGAGCACGGGCCGCTGCGTGCATCCAACGGTGTGCTGGTACACACCGACCGTCATATTGATCAGGCGCAGGAGCACCATGATTTGTTGCTGGTGCCGGGCGGTCCGGGGGCCTACAACGAAAAACACCCACCGTTGCTCGACTGGTTGCAAGGGGCGGTCCGGCGTGCCGAGCGCTACGGATCGATCTGTACCGGGGCGTTCGTGCTCGGTCACGCCGGTTTGCTCGATGGCTACCGAGTGACTACGCACTGGAGCTACACCGAGCGCCTGATCAAGGGGTTCCCCAAGGCCAACGTCACGACCGATCAGATCTTTGTCGAGGATCGCAACCTGATCACTTCAGGCGGTGTGACCGCAGGGATCGACCTGGCCTTGGCCGTCGTCGCCCGCGATCACGGGAAAAAGGTCGCGCAGGATGTTGCCAAAGTGTTGCTGGTGGTGATGAAACGCCAGGGCGGCCAGGCGCAGTTCAGCCCCTTGATGGCGGCGGTTGCACCGCAGGAAACACCGATCACCCGCGTGCAGAACTTCGTCCTGGAGCACATTGACGAAGCCTTCAGCGTCGAGCGCATGGCCGGGTTGGCCAACATGAGCGCGCGGCACTTCGCTCGCGTGTTCACCCGCGATGTCGACATGACCCCGATGGAGTTTCTGCAAAGCGCGCGCATCGACTGCGCGCGAAGCCTGCTGGAAACCAGCGAACTGCCCTTGAAAACCGTGGCCTATAAAAGCGGTTTCGGCAGCGTGCGGCACATGCGTTTCCTGTTCGCTGAAAAGCTCGGCCTGACCCCCGCGCAGTACCGCGAACAGTTCAGCTAGAGCGGTTCTGTCCGTTTCGCGCACCCGGATGTCCGTGCTGCGCCCCGCGTGGCAGTTGTCCCGTCACCCGAGGCTGCCAAGATGGTTGGCATGAACAGCCTCAACGATTTGCACGCGGCATCTGTCCTGCGTTTCGGGCCTTTCGCCTTTCATTTGCGCCAGCGTCTGATCCTCGAAGGGGATCGGCAATTGCGCATGGGCGGCCGCGCGCTGGACATCCTTCAGGTGCTGGTCGAGCGCGCCGGCCGGGTGGTCAGGAAGGAGCAACTGATTGCGCTGGTCTGGCCCACGTCGGTGGTCGAAGAGATCAACCTGCGTGTACACATAGCGGCGTTGCGCCGGGCGCTTGGCGATGGCGAGAACGGCCAGCGCTACATCGTCAATGTGCCGCAATGCGGCTACAGCTTTGTCGCCCCGGTACACGGTGACAGCGTGGCGCAAGTGGTCTTCGAAAGCCTGCAAGCCCCCCAGCATAATCTGCCCGCGCGGTTGACACCGGTGACTGGCCGCGATTCGCTGGTCGGCGCCCTGGTGCGGCAAGTGCCACTGTGCCGATTGATGAGTGTGACGGGGCCGGCGGGCGTGGGTAAGTCGACCGTGGCGTTGCGGGTTGCAGAACTGCTGCTGCAACTTTTTCGTGATGGCGTCTGGCTGGTGGATCTGGCGCTGATCGATGATCACACGCGGCTGCTCGACCATGTTCTGCAAACCCTCGACACCGATGTGTCCACGCTGGCGACTCAGCACTGTTTGCTGGTGCTCGACAATTGCGAACACCTGCGCGAAGCCTGCAAGGCGCTGACCGAGACGTTGCTGGGAGCGGCGCCGCGCCTGTCGATCCTCGCCACCAGTCGCGAAGCGCTGCAAGCCCACCTGGAAACCGTGCAACTGTTGCCACCCCTGAGCGTTCCCACGTCCTCGGCGTTGAACAGTGTCGAGGAGACCATGGGCTATTCGGCGGTGCAATTATTTGTCAGTCGTGCGCGTGCCCGGCAGCAGGGTTTCTGCTTGCGCGAACAGGATTTGCTGGTGATCCGCGACATCTGCCGGCGACTCGACGGTCTGCCTCTGGCGATTGAGCTGGCAGCGGCGCAGATCGATGCGCTGGCGCTGCTGGGGTTGCAGGCGCAGTTGGGCAATTGCCTGCAATGGCAGGGTCGCCGCACTGCGGTGCCACGGCATCAGACAATGCAGGCTGCTCTGCAATGGAGCTACCGAAGTTTGAGCGAACCGCAGCAGCGGGTGCTGCAACGTCTGACGGTGTTCAAAGTGGGTTTTACACTTGAGGCGGCGCTGGCCGTCATTGCCGAGGCCAACGGCCAATCGATCATCGAGCAGTTGGTGCACAAGTCGTTACTGACAGTGGCGCGCGGTGACGGGATTGCGCAATACCGCATGCTCCATACCACTCGGCTGTATGCCCGGGAAAAGCTCATCAGCGGCGATTTCGAGCATCGCCATTTACATTATCTGGGTCGTTCAGCCCAAGCGGGCGACGTGCACCTGACTGCGCAACGCATCGAGTAGCAGGCGCACCTTGCGCAAATCCGGCGTGGCGTAGCCTTCGGTGAAACGCTGGTAGATCGGGGTCAGCAGGTCCAGCGCTTGGTCATAACGCGACTGTTGCTGCCAGAGTAGGGCCAGTGAAGTGGCGCTACGCAGTTCCCAGGCCAGCGCGCCTTGGGATTGGGCGATCGACAAGGCCTGCAGCAGGGTCTGTTCGGCTTCGTGAACTTCAGTAGGGGTTGAACTCAGCAACTGCTCCGCCCGAGCCCGCAAAATCTCCGCCGTGCTCCAGCCCGCCGCGCCACTGTGAGCCCGCTCCAACAGCGCTTGATCAACGAAACGGCTGTCCAGCGTGACCATGATTTCCTTGATCAATCCGCTGTCATCGGCCGGCACCGAGGCGTTCGTCGGCGCATCGATGACCTGTGCATAGTGTCGCGCCCACGTATAGAACAGCAGCACCGAATGCTTCTGCGCCTGTTCCAGCAACAGCTGCAGCAAGGCCTTGGCATTCTGCCGATCGCCGTTGTAATGGGCGATCAGGCAACTGGCCAGCGCCAGCGTGTAGCAGATCGAGGTGCCGTGATTGATCTGCACCGCGATGTCCAGCGCCTGGCGCGCCGTGCGCCAGGCCTGCTCGGGAAACCCCTGCAGCCACAAGACCCGGGCGAGCACCGTCAACGAAGCCACGCTCTGGTCGTATTGCACGCCGAAACCGTGAGTAAACCGATTGAGATGACCGCTCTGCGCCATGCGCTGAATCACCTGTTCGGCATGCAGGCGGGCCTGCGGCTGATCGCCGGCGTAATGCAGCGCCAGCACCCGCAACCGGTGAGTGCTCAGCGACAACAGCGGATCACCGTGCAGGCCGAGACGATCGAATTGTTCGCTTTGCGCCAGGGCGGCCTGATACTGGCCGCAACTGAGGTTCACGGCCATGTGCCCGGACACGGCGCGCAGTTGCCCGGCGAGATCGCCATGCTGTTGCGCCAGGGCGTGGGCGCTGGCGAACGCTTCGATGGTTTCCGGGGTGCCGCCCCAGGTGTGATAACAGGCGCTGCCGAGCGCCAGTTTCAAAGCGATTTGCAGGTGCGGGCAGGGCTCGTCAGCATTTTCCAGCAGCATCAAGGCCTGGCGCACGTAGCCGCCATACTCCTTGAGCAGCGACAACTCCTGCCATAACGGCGCCGACGTCGCCGCCAGCGCAATCGCCAAATCCGCCGGGCCAGCGCCCTTGAGGCTCCAGTCCAATGCCGCGCGCAAATCTTCCAGACCGCGGGCGTAGCGTTCGATCCACAGCGCGGTCGGAGTGTGCTCCCAAGCGCTCTGCGCCTGATGCATCAACGCCAGGCAGCGTTCGCCATGACGTTTGCGGGTTTCGTCGAGCTCGGCGACCTGATCGAGTTTTTCCAGGGCATAGCGCCGGGTGGTGTCGAGCAAGCGGTAAAACACTTCTTCATCGCCGACCTCGACATTGAGCAGCGACTTGGCCACCAACTGCGTGATCGAGCCAAACACGGCCCCGGGCACGATGCGCTGACCGCCGATCACGGCGGCGGCAGACTCGAGCGTAAAGCCGCCGCGAAACACGCCCAAGCGGCGCAGGCAGGTCTGTTCGCAAGGGCCGAGCAGATTGAAGCTCCAGTCCAGCGTGGCGCGCAGCGTGACGTGACGCTCCTGACTGCCCGGCACCAACGGCGGTAAGCGCCCCTGCAACTGACTGAGCAACCCCGACAGGTCGGCGCTGTTGATTTGCGCTGCCGCCAATTCCAGCGCCAGCGGAATACCGTCCAGGCGCTGGCAGATCTCGATGGCCTGCGCCAGGTTGGCCTCATCGAGTTCGAAATGTTCATCGGCGGCCATGGCGCGTTCGACAAACAGTTGCAACGCAGAAAACCCCAGCGCCTGCGTACGATCCTCGACGGCCGACGGTGGCGGACAATCGAGCGATTCCAGACGCTGCACGTATTCGCCCTCGGCGCGCAGGCTCTCGCGGCTGGTGGCCAGAATGTGTACCTGCGGCGCGCCGCGCAACAGGCTTTCGCTGAGCAGCGCTACTGCGTCGATCAGGTGTTCGCAATTGTCGATCACCAGCAGCATCTGCCGCTCGCGCAGGCCGTTGATCAGACTCGCCAGCGGATCGCCGTCGTGCAGCAGAATGTCGAGCAGGGCGGCCAGGTGCGAGCAGATCATGCGCGGGTCGCTCAGGGGCGCCAGATCGAGCAAGCGAATGCCGTCGCGGTAGCGTCCGATCAACTGCTCGGCAACGCGCAAGGCGACGGTGGTTTTGCCGATTCCGCCGGGGCCGACCAGGGTGATGCAGCGCTGGCGCGGCAGTTGCGTCATCAGGCTGTCGACCAGTGGCTGGCGGCCGATCATCCGCGTGCGGCGCAATGGCAGGTTATGTCGCCCGGCGCTGTCGCCGACAGGTTGCTGTTCGATGGCGTGCAGCAGGATCGGCGCAACAAAACTGTAACCGCGTTGCGCCACGGTGACGATGTAGCGCTGCCCGGCCTGGCCGTCACCGAGTGCCTTGCGCAGGGCTGCCATGTGCACACGCAGGTTGATCTCTTCGACAACGCTGTCAGGCCAGACCGCGGCCATCAACTGTTGCTTGCTGACCACCTCGCCGGCATGCGCCAGCAGGGTCAGCAGAATGTCCATGGCACGACGCCCCAGACGCAGCGGCTGCTCGCCTTCAAGCACCAGGCGTTGTGCCGGATGGATTCGATAGGGGCCGAAACCGATGGCCTGATTCGCTGGGAAACTCAACAGCTCGCTCCTGTGCTGATGCGGCGGCCCCGACAGACCGCGCGCAAGCCGTCTGTTTCGAGGTGTCCGGGCATAATCCTCAGGTTTGCGCGTCGGTGCAATGGCTGGTAGCGGCGGCGGGTTCACAACACGGCAGGCGAGGGGCGCACGCTGTGCTGTTCGCGCACGACTCGGCAGCGCCAGGCGAACGGATTGATCCCTTCGCTGCGGGTGAAAATATGGCAGAAATGCGCCTGATCGCAGAATCCGCACTCCAGGCTGATTTGCGTCAGGCTCAGGTCAGTGTGCTGGATCAGAAGCTTGGCGCGAGCGAGGCGTTGGCGGCGAATCCAGTCTTGGGGCGATACCCCGGTGCTGCACTTGAAGGCCCTGGAAAAGTGACTGCGCGACAGCGAACAGGCCTGTGCCAGTTCCGTCACTTCCAGGCTTTCGCCGAGGCGATCCAGAATCAGTTGTTTTACCCGCCGCACCCGTTGCGGGCTGAGGCCGCCGGTGCGCGGGGTGCCGGGTTCGCAGGCAGGGGCGAGGGCGGCGGTGTGCTGTGAATGAGCCATGGCCAAGGTCCGTGTCGGTGGGGAATGCACACGGGCGCCTTCCCTCAGGTCAAAAAACAACGCTGCGCAGTGAAGCGATTGTTGGGTGCAGACCTGCGGCTGACGAGTTAATCGTTGTTAATTTGCTTGGCTGACCGGCGCTTCAAGGGCGGTTGATCGAGTAAAGTGCGTAGCACTTGCTGGCTGGCCATAAAAGGAAATCGAGCCCATGAACCGTAATGATCTGCGCCGCGTCGACATGAACCTGCTGGTGATTTTCGAAGCGCTGATGTTCGAAAAGAACCTGACCCGCGTCGCTGAAAAACTGTTTATGGGGCAACCGGCGGTCAGCGCCGCACTCGGTCGTCTGCGCGACCTGTTCGACGATCCGTTGCTGCTGCGCAACGGCCGGTCGATGGAGCCCACGGCTCGCGCCCTGGCGATTCTCAAGGAGTTGCAACCGGCGATGGACGTGATCTCCGGCGCGGTCAGCCGGGCCAAGGAGTTCGATCCGGCCAGCAGTTGTGATGTGTTTCGTATTGGTTTGTCGGACGACGCCGAGTTCGGCTTGTTTCCGCCGCTGTTGCGTCAGCTTCAAGAGGAGGCGCCGGGCATCGTCGTGGTGGTGCGGCGCGCCAACTACCTGTTGATGCCGGCGCTGCTGGCTTCGGGTGAAATCTCTGTGGGCGTCAGCTACACCACCGACCTGCCGGCCAACGCCAAACGCAAGAAACTGCGCGACATTCCCTGCAAAGTCTTGCGTGGCGATGATCGTCCGGGGCCGCTGACGCTGGACGAATATTGCGAACGTCCGCACGCGATGGTTTCGTTCTCTGGCGACTTGAGCGGCAATATCGACATGGATCTGGCCAAGGTCGGTCGCAGTCGCCGCGTGGTTCTCGGCGTGCCGCAGTTCAGCGGCTTGCGCGCCTTGCTCGCCGGCACCGAAATGATTGCCACTGTGCCGGATTACGCCGCCTGCGCACTGGTGGAAGGCTGTGCTCTGCGCGCCGAAGATCCGCCATTCCCGATCGATGCCGCGCAGTTGTCGATGGCGTGGAGCGGGGTGCATGACAACGATCCGGCGGAGAAATGGCTGCGCGCAAGGATCAGCCAATTCATGGCGGCGCCGCTGGATATCCCGGCGATTTAAATCCCATTGCAGTCCTCAAGTACGCATCACCCCCTGTAGGAGTGAGCCTGCTCGCGATAGCGGTTTATCAGGCAACATTGCCGTGTCTGACAGACCGCCATCGCGAGCAGGCTCACTCCTACATTGGATGGGTGTGAACCAGGAATTGTCGGTGACTTAAACAACGCCGTTTAAGCAACACCCGCAGACACTCTTTCAGGCTACGCAACGTTGCGCCTTTGCCTACAGCCGGTTCTAGAGTCCCGGTCTGCGACCCGCGTATAGCTGCCACCCTCATTCGTCTCGCAGCGAATCGTGGCAGCTCCATCGAGTGTAGGAACGATCAGAAATCCTGTGGGAGCCTGGCTTGCCAGCGATGGCGTCAGCTCAGCCAACGGTGATGGCGTCTGACACTCCGCTATCGCTGGCAAGCCAGCTCCCACAGGAGGTTGCGGTGTTCACAGAATCCCGGCACAGCGCAGAACTGAGCACACCCATCCAATTTCCTCCCAGCCCTCCACGGCATGATTCACCCCAATAACTTATAAAGGCTGGGCCCATGCACGTTGCTCAACGGGATGAACAGGCACTCGACATCGGTTTGCTGTTCCTGCGGGTCAGCGGCGGGTTGTTTTTAGTGTGGGTCCACGGTTTGCCCAAGCTGCTGGACTTCACCGCGCAACTGCAATTGATCGAAGACCCGTTCCACCTCGGCGCCCACCTCACCCTCATCCTGGCGATCTTCGCCGAAGTCCTCTGTCCACTACTGATCGTCGCCGGGTTACTGGCGCGATTGGCCTGCGTGCCTATTCTCTTTGTGCTGCTGGTAGCACTGCTGGTCGTGCATCCGCAATGGAGTGTGGCCGAGGGGCAGTTCGGCTGGTTGCTGTTGATCCTGTTTACCACTGTGTTGATCGCCGGGCCGGGACGGCTGGTGATTCCTGTTCGTTTGCCCGGAGTGCTGCGTTATGCCTGAAGTCCTCAATCCACAAGCACCGGGGGCCGATGAAACCGTCACGTTGATCATCAAGCACCGGATCAAGGCCGGTTTCGAGTCGGCGTATGAAGCCTGGCTGCGCAATATCGTCCGCGTGGCGAGCCAGCGTGAAGGCCATTTGGGCGTAGACGTGGTGCGTGGCAAACGCGGCCGTCTCGATTTCTACACCTGTGTGCTTCGTTTCAGCTCCACTGAAGCGATGCAAGGCTGGCTGGAGTCGCCGCAGCGTCAGGCACTGGTCGCCGAAGCCGCGCCGATGCTGGCTGATGGCGATCAGACCGAAGTTGCGCCGATCAAAGAGTTCTGGTTCTCGCCGCTGGCCGATGCCGCTTCGCCGCCGCCGCGCTGGAAACAAGCAGTGGTCACGCTGCTGGTGATTCTGCCGCACACCTTGCTCGTGCCCCTGATCTGGGGGCCGCTGCTGGGGCTGCATCCAATCCTGTCCAATTACGTGGTCGCCACGTTCCTGATCACCCTGACCATCGTCCTGTCGGTGGTGTACGTGGTGATGCCGCCGGTCACCCGTTTGTTTACGCCGTGGCTCGAAGCCAGTCAGGCCCATGAACACCTCGATTCCCAAGAAACCTCGCCGCGTTGAGCGCGCGGGGTTTGCTCCTTTTTACTTTGCTTGAGGAACTGCGATGAGCGCCGATCTGATTCTGTTCAATGGCCAATTTCATACCGTCGACCGCACCAAACCGCTGGCCAGTGCCGTGGCGATCACCGATGGGCGCTTCGTCGTCGTCGGCAACGACAACCAGGCCATGGCCTTGCGCGGGCCGAACACGCAAGTGGTCGACATGCACGGCCGCTGCGTGATCCCCGGACTCAACGACTCGCACTTGCACCTGATCCGTGGCGGTTTGAACTACAACCTGGAATTGCGCTGGGAAGGCGTGCCGTCGTTGGCCGACGCCCTGCGCATGCTCAAGGATCAGGCCGACCGTACGCCGACCCCGCAATGGGTGCGCGTAGTCGGTGGCTGGAACGAATTCCAGTTCGCCGAAAAACGCATGCCGACCCTGGAAGAAATCAACCAGGCCGCGCCGGACACCCCGGTGTTCATCCTGCACCTGTATGACCGTGCGTTGCTCAACCGCGCCGCGCTGCGCGTGGCCGGTTACACCCGCGACACGCCGAACCCGCCGGGTGGCGAGATCGTTCGCGACAGCAATGGCAACCCGACTGGCATGCTGGTCGCGCGGCCAAACGCGATGATTCTCTACTCGACGCTGGCCAAAGGGCCGAAGCTGCCGCTGGAATATCAGGTCAACTCGACCCGCCAGTTCATGCGCGAACTCAATCGCCTCGGCCTGACCAGCGCGATCGATGCCGGCGGTGGTTTCCAGAACTACCCGGACGATTACCAAGTGATCGAGCAACTGGCCAAAGACGACCAGTTGACCGTGCGCATCGCCTACAACCTGTTCACCCAGAAACCGAAAGAAGAACTGAGCGATTTCCAGAACTGGACTGGCAGCGTCAAGTTGCATCAGGGCGACGACTACCTGCGCCACAACGGCGCCGGCGAGATGCTGGTGTTCTCCGCAGCGGACTTCGAAGACTTCCTCGAACCGCGCCCGGATCTGCCGCAGACCATGGAAGAAGAGTTGGAACCGGTGGTGCGCCACCTGGTTGAACAGCGCTGGCCGTTCCGTTTGCACGCGACGTACAACGAATCGATCAGCCGCATGCTCGACGTGTTCGAGAAGGTCAATCGCGACATTCCTTTCAACGGTTTGCCATGGTTCTTCGACCACGCCGAAACCATCACCCCGCAGAACATCGAGCGGGTGAAAGCGCTGGGCGGCGGCATTGCGATTCAGGATCGCATGGCGTTTCAGGGTGAATATTTCGTCGACCGCTACGGCAAGCAGGCTGCCGAAGCGACTCCGCCGATCAAACGCATGCTCGCCGAAGGCGTACCGGTCGGCGCCGGCACCGATGCGACGCGGGTGTCGAGCTACAACCCGTGGACTTCGCTGTACTGGATGGTCAGCGGCCGTACCGTCGGCGGTCTGGCGCTGTACGAAGAAGGTTTGCCGCGCACCACCGCGCTGGAACTGTTCACTCACGGCAGTGCCTGGTTCTCCTCGGAACAGGGCAAGAAGGGCCAGATCAAGGTCGGTCAACTGGCGGATCTGGCGGCGCTGAGCGCGGACTTCTTCCATGTCGAGGAAGAAGCGATCAAGTGGATCGAATCGGTCATGACCGTGGTCGGCGGCAAGATTGTTTACGCTGCCGGCGACTTCGAAGACCTCGGGCCGCGCTCGATTCCGGTGCTGCCGGACTGGTCGCCGGTGGTCAAAGTCCCGGGCCACTGGCGGCCGAACTCGCCGTTGCAGGCGCAGGTTCACCAGTGCAGCGGCCCGTGCGCCGTACACACCCACAGCCATGAAAAGGCGCGAATGTCGAACGCACCGGTCAGCGACTTCGCCGGGTTCTGGGGCGCGTTCGGCTGCTCCTGCTTCGCTTTCTGATTCTCCCCCAAAGCGCCGGCCGACCGGTCGGCGCTTCACGCTTCATCCATCCGTCCATCCAGGAGTTTTCCCATGAGCGTTCCTTACACACGTCTGAACAAAGATGATGCGGTTGTACTGCTGGTCGATCACCAGACCGGCCTGATCTCGCTGGTACAGGATTTCACCCCGAACGAATTCAAGAACAACGTGCTGGCGCTGGGCGACATCGCCAAGTTCTTCAAACTGCCGACGATCCTCACCACCAGCTTCGACGCCGGCCCCAACGGCCCGATCGTGCCTGAGTTGCGCGAGCAGTTTCCGGATGCACCGTTCATTCAGCGTCCAGGCCAGATCAATGCCTGGGACAACGAAGATTTCGTCAAGGCGATCAAGGCCACCGGTCGCAAGCAACTGATCATCGCCGGTGTGGTGACTGACGTTTGCGTGGCGTTCCCGACGCTGTCGGCGATTGCTGAAGGTTATGAAGTGTTTGTTGTGACTGACTCGTCCGGCACCTTCAACACCACCGTGCAGCAAGCGGCGTGGGCACGGATGTCGGCGGCAGGTGCACACCTGTTGAACTGGTTCTCGGTGGCGTGCGAGCTGCAGGGGGATTGGCGCAATGACATGGAAGGGTTGGCGCATTTGCTGTCGGAGCGTCTGCCTAACTACCGCAACCTGATCAACAGCTATACCAAGTTCACTGCCAAGTAAGATCAAAAGATCGCAGCCTTCGGCAGCTCCTACACGCGTTCTCATGTAGGAGCTGCCGAAGGCTGCGATCTTTTGTTTTCAGCGCCTCTGCAACCAGCGCAGAAAACCACTTTTGCTGACAGGCGCCGGCCTTGCCATCAACGCGAGATGACTGTTCTGCTGACGCACCGCCTGCAATTTATTCAACGCCCGACTGACCTCCGTGCGCTGCTCCATGCACTGACGAGTGAGGTTCTTGTCGAGTCGATAAATGATGCTCGACGTCAGCGCCGTGAACGTCGCCTGCGACGGCGTATCCGCCAGAATGCTTTGTTCACCCATGACCTCGCTCGGCCCCATGCGACCGGCCTCGACCTTGCTGTCGCCGTCCGCCACCGTCGCGCTGACCACCCCGGTGGCAATCACGAACAGACTGTCCGGCACTTCGTCCAGATCCAGCACCACCTGGCCCGCCGAGTACTGCTGCGCGACCATCGATTCAGCGAGGCGATCACGTTCTTCGCTGCTCAGCGAACGGAAGATTTTCACTTCATCGAGCAGCGCGCGAGCACGGGTGGACGGTTCAATTACGCCGTCTGGATGGCGCGAAATGCCTGCCGCTTCCAAATGCCGGTGAGCCAGGTCGAACAGCTGATTGCGCACTTCGCTTTTCTTGCCCAGTTCGGCAATGAAACCGCTGGCGACGTATTCCGACATCGTTTCACCGGCCTCTTTCAGCACGGCTTTGGGTGCCGGGTTGAGCAACAGAGCATTGCTACCCTGCAAGGTACGGTCGAGCGCATCGAGCACTCGACGCGGGCGAATGTGGTTCGGCACTTTGATGCTGATCGACACGCCGTGCATGTTGTTCGGGCGGCTGAGGTTGACGATTTTCGCTTTGGCCGCAACCGAGTTCGGCACCACCGCGATGGTCCCGGCGCTGGTCAGCAGGTGCGTGGCGCGCCAGTCGATGTCGAAAACCTTGCCTTCGACGCCGTCGATCATCACCAGATCATCTACTTGGTAGGGTTTGGTGGTGTTGAGGACGATCCCGGAAAACACATCGGCCAAGGTACTTTGCAGCGCCAGACCGACGACAATAGCGACGACGCCGGAGGTCGCCAGCAAGCCTTTGACCGGCAGTTCCAGCACGTAGCCGGCGGCGGCAACGATGGCCACCAGAAACACCAGCGCACCGATGACGTCCTGCAACAACCGCCCGCTGTGACCGATGCGGCGCATCAGCGCCAGGCCGATTATTTCGGTCAACACGCGAGCTGCATACAGCCACCAGAGAATCCCCAGCGCCGTTGCCCCCAGTTGCGCCACGCGATCATCGGCGAACAGCGGCGCCTGCAACGGGCTGACACCGGCGTTGATCACCAGCGCGCTGAAGGCCAGAAACAGCGCCAGGCGCACCGCCACTTTCGGCGCACGATGGGTGAAGGGCGTGAAGTGCCAGAGCACGGCGTCGAGCAGCAGCAGAACAGCGCTCAGGGACAGCAGGTGGGTGAGGAGGAAGGACATGGAAGACTCCAGTCTAAGTCGAACTCTGCGGGCGATAATAATTTTGTCATTGAGGAACCTGTGGCGAGGGGATTTATCCCCGTTGGGTTGCGAAGCGACCCTAAAACCATCGACTACGATTTTTCTGAAATACCGCATTCGCTGATTTCACGACGGCTGCGCCGCCGAACGGGGATGAATCCCCTCACCACAGGTTCTTCATTTGCAGGGAGATCTCACCACACTGTTGGGTGTGGCGAGGACTTGGGCTCAGTTCAAATGGGTTTTCAGCTCAGCCGCCGCCTGACGCACTGCCGCCTGCACCTCAGGAATCTGGCTCAGCGGATTGAGCAGCCCAAAGTCATGAATCATCCCGTTGTAACGCACCGAGGTCACCGCCACGCCGGCCGCATCGAGATGCCGCGCATAGCCTTCACCTTCATCACGCAACACGTCGAATTCAGCGGTCTGCACCAGGGCGGCAGGCAAGCCTTTGAGCTGGTCGGCGCTGGCGTTGAGTGGCGAAGCATGGATCTGCGCACGTTCGGCCGGGTTGGTGGTGTAGTTGTCCCAGAACCACTGCATCATGTCTTTGGTGAGGAAATGGCCCTCGGCAAATTGCTGGTACGAACCGTCATCGAACTGCGCATTGGTCACCGGCCACATCAACAGCTGAAAGCGCAGTGCCGGGGTTTTCTGTTCCTTGGCCATCAACGCCACGACTGCCGCCATGTTGCCGCCGACACTGTTGCCGGCCACCGCCAGACGGTTGCCGTCGACACCGATGTCCTTGCCGTGCTCGGCCACCCATTTGGTTGCGGCGTAGGCCTGGTTGATTGCGGTCGGGTACTGCGCTTCCGGCGACGGCGTGTAATCGACGTACACCGCGACGGCGCCGGAACCCACCACCAAGTCACGAATCAAGCGCTGGTGCGTCGGGTAATCACCGAGCACCCAGCCGCCGCCGTGGAAGAACATGAACACCGGCAATTCGCCTTTGACCTTGGCTGGACGCACCACTTTCAGGTTGATCGTCTGGCCATCGACCTTGATCGCCTTGTCGCTGACTTCAACACCGGACAAATCCACTTTCACCGAAGCCTGCGCACCGGTCAGCACCGCACGGGCGTCTTTCGGGCTGAGTTGCTCCAGTGGTTTGCCACCACCGGCGGTGAGGGCGTTGAGGAAGGCTTGGGTGTTGTGTTCGACACCGCTGCTTTCGGCGGCGAAAGCGTTGCCGATGGAGAGGGCGAGGAGGGAGGCGGTCAGCGTCTTTTTAATGTTCATGTTCAATTCCATTTTCAAATGTGTGATGTAGGAGCTGCCGCAGGCTGCGATCTTTTGATCCTGCTTTGGCCTTTTTCCAGCCTCTGCGCAGATCAGGATCAAAAGATCGCAGCCTGCGGCAGCTCCTACCGGTAGGGGGTTGTTTTCAAACCGTGAGCACAGATTAATGAGCTGCTCGAAAGTGAAAAAGCGGCTATAAAGCGTTTAACTGTCCACCAGAGAGTGACAATGAACCCGTTCGAAGACATGCGTATTTTTTGCCAGGTCATGGAGTCCGGCAGCTTCACGTCGGCGGCTGATCAATTGGGGTTGTCCAAGCAGTTCGTCAGCCGGCGTTTGATGCAGTTGGAAGAGCGTCTCGGCGTGCGGTTGTTGAACCGCTCGACGCGGCGCCTGGACGTCACGCCGCTGGGCCAGAGTTATTACGAATCGGCGTTGCGCTTGCTGGGTGAAGTCGAACAGGTAGAGCAGGGCATCGCCGGGCAGACCGCCGAGCCGCGTGGGACGATCCGCGTGAGTGCGCCGCTGTCGTTTGCCGTGGCGCATCTCGGTTGTCTGCTGCCGATGTTTTTGCAGCGCTACCGGGAGGTCACGGTAGAGGTGGATCTGAGTGATCGGCCGGTGGATTTGCTCGGTGAGGGCTACGACCTGGCGCTGCGCATCGGCGTGCTGGAAGACTCGACCCTGATCGCCCGCCGTATCGCTTCCATCGAACGGGTGTACTGCGCCAGCCCGGCGTATCTGGCTGAACGCGGCACGCCCCTTGATCCGGAAGACCTGCACAGCCATGACTGTTTGCCGTACGGGCATAGTCGTTCGGTGCAATGGCGCTTCAACGCGGGGCAGGGCAAGCCGGTGCTGGTGAATGTCACCGGACGCATGCGGGTGAACAATGGCGAGCTACTGCGGGATGCGGCGGTGCAGGGGATGGGGATTACCTATCTGCCGACGTTTATTGTTGGCGCGGCGCTGAGGGATGGCCGGCTGGTGCCGGTGCTGGATGATTTGCGTCCGGAGCCGCTGACGTTGTCGGCGGTGTATCCGCAGCATCGTCAGGCTTCACGACCGGTGCAGGCGTTGATCGAGTTCCTGCGCGAACGCCTCAACCAAAGCAACGTCGCCCTCTGATCCTTACGCAGATCAAACTGTAGAAGCGAGCCTGCTCGCGATAGCGATTATTCAGACACTTATGCTGTGCCTGACTCACTGCTATCGCGAGCAGGCTCACTCCTACAGTTGATCGCAGGCGACTGTGGATCTGCGTACACCACTGAACCCTGTGG